>JBGULD010000021.1:0-13344 GCA_045114745.1 Bacilli bacterium
TTCAGAACTGATGGTTTACACCTTTCCTATTATGGCTATGTGATTTGGGGTGGAATTATTAGAGATTCCATCATCGAAGGATTGGAAAAGATGAAATAAAATGACGTATTCTGTGGATGTTAATTATGAATATCAAAGTGTAAAATCTAAGCTCTTAAAGCTATCTTTGTTATTCTCTTTCATCCTCACAATCATTATCATCGCTGATGTCTTACTAATCACTTTATCTAAAGAAGATTATCAAGTCAGCATGATTATCGCAATTATCATAACCACCCTCTTTAGTTGGTTTGCGATATATTTCTTCACTTGCATATATAGCGATGTTAATCACAAATACCGTTATTTCAAAGGATATGAAAGTGGACTCAAAAACGAAGAGGAAGTCGTCTTTTTAAAACAAGGCGATGAACTATGTTTTGTCAATGGGTTATATGTCTATCCCATCATCGTCAGATATATCTATAACTTACGTTGTGAAGATAAGACGATATTCACCCTCAAAGAAAATCTAAATTTTGAGCAAGGCAATAAGTTAACTATTACCACTTATCAACGCGTGCTCATCTCCGCGGAGAAACATCAATGAATGCTTTAAAGAAAAGGAGAGTCAAAGCCGTCTTAAAGTATACGTGGCCATTCTATCTCCTCGCCGCGGTCCTCATCAGTGTGGGAATGATATTTACCTTTGGTATCACCCATAGAGTCCCTAACTATAAGACCTTAACGATATTCATCTCTGGTGAGGTGAAAGATTCCAAAAAGTTAAAGAATGATATGTTAGAGAAATATAAGGACAATGAACTAAAAAGTGTCTCTTATATATTCGCTGATCCAAGTGAAGCTAGTTACTATAACAAGTTATCCGTCGCTGGATATAACTCCTCAGATGTATTAATAGTCACTAAAGATCAACTCGACAAATTAAATGTTTCCGCATTCGCTTTAGACCTTAGCGAATCATTAATTAATTCCTATTATTCCGGAATGAGTCTATATGAACAAAATGGTGTTAACTATGGCGTAGAGATAGATAAAGAAAAGGTCAATGAATATTTCTATTTACCAGAAGGGGCTTGTTATATGGTCTTAAATGGTAAAAGTGTCAATACTGGTGAATATTCATCTAAACAAATTAAAGAACACGATAATGCCTTACGTGTAGTGAGAGATTGGGGTAAATAATGTCGAAAAGAAAGGAAAAAGAATTAACTGATAGTGAAGTCTTAAGAAGTCTTCCTCATAATCGAAAAGAAGTCTTCTTTGATTTTATCAAACATCGCAAGATGGATTTATTTGTTTTGTCTTGTTTTACTTTTATGTTCTTCATCCCTTTAGCGGTCGATCTATTTTATTTCAACTTTTTAGAGGCTGTAGCGATTGAAAACGGCAAGAATGATTATTTATTCTCCTTAATCTTTTATTCAATGCTTATCATGCTTCCATGCATGATTATTGGTTTTTTAGGTTTTGGGGGAGCTTTCCATGTCATGAAAAAGATGGTGTGGCAAGAAGGAACAATGGTAGCGGTGGACTTGTTTAAAGGTTTAAAGGAGAACTGGCTCCATAGTTTAATTGATGGAATTATCTTTGGTATATTCCTCTTTGGATTTGTCGTCGGTGGTTGTTATCTTTTTATTTACGCGCCTATAGACGCGGTATGGAAAGGTGTCGGTATCGGTGCGCTTATCTTATTCTTATTGCTCTTTGGTATGGTTATCTCTTTAAACCAAACACAAAGTGTCTATTACGCAAATTCGTATTTTATTACTCTTAAGAATTCATTTTCCTTTTTAGGATTACTGAACTGGAAAATATTATTAGTATTTCTCTTCTCTACAGGAGTGGTCATCACATTATGTTGTTTCAATATGATAACGATGGCAATCGGATTATTCCTATTTGCGATCCTCAATAGTGTGGTGATTGCTTTATACACACTAATATCTCATCACGGATTTGATAAATACATTAACAAAGAACATTACCCTGAATATGTAAATAAGGGTTTATATAAAGAAATCAAAAAAGAGGAAGAAGCTCCTCAAGAAGATATAAAGGAGGCCTAGTTTATGGCAGATGTGACATTGAAACATGTTTACAAGGTTTATGAAGGGAGCGTTAGAGCGGTCAATGACTTCGAACTAGAAATCAAAGATAAAGAGTTCGTCGTCTTTGTCGGTCCATCAGGATGTGGTAAATCCACAACTTTAAGAATGATTGCCGGCTTAGAAGAAATTACCGCTGGTCAATTATATATTGATGGCGAACTAATGAACGAAGTGGAACCCAAGAATCGAGATATCGCGATGGTCTTCCAATCCTACGCGTTATATCCCCATATGACTGTCTATGACAATATGGCCTTCGGTTTAAAACTAAGACACACTCCAAAAGAAGAAATCGATAAGAGAGTGAAAGCCGCAGCGGAAATCTTAGAAATCTCCGAATTATTAACTAGAAAGCCTAAGGCTTTATCAGGTGGTCAAAGACAACGTGTGGCGTTAGGTAGAACGATTGTTCGTGATCCAAAAGTCTTCTTACTTGATGAACCATTATCTAATTTGGACGCTAAACTCCGTGTGGCGATGAGAAGTGAAATTACTAAACTTCACGAAAAACTCCAAACCACATTTATCTATGTTACTCATGACCAAACAGAAGCCATGACTATGGGTAATCGCATTGTTGTTATGAAAGATGGTTTCATTCAACAAGTTGATACTCCAATCACCTTATTTGAAGATCCAAGTAATTTATTCGTTGCCACATTCTTAGGTTCTCCACAGATGAATATCATTGAAGCGGAACTATTTATGGATGGCAAAGTCTTAAAGGCTAAACTCAATGATAGAGATGACCAAATTGTCGAATTCCCTGAAATCAAAGCCAAACAATTAGCGAGCAAGAAATATATTGGACAAAAAGTCTTGTTAGGTATCAGACCAGAACACGTCTTACCAAACCAAGGTAAACTCAGTGTCTATGTCGATGTCGTTGAACATTTAGGTGATGAATCAATCATTTACACCAAGTTAGAGAATAGAAAAGAACAATTTATCATCAAGATTCCATTCAATTCCAAGATTCATGCGAATGAAACAATTAATGTGGCGTTAGATATGAATCATGTTTATTTGTTTAACCACGAAACACATAAAGCCATCATGGGTATTCCACATGAAGATGAATTCCCAGTGAAGATTAAAAATGGTGTGGTGAAGATGGGTGAACAAGAAATATCGCTTGATGAAGAATATCAAAAACACCTCCTTGATACTGCGTTTGATGGCGAAGTTTTATTAGCGATCAAACCAGAATATATCAGTAAGGAAGAAATGCCAAATTGCATGAAAATCTCCGCAAAAACGGAATTTATTGAACAAAAAACCGATTATCAAGCCCTCTATTTCTCCTTAAAAGGTTTAGAAGGTTACTTCGCAATGAAGGTGCCAAACGAAGAAAAAGTATCCCTTGGTAAAGAGGTTGAATTATATCTTCCATATCAAAGAATCGCGGTTTATGACAAAGACCACAACAAGGCAAATTCTCGTGAAGTGGTATTTGAAAATAGAAGTAGCGCTACTATCAAAAATAAAAATGGTAAGATGCTCATTAGTGTCGCCGGCACAACTTTAGAATATGATAGTGATCCAAATATCACTGATGGCGAATATGACATTGTCTTTAAACAAGATAAATTAATGCCGATCTTTACTAAGAAGATGGTGAAGAAAGGTCTCGTTAATCCAGAGATGGATAATCCAAAGAACAAAATCAAAGTGTCTGCGTATGATGAAGATGTCCTTGGAAGTAAATTACTCGCATATGTCCAAGTCCAAGGATTCCAAAACTATGCATCATTTGTCTTTGAGAATAACTTCTCCGTTTATAAGATGCCAAAATTTGAAATGTTTGTTCCAAAAGATAGCTTTGAATTAGTGACAAAGAAATAAATAATTATGAAATCAGTGAAAAACATTAATTTCCATAAGAACTTATATATGGATTTATTTCTTCCTAACCAAGAAGAGTTTTTCACCATTATTCATTTTCATGGTGGTGGACTAGTAGAAGGTGATAAAGGTGACACACATAAGTTTTGTGAACACCTCGCTAATATCGGTTTTGCAGTGGCCACCGCAAATTATTCCTTGTTAACAGAAAAGAGATTTCCGGAATTCTTATATGATGCCGCTAATGCAGTGAAATATATTAAAGATCATATTTCTCAATATGGTAAATCCAAAGGATTTATTATATCGGGACAATCCGCAGGTGCTTATATTACCTTAATGCTTTGTTTTAACAAAGAATATCTAAATGATGTCGGTATTGATAATAAAGAAATATCCGGTTGGATTAGCGATGCCGCACAACCGACGAGCCATTTTAATATATTAAAGATGGAGAAAGCTCTATCTCCTTTATTACAAAGAATT
Source organism: Bacilli bacterium (assembly GCA_045114745.1). Classification (GTDB taxonomy): domain Bacteria; phylum Bacillota_I; class Bacilli_A; order RFN20; family CAG-826; genus RUG13091. The sequence continues at coordinate 4,443 of JBGULD010000021.1, forward strand.
GATGAATGTGCTCCTTTATATTACGTGAATGAAGAAACTAAATTTTCTCATCTTTTGTTATTTGCGTATGAAGATGATTTACCAAATCGTGTCGAACAAAATCAGCTTCTTGTTTCCACAATAAAGAACTTTGATAAATCCGCAGATGTGAAGTTTAAAGTTTTAAAGAAGTGGCACTGCCACGGAAGTTCCGAACTTGACGATGATGGGGAATACGAAGTTGTTAAAGAAATAAAAGAATGGGCGAAGCGCCTCTAATAAGTGATATATTAAAAATAATCAGTATGAATGAAGTCGTTAAATTAAAACCAGTTGTGAAGTCTTATATATGGGGAGGAAACTACTTCCAAAAATATAAAGGCTTAAAAGAAGATATAATCTCTGAATTATGGGAATTATCCGTGAGAGATGATTTTTCTTCTATCATCGATTCAGGTAATGATAAAGGAAAAAGACTAATTGATGTTTTAACCGATCAAGATATCGGTCCTATCAAAGATAGATTCCCTTATTTTCCATTATTAATTAAATTAATCGATGCGAAAGATAATTTATCAGTGCAAGTCCATCCTAGTGATGAATACGCATTAAAAAATGAAAACTCATATGGAAAGACAGAAATGTGGTGCGTCATCGATGCCGATAAGGGCTCAGGATTATATGTTGGTTTTAATAAAGACTACGACAAGAAAGAAGTGGAACAAGCTTTAAGAGACGGAAGTATTCTTTCCTATTTGAATTTCTTTGAAGCTAAACCAGGTGATGTCTATCTTATAGAATCCGGCACTATACACGCAATCGGCAAAGGTGTGAGATTAATTGAGATTCAACAAAACAGTAATTTGACCTATCGTCTCTATGATTATTTAAGAAAAGATAAAGATGGGAATTATCGTGAACTTCATATCGATAAAGCATTAAAAGTTATCAATTATAAGAAGTACGAAAAACGCGCAAATAACAGCGAATTTCTTGCAAAAACCCCATATTTTACAGTAAAACGCATTGATTTTGATGGTGAATTAGTGATTTCTAGTGATGGAGATTCCTTCAAATCTTTCACGTTTATTTCAGGCGAAGGAATGGTGGACGATATCCCTTATACGAAGTTTGATTCATTCTTCCTTCCATATCAAAAAACATGTCGCATTAAAGGAAAGGGAACCGTTATCATTTCCTCGTTATAGTTATGGCGGATTATTTAAAAGAACTTAGAGAAAAGACTGGCCACATGCCTTTATTATTAGCCCACTCAGTAGTGGTTCTTTTTAATGAACAAGGTCAAGTCCTTTTAGAAAAAAGAAGCGATGATGGTTTTTATGATTTCCCGGGTGGTGGAATTGATTTAAAAGAAAGTGCGGAAGAAGCTGCAAGAAGAGAACTGTTGGAAGAAACAGGTCTTATCGCTGACGATCTTGAATTATTTAAAGTCTATAGTGGTGAAGTCACCCATTATGTTTATTTTAATGGTGATGAAATATATGGCGTTGATCTCGTTTATTTATGTTATAAATATCATGGTGAGATGAAACCACAAAAAGAAGAGGTCTCAGAACTTGTATTTTGTGATTTAAATAACATGCCTGATAAGATGTCTATCAGGAATAAAGCTATTATTAAAGATTTATTGGAGAAGAAATAATGATTGCGATTGGTGTTGATATTGGTGGAACCTCCATTAAAGGTGCTGCAGTTAATGAAAAAGGTGAAGTCCTCGATGTATTTTCTATGTCTGTGGAAAAAGGTGAAAACCAAAATGTCACAGTCAATAAGTTAATCGTCTTAATCCAAAACTATCTCAGTGAACATCACTACGATAAAGAAAACTGTTTAGGTATCGGCTTTGGTATACCAGGCAGTATTGATAGTGAGCACGGTATCGTTTCTTATTCTAATAATTTGAGATGGAATGAACTTCATTTCATAGAAATGGTTTCTGAAAAAATCGATTTACCAATTAGAATCACTAATGACGCGAATGCGGCAACGCTAGGTGAATATAAATTTGGTGCCGGTCGTAAATATAAAAACATTATTATGATGACTCTTGGTACCGGTGTCGGTGGTGGTCTCATCATCAGCGGTGGATTATATGAAGGCAAAATGGGCAAAGGCGCAGAGATCGGTCATAGTGTTATTAAATATGATGGTAGAAGATGTACCTGTGGTAGAAGAGGTTGTTTAGAAGCATATGCTTCTGCGACTGGATTAATCCGTGACACAAAAAGAATGATGGCTAAACATAAAGATTCTAAGATGTGGGCTATCACGGAAAAATATGGTAAGGTCAGTGCTCGTATTGCTTTTGAAGCGGCTAGAGAAGGTGACCCATATGGTCAAATATTAGTCGATAACTATGTTAAATATCTCGGTGAAGGATTAAATAATTATTTCAATATCTTTAGACCAGATGCAGTAGTGCTTTCTGGTGGTATCGCTAACGAAGGAGATTATTTGATTTCTCGCTTAAAAGCGTATTGTAAAGAAAGAAACTACGGATTTAAAGGAACCCCAGAAGTGGAGATTCTTATTTCCGAACTTGGTTACCATTCTGGAATTATCGGCGCCGCTTCTTTAGTGTTTAAATAATAAAAATAGACTGTTATTTTAACTAAAAAATATTATTTTTTAATTTGAAAAATATCGCGATTATTTCTCGTTGATTTTTATTTATCGTTATTGTATAGTATTAACGCTGTCTATGACAGATGGGCCTATAGCTCAGTTGGTTAGAGCGCGCCCCTGATAAGGGCGAGGTCGCTGGTTCAAGTCCAATTAGGCCCACCATTTGTGATGAAATTGTCCCCAATTTTGGACTCTATAAACTTATAGTTTGTAGAATAAAAAGGGGACTTTTTTATGAAGAATTTAGATGCTTGTGGATGGAGATTCCAGTTCCTATAAAAAATAGTTAAAGAGAAGGTTCTAAAAATCTTCTTTTTATTTAGATAACTACTTGCAAAAGCACATTAAAAATAGTAAAATAAGGTGCAAATGAAAGAAAATACAAACTATTCTAAGATTGAACAAATATTTAAAAACAACGGTGGTTTTATCACTAGAGAGGATATTGATAGTGCAAATATACCATCATGGTTTCTTTCTGATTTTGTTAAGAAAAATAACCTAAATAAAATAGCTCCTGGATTTTATGCTGATGATAGCTATATAGCTGACGAGTATTTTATTCTTCAAAGAAGATATCCAAAATATATTTTTAGTGGCATAAGCGCTCTTTACCTTCTTGGACTAACTGATCGTATACCAACCGATATTGAAGTCGTGGCGCCACAAGGCTATAACCCAACAAGAAAAAGAATAGAATCGCTTACTATACATAGACTATCTAATATGGATATTTACAAGCTTGGTGTTAAAGAAACAAAGACTATCTTTGGCAACATCGTGAGAACTTACGATGAAGAAAGAACGATATGTGACTTGATTAAGAATCGCAATAAATATGATTCTGAACTATTTATTAAAGCCATTAGATCTTATATCAAGAAAATTAATAATCAGAGTAAACTGTTCAAATACGCTAGAATACTTGGCGTCGAAAACAAGGTGTTTGAAGTGATGGAGGTTGTAATAAATGACGATCAATAAAGATTCTCTCAAGGCTAGAGCAAATAACATTTCTAAGAAAATGAATATATCTCAAAACATTGTCTACAACCGATTCTTTTTTGATGCCTTTTTAGTTAGATTGGCTGCTTCAAGTTACAAAGATAAATTTATACTTAAAGGAGGCTTATATTTGTCAAGCCTCTTAGGAGTTTCTTCTAGAAGCACAATGGACATTGATTTTTGTCTTAAACAATTATCTATGGAAAAAGATAATCTCATCAAAATCGTGGCTGAAGTATTGGACATTGGTGTAGATGATGGTGTTTCCTTTAAGATTATTGGCTCGGATGATATTAGGATGGATGATCCTTATGGTGGCTATCAAATAAAAATCCTAGGCAAACTTGAAAACGTTAAATATGAATTTGGCATTGATGTTGCTACTGGCGATCCAATTGTGCCATCAGAAAAGAGTTATGATTATAAATGTTTGGTGACTGGCGGTGTTTTACCAATAAAAGTTTATAGTTTAGAAAGTGTAATCGCTGAAAAATTGCAAACGCTTCTTTCTAGAGGAATTGCAAATAGCAGAAGCAAAGACTTTTATGATCTATATATTCTAAGAAAAACACAACTTGAAAACGTTAACAAAGAGACACTCAAAAAAGCCTTAAGCGAAACATTCAAACATAGGAATTTTGCAATAGCAAAAGAAGATGCTTTGGCTTTATTAGATGAAATCACCAATAACGAACAAATAAGTGTTCGTTGGACTTCTTATGTTAAGAACAATGAATATGCTAGCGGTTTAGAATTGAAGGAAGTAATCTACACAATTAAAGAGTGGTTAGAATAGATAAGAATACCCGTGGTTCGGTCCACCAAATTGCTCGTATGCTGAACGTTATACATAGTCTTGGTGACTTCCCTGTCACTGGATGACGATACCAATCAGTGAATATAAAAAGTCGAAGAAGAAGGAATAAGCCTTCTCTTTTATCGAAAATGGTGTGAAACAATGTGATTGAATTTAGGGAACAAACATAATAAAATTTAATCAGAAAGTTCCCTAAAAGGAGATTACTATGGAAAACAGCGTTGTCCTAATTCAAGAATTGCTTAGCAAAAAAGCAGAATTGCAAGCCAGATTAAATCTTTTACCATATGACGGAACACCAGAAATAAAAGAAATATCTGATAAAAGATATCTTTATGTCCGCAAAAGGCTTCTTGATAAAGTCAAATCGACTTATGTGGGTGAATATAATGATGAACTATATCAGCTTTTGCTTAAGAATAATGCGGAAGCGAAACAAATTCGTAAAGAGATAAGACAAGTAGAAAAACAATTAGCAGAACTAGGATATCAAGAATCTGATTTAGATAATCGCGTTCTTTTAAATCTTGAACTTGCTCGGGCGAATATGAAAGCCATCATCTATGATCAAGCGGTGTTAGAAGGTATTGGAACAACGTTCCCAGATACGGAAGCCATCATCGAAAACGGCAAGATAAATAATGCCAGCACAGAAGATGTTTTAAAAATCATTAATCTCAAACATGCTTGGCAATTTATTATAAATAAAGATGTCATTCAATCTCCTAGTGACTATTACCTTTGCTCATATATTGCAAGGCTTGTTAACGAAGGACTATTAGGCATTCCTGATGGTGGAAGAATTAGAGGTGTCCCAGTTAAAATTGGTGGGTCAACATATGTTCCTCCTCTCCCATTTGAAGATAAAGTCAAACAGGATATTAAAAATATCATTGAACAAGATATTGAAGATATTGATAAAGCCATTGAACTTTGTTTATATACGATGAAGACACAAATCTATAATGATGGCAATAAAAGAACCGCGGTTATTTTCGCTAATCATTATTTGATTTCTAAAGGAAAAGGATTACTTGTTATCGACTTTAACAAAGTCCCTGAATTTAAAAAGCATCTAGTGGCTTATTATGAAGATAGAGATGTAACCGCAATTAAAACATTCCTCAAGAATTGTTGGATTAAGTTTTAGACTATAGTTAAAAAAGTGTGATCAGACAGTTTTTATTCGCGTAAGAGGACTATCTAGCTTTCTCATAAGATAATTAACCATAGGTTATCTATAAATTAATTAACGCGCACTTGTATGTATGCTTTTTATATTATATTGTTTATGTAGAATATCTCGATATATTCATAATAATTTTAAGGAGCCACTATATGAAAAAACGCACCTTTCTTATATCCAGCATTACCTGCTTAGCTTTATCAATTGGTTCTGTTGCGTCCGTCATTATTTTTAAGGGAATGAACAACTTCACCAGAGCCACAACTGATGTCGAAGGCAGTGTGACATTCTCCAATAACGGACACAATGTCACTGAATACGCTGCATCATCAGGTAAAGAAGGCTTCTATGACTACGTCACTCACGCTAATTTGCATGATGGCACAGACATATACATGAGAGTCTATGACAGTAAAAAGTTAGAAGATGAAGAACACAATCCGCAAACCGACCGTGTTGCGAATATGTACAACTCGCTAATTTCCTTTACTGTTGGCGACACTAATACATCTCCATTCCATTTCCAAGAAATCACCAGTATCTCTTTCCAAACCGATACAAGCCGTGATTTCGCTGTTAGAACATCCCTTAATGGCTCAAACTTCCAAGAACAATATATTGTCTCAAGTGGTGAAGGTTCTGGTGTATTGGTTTTGGGTGGCGTGAACTATGTTGAACTTGGATACTATTCATTCATGGATACGCCAATATTTAATGTCACCATTAACTATTCCTGTTCTTATAGTTATGTCGAAGATAGAGACGTGGTTACTATCTATGCCACAAATGACTTCCATGGTGCGATTGAAGAAACAAGTGAACAATGTGGTCTTGAAATCTATGGTACATATTTAAAGACCGTTGGTGCTGAGCCTAATACATTAATTATCGACCAAGGTGATAGCTGGCAAGGTTCCATCTACTCTAATATGAACTATGGTAACTTAGTTAATGATGTCATGATTGAAGCGGGATTTGATGTCAGAACCGTCGGCAACCATGACTTTGACTGGGGTGTCCAAAGATTAAAAGATAATACCGCAAGAACATATAAGGGACAAACCCTTAAAACTTTAGCGGCGAATATTTATGACTATAACTTCAATACCAAAGAATTTGGTACCACTCAACAAGCGGAAATCGGTGATAAGACTGCGACTTACACATTAGCGAACGGACTTAAAGTCGGTATCGTTGGTGTTATTGGTCAAAGCCAAATTACCTCAATTAACTCTTTATACACACATGATATTGGCTTCAAGAATCATATCCAAGTCATTAAAGATGAAGCCACCGCTTTAAGAAATGATGGCTGTGATATCGTCATCGCCTCTTGCCATACCGGACAAGAAGAAGTTTTAAATAATAGTTTAGAAAACTATGTTGATTTAGTCTTATGTGGTCATACACACAAATTTGAAAATAAATATAGCAATGGCATTTGGTATGGCCAATTTGGTAAGAATGGAAACGGAATAGGTAAGATTGAACTTATCTATGATAACATTAAAGGCAAAGTTATCGGTTCTAACTTATTTAACATAAATTCTTATTCAATAAAAGATGCTGTTAATGACAACATTGATCCAACCATTCATACCTTAGTGCAAAATGCGAAAGACGCAGTGGCCACAGAAGCTAACCAAGTTGTTGCTAATGCAGTTGGTTTCCCAAGTAATCCAGAGACAAACGAAGTTTGGATTGACACCGTTAATGGTGGAGGTCTCCGTTATTATACATATAATGGTTCTTCATGGAGCTATACCGGTAGCATCATTAGACCAGCGGATATTAATTACTATTATTACTGGTTCAAAGATAATGCTGGATGGCCAGCAGTTGGTAATCCAGGTCATTACTACATCAATATTGAAACTGGTGAATATTTCATATATGAAAATGATGCTTACACTAAACTTGGTAACGTCTTGGGTGACCATGATCCTGATTTAACACGCTGGAGTGCAACTTCCTCCGCAATAAATTCAAACTCCTACGCAGAAAACGTCATGGCGCAAGCGATTTATGACACGGTGATTGATGAATATCCAGATATCCTCTGCTCATATGTTAACTTCGCTAGAGCGAATATCGTTCCAGACCCAGTGACCCATCAAATCACCTTTGCTGATATCTACGAAGCATTCCCGTTTGATAATGAAGTTTATATCATCGAAGCCACAGGCAGAGAGATCTATAACGAAATTAGAAGATATAACTATGCTAGATTCAATGATAGCTTCGTTAATAACGGTAAGACATTTGACATTAATGGCACATATAAAATCGCAGTCTTAGACTATTTAGCTTTCCATACAGATGATCAAAGAGATTATGACTATTTCGATGATAACAATGGCAATTATATTGATGTCCTCGATGATAATTACCGCATTATCTTAAAGAAATGGTTGCATGAAAAAGGATATGATGCCGGAAAAGCCTTATATCCATATGATTTTGATTCTGAACGTAGCATATATAAGAGAACCAATATTGCTCCATCAAATAAATTCACAGTGACATTCATGATGAATGATGGTAGCGCAAACGCATATCAAACAATTTCAAACGTCTCTTATGGTGCATATATTCCATCAGTGTCTAATCCAAGTAGATCAGGGTATGAATTTACTGGTTGGTATTTAGATTCTGGATGTACAAGACCAGTGAGTGGTTCCTATACTATTTTGAATGATTTAACCGTCTATGCCGGTTGGGTCGAGGCGGATGATAATCTCTATTCAGCACATCTCACATACGATGGATGCGTCGCGGATACATTAAGCACAAATGTCACCGCTTCTAATTCCTCTTCCGACACTGTGCAAATGACTATTAGCCATTCGGCGATGCAAATTGATTTAGGTCATTCTGAATTCGGTGTTGCTGATAATGGATATTTCTTGATATCAGCACCAAGCGGATATCACATTAAAGAAATTGAGTTACAGATTTATAACACCTATGATAACTTTGATTTCTATGATGGCACTAGTACGGATGATCCACAACTACCTGAATCAAGAACCTCAGCAAGTAAGAAAACAACTTACTCTTTAAGTGGTCTTGAATCGGATAATGTCTACTTCAAATCTAATTATGTATATACAGTGTGGTTATATTATTTAGATGTAACACTAGAAAAGATTTCTTAATCAATAGTGGCATACTCCCACCACTTAAAGAAGTGGGGGCTTCTTGCTCGATGACTCTAGCGAGCCAAGCATAAACAAGCTATCCGGATGTGTCCCATCCTTTGTAAGTAT
>JBGULD010000022.1:0-21124 GCA_045114745.1 Bacilli bacterium
ATTTGGGAATAGAGATATATCTATCGTTATTAGAAAACTTCACACTTCCTTGATTATTTGTCGTATAGCTTTGATCGTTTCTTTTGCTTTTAAACTTAGGAAAACCTGTTTTGTGAGAAAAGAATGCTTTAAACGCGGTGTTTCTATTAAGTTGAGCATTACTTAAAGCAAGCGAGTCTACTTCTTTTAAAAACGAGTAATCTTCCTTATAAGAGGCAGGAGTGATGTTTTTAAATTTACCAGTGCTTTTATATATCTCGTTCATATCATCAAGAGACTTATTATAAAAGAAACGAACACACCCAAAACATTTAGCAAAGAATTCTTTTTGCGCATTATTAGGATAGATACGATACTTATAAGCAATTCTTTTCATAAAACTATTGAGATAAATAAAAGGGGGCAATAAAACAAAACATTGCTTCATCACACCCCTCTATCCTAATAATATTATATCAATTTATTGATATAACTTCAATTATTGTTTGAAACTTTTTTGTTTTTTATCTAGCTATGATCAATTCAATCAGATGACTGGTTAATAAGTTGCAATTCATCCCCCACCTATAGAGGTAGCCATCAAACAATACTTTTTGAGGTGGGGGACTTCTTGCTGAAATATGTTAAAATTAACCAAAATATTAAAATATATTTTATCTTGATTCTCTCTTTTGTAAGAAAAGTGAATCTGTTCTTGCTCGTTTTTATTGATAATTTTTCGTTCCGTATTTAATATTTAATTAGAGAAGCGCATTTCTCACCTCCTCACGGGGCAATCATGATCAGGATGATTGTCTTTTTTATTTGTTGCTTTTCTAGAAAACTTATTTTAATATCAAGTTAGGAGATGACCTCTCTCACTATGGGCAAAGCTAACTTAACATCGCCAATAGTAGCGCGGCAATCATGATCAGGATGATTGCTTTTTTTATTATGCGCATTTCCTCATCACCTCCTCACGAGTGTGAAGAGCGACAAGAGAAGGCCATCTCACCGGTTTCCCGGCTCATTCAATATTGCATATAAAAGAGCAATAATCAAAGGTTATTTTTTTATAAAAAAATTACCCCTATATCTTTATTTATTTAGTACAAAGTAATAAGTAAATATAAGATATGTTAATAAAGATATTGGGGTACTTCTTGTCCCAATTTTTTTGTTCTGCATATTTACCGGCATTTTTAAATAAACACAAGTGGAAAAATAGAATAAATTGAAAGATATTGTGAGTTGGAATGTTTACTATTCTTAAAATCACAAAAGAAGGTTATCTTTTTATATTCTGTTATCTTTGTTGATATTTTGGTAAATCTGAAGTTTTTTTGCGCAAAAACACCACAATTTGTGGCTAGTCTTCATATTTTGTTTTTTTCTTTATATAATTGAGGTATATTCAAAATTTATAAATTGAAGGATATTTTTATTAATGTAATTTTAATATCAAATTTGACTACTTTTCTTTAGGTATTTTTTGCAATGTTTAAGCATATTTTTCTTTGTTATCATCATTATATTTTTTCTACATACTTGTCACATTCGCACAATTGCGCGTAAAATATAGACGCGTGATTACATATAGAAAATCACAATCAAGGATAATAACCAATAGGAGGCTATTATGGCTAAATTGCAACCACATGCTGTAAAACTAATTACAGAAATTGTTGAGAGGTATAAGGATGAGCCAACCGCGACTATGATGATTCTTGAAGATATCCAAAAGGAGTATGGATATATTCCTTTAGAAGTTCAAGAATTAGTCAGTGATTTGACAGGTACACCAGTCAGTGACATTTATGGCGTGGTGACTTTTTATTCTTTCTTCTCCATGACACCAAAAGGAAAATATGTCATTGGTGTTTGTTTAGGTACTGCTTGTTACGTCAAGGGCAGTCAATTAGTGCTTGATAAATTCTCTGAATTATTAGGCGTTAAAGCTGGTGAAACCACAAAAGATGGTTTATTCACAATTGACGTTTTGCGTTGTATCGGTGCTTGTGCGCTTGCCCCTGCTGTGACAATCAACGGCAAGGTCTATTCACAAGTGAAAGTTGACAACGTCAAAGATATTATCGCGGAATATCGCGCGAAGGAGGCTTAATTATGGAAAAGAAAATTACTAATGAAAAAGAACTCCAAGAGCGTTTTGAACAATGCGGTAAATGCTTAGAGAAAAAATATCGCTGCGAACCTGGTCACAGAGCCATCGTTGTCTGTGGTGATACTGGATGTTTATCTTTAGAGAGCCAAGGCATCTTAGAAGAATTCCAACGCTTAATTAAAGAAAACAAAATGGAAGACAAAGTCACCGTCAATATGGTTGGCTGTCTCGGTTTCTGTTCTCAAGGTCCATTTGTGAAAGTGTTCCCAGAAGAAACACTCTACACATTAGTGAAACCAAAAGATGCACAAGAAATCTTTGAGAAAGATATTTTGAATAATCAAGTCGTCGAACGTTTACTCTTCGTTGATCCTCAAACCAAAGAACGCGTTCGTAAACAAGAAGATTACAACTACTACAAACTCCAAAAAAGAGGCATCGCTTTAATCGGTAACGCGGATATCAATCCAGAGAATATTGATGAAGCTATCGCTATCGGAGCTTTCCAAGGTTTAAATAGAGCCTTACACATGTCCAGAAAAGAAGTCATCGACGAAGTCTTAAAATCTGGATTAAGAGGTAGAGGCGGCGGTGGATTCCCAACCGGTAAGAAATGGTCATTTGTTCCTGACACCGATGAACCAAAATACATGATTTGTAATGGTGACGAAGGTGACCCAGGTGCATTTATGGATCGTTCTATTATTGAAGGTAATCCATGCGCAGTTATCGAAGGTATGATGATTGCCGGTTATGCGATTGGCGCGAATGATGGTTACTTCTACGTTAGAGCCGAATACCCATTAGCGGTCAAACGTTTAACAAACGCGATTAAGAAATTAGAAGAAATGGGATTATTAGGTGATCACATTTTAGGTACTGATTTCTCATTCCGTTGCCATATCCGTTTAGGCGCAGGTGCCTTCGTGTGTGGTGAAGAAACAGCATTAATTAATAGTATTGAAGGAAAACGTGGTATGCCACGTCCACGTCCTCCATTCCCCGCAGTGAAGGGTTTATGGGGACATCCATCAGTCGTTAATAACGTGGAAACCCTTGCTTGTGTTCCATATATTTTAAGAGAAGGTTGGGAGAAATTCGCTTCTATCGGCACCGATGATACAAAAGGTACCAAAGTCTTCGCCTTAGGTGGCAAAGTCAACAACGTCGGTTTAGTCGAAGTTCCTTTAGGAACAACCCTCAGACAATTGATTTATGATATCGGTGGCGGTATCCCAGGTGGAAAGAAATTCAAAGCCATTCAAACTGGTGGTCCATCCGGTGGATGCTTAACCGAAAAAGACTTAGATACACCAATCGACTTCGGTAGCTTAATCGCTGCGGGAAGTATGATGGGTTCTGGTGGTGCGATCGTCATGGATGAAGACAACTGTATGGTCGACGTCGCGAAATTCTATATGACATTTATTTGCGATGAATCATGTGGTAAGTGTTCACCATGTCGTATCGGTACAAGAAGATGTCTAGACATCTTAACAAAGATTTGTGATGGAAAGGGCGAACCAAAAGACTTAGAAGATTTGAAAGAATTAGCAAAATTCATTCAATCCAACTCTCTCTGTGCTTTAGGTCAAACCGCGACCAACCCAATTCTTTCCACGATGAAAGCCTTCCCAGAAGAATACGAAGCGCACGTGAGAGACCACAAGTGTCCTGCTCACGTCTGTAAGAATATGATGGAATACTATATTGTTCCTGAAAAATGTATGGGTTGTACATTATGTGCACGTAACTGTCCAGTTAACTGTATTTCCGTTACTGAACAACCAGCGAAGATTCCAAACAAATTTGTCCATCTTATTGATTCCAGTAAGTGCGTGAAGTGTGGTAGCTGTATGGCAGGATGCCATTTCGGCGCGATTATCAAGAGATAAGGAGGAATGAATTATGGCATTAGTGAATATTAAAATTGAAGGCCGTGATTATCAAGTTGATAACAGTTTGACTGTTTTAGAGGCCTGCCGCAAATGCGGATATCAAATTCCTTCCTTATGTGCATTCAATCATGGCAAATGCTCAAGAGCATCCTGTCGTGTTTGTCTTGTCGAAGTTAAAGGTGCGCGTGGATTATGCGCATCATGTGAATACCCAGTTAACGAAGGTATGGAAATCTCCATTTCCTCCGCTAAAGCGGTGGAAGCTAGACGTGCTTCCGTCGAATTAATCCTCTCTAACCACGAAAAGAATTGTTTACAATGTCCAAAGAATGGACACTGTGAATTATTGCACGTTGCCGAGATGGTTGGTGCTAGAGATGGCAAATATATCGGACCAATGTCTCCAAAGACCTTAGACGAAGTTGCCCCTGGTATCATTAGAAATTCCGCAAAATGTATCTTATGTGGTAGATGTATCGAGAGATGTAAAGAAGCTCAAGGCATTTCTATCTTAGGATTTGAAAACCGTGGCTTTAACGTCGTTGTCTCTCCTGTTCAAAATAGAAGCTTTGCTAATGTTCCATGTATGCAATGTGGACAATGTGTTAATGTCTGTCCAGTCGGCGCTTTAATGGAACATAGCGAAATCGATAAAGTTGACGAAGCTTTTAGACAAGGTAAGAAAGTCATCGTTCAAACCGCGCCTGCAGTGCGTGCCGCGATTGCCGAAGAATTCGGTGAAAAGATCGGTACACCAGGTACTGGTAAGATGGTTGCTGCCTTACACCGTTTAGGATTCTTCAGAGTCTTCGACGTCAACTTCGGTGCGGACTTAACCATTATGGAAGAAGGCTATGAATTAATTCATAGAATTAAAAATGGTGGAGTCTTACCACAAATCACATCATGTTCTCCAGGTTGGGTGAACTATATGGAATATTTCTATCCAGAAGTCATTCCAAATATGTCCACATGTAAATCACCTCACATGATGCAAGGTGCAATTACCAAAACATACTTCGCTAAGAGTCATGGTATCGATCCAAAAGATATCTTTGTGGTCTCTATCATGCCATGTACCGCGAAGAAATTTGAAAGACAACGTCCAGAAATGGATAAAGACGTCGACGCTGTTCTCACAACTAGAGAATTAGCGAAGATGATCAAACGTTGTGGTATCAATTGGCAAAAACTTCCAGAAGAAGAATTTGACCAAGACTTATTAGGTGAATACTCCGGTGCCGGTGTTATCTTTGGTGTTACCGGTGGTGTTATGGAAGCCGCTTTAAGAACTGCTTACTTTGTCTTAACTGGCAAAGAATATAACAAGATCGTCTTTGAAGATGTCCGTGGTTTAGCGGGCATTAGAGAAGCCGAAATTAAAGAACTCGGTATTAAAGTTGCCATCGCTTCTGGTATGAAAAACGCTGCAAAACTCGTCCAAGAAGTCAAAGAAGGCAAATCACCATACGCCTTTATTGAAATCATGGGCTGCCCAGGCGGATGTATTAATGGTGGTGGTCAACCATACGTTCAACCAACATTATTACCAAACGAAGACGACAACATTTTAGAAACCTATCGTCAAAAGAGAGCGGAAGTCTTATATAGCGAAGATGAAAGACAAGTTATTCGTCAATCTCATAACAATAAAGACATCCAAAAACTCTATAAAGATTTCTTGGGTGAACCATTAAGTGAATTAAGTGAAGAATTACTCCACACTCACTACAACGCAAAAAGGGAAAAATACCCAGCCAAATAATTAAAGATACTTGGGGGCGGATTTTCCGCCCCCTTCCTTTTATTGAAGGATTTATTAAATATGAAAATTACATTCTACAATTCCTTAACAAATAAACTTGAAGAATTCAAAACCATTCATCCGGGTGAAGTCTCCATGTATGTTTGTGGACCAACAGTTTATAACTATCCCCATATTGGTAATATGAGACCAGTCGTGGTCTTTGATACTTTAAGGCGCTTTTTAAGCTACGTCGGCTACAAAGTTACTTATGTAAGTAATTTTACCGATGTTGATGACAAAATCATTAAGGAAGCCCTAAAAGAGGGAAAGAGTGAAAAGGAATTAACAGAATTTTATATACAAGAATTTTTAAAGGTCACAAAACTCATCGGTAGTGAGAAACCCACAATCACACCAAAGGTGACTGAATATATTAATAAGATTATTGATTACGTTAATAGACTAGTTGAATTAGACGCTGCCTATGTCGTTGATGGCGATGTCTATTTTAGAGTAAGTAAGATTAAAGACTATGGCACCTTATCCGGAATCAACGTTGAAGATTTAGTAGTAGGTGCACGTATAGAAGAAAATAGTAAGAAAGAAAGTCCTTTGGACTTTGCTTTGTGGAAAACTACATCTGAAGGTATTAAATGGAATTCTCCTTGGGGAGAAGGTAGACCTGGCTGGCATACTGAATGCTGCGTCATGATCGATTCTATTTTCCCGGATCATTTAATCGACATTCATGGTGGTGGTTATGATTTAAAATTCCCACATCATGAAAATGAAATCGCGCAAGCAGAAGCGATGCATCATAACAAGATCGCTCATTACTGGATGCATAATGCATTTATTAATTTTGGTAACGAAAAGATGTCCAAGAGTTTGGGCAATGTCATTTACGCAAAAGATATGCTTGAACAATATGGTGGACCAGTTACTAGATTAGTTATTTTAAATGCCCATTATCGTCAACCAGTGAATTTCACTGAAGAAACAGTCAACGCTGCGAAACAAGAAGTCAGCAAGATGCAAATGGCTTATAAACAAATGGCTCTTCAACTTCAAGTGAACAATATAAATATTGAAGAGGGCAAACCAGAATATATTAATGGTTTTGTTGAATCATTAGCGGATGACTTAAATACTGCGAATGCTCTAGCGGAATTATATAACTTAATCAAGGAAAGTAATCAGACTATTAGAAGTCGTGAAATAGACTTTGCTAAACTCAATAATCAGTTCAAAACATTGACTGACATGTTTTACGTTTTAGGGTTAAATATAGGGTATGTCAAACTCACCCCAGAAGTTAGGGATCTATATAACCAGTATTTAGCGGCAAAACAAGAGAAAAACTTTGCAAAATCCGACGAAATTCGTCAAATTTTAATTGAAAGAGATATTATGTAAGCGCTTATTTTTTAGCGGCTTAAAATTAATGAAAGTAGTTTAATAATGAATAATAAAGGTGAGAACATTATCTTTGGGAGGAATCCTGTTAAGGAAGCCCTTCGCTCCAACCGAGTGAAGTCCATTTACCTTGCTAACAATTTCTCATTTTCGGAAATCCTTTCATTAATCGAAATGAAGAAAGTCCCGGTCATCACTAAATCTATGAAAGAGTTAGATAATATGTGTGATGGCGTTCATCAAGGTGTGGCGGCTATTATCAAGGACTACGAATACTTTTCCTTGGATTCCGTTTTGGAAAGAGCAAAGAAACAAGAAAAACCACTTATTGTCATCTTAGATGGTATTAATGACACTCATAATTTAGGCGCCATCTTAAGATGTGCAGATGTTTTTAATGTTACTGGAGTAATTATTCCAAAGCATAACCAAGTTCCTCTCAACGCAACGGTTGCTAAAACTTCAGCAGGGGCGATAAGTTATGTCCCGGTTGTTCTAGTTAACAATCTCAACCAAGCAATCGACAGACTTAAAAAGGAAGGTTTTTGGGTCGTCGCGACTGATGGATCGGGCCAGACAAATTATCAGGATTTGAAATATGACTTCAATGTCGCATTAGTGATTGGCAGTGAAGGTAAAGGTGTTTCCAAACTCGTATTACAAAATTCTGATTACATTGTAAAGATTCCACAATATGGGCACGTCAATTCTTTGAATGCCTCTGTTGCCACTGGTATTCTCCTCGCTAAAATCCGGGAATAATCCCTTAACTAAAGATTCCTCCTTAAAGGAGGATTTTTTATTTATACCAATAATTCTAGCTTCCCTAGCGATGCCGAATTACTAAAACGGATTAGGGAAGGTGATGATGGTGCGGTTAATTTATTGATGGAGAAATACTTTAAACATTGTTGGAAACTTGCGATTGAGTTTTACAACAAATATCCATCACTCGATATCACAATTGAAGACTATTATTCCATTGCCTGTGAAACAATTATTACTACATTAAGTCGTTTCAATTTAAATAGCACAAATTTCTATAAGTATTGGAAAGTCTGTGCTCAGAACAATTTAAGAACATTTGTGAAGCGTTATTACGATGAGAAAAAGTACTCACCATTTTCTTTCGATTATCAATATGATGTCGGGGGTACTTTACATGATTACATCGGTTATAACGATCAAGCATTAGAAAACAATCTACTAGTAGAAAGTTTTGCCAGCATCATAAATGACCCCATTAATCGATTTACCAAAAATGAGAAAATAGTCATTGAATATATCCTTAATGGATATGATATCGAACAAATCGCAATTATGATTAATAAAAGCCGCGCGACAATCTATCGTCATTATCGAAAAGCCGTTGAAAAAATACGGCATATTTTAAGCAAAGTGAAATAACGTTATTACTACTTAGCTAAATAGCTGTGGTATAATAACGCTCATGAACAAGATTGAAGTTTCTAATCTAGTATTTGGGTATAACGAAAACGAACAAGTTGTTAAACATGTTTCATTTAAAGTTCATGAGGGTTCATATGTATCAATCGTTGGACATAACGGCTCAGGTAAGTCGACATTAGCGAAACTTATCATTGGGCTTCTCGCCCCTGCTGAAGGTGAAATATTAATTGATGGTGAAAAACTCACCAGCAAGAATGTAGTTAAACTTAGACAAAAGATATCTTTAGTTTTCCAAAATCCAGACAATCAATTCATCGGCGCCACTGTTGAAGATGATATTGCTTTTGGTTTGGAAAATAGAAGAGTGCCACGTCAAGAAATGCAAAATATCATCAAAAACTATGCAAAACGCGTAGGAATGGATGAATTTTTAGATAAAGAACCATCAAGATTATCTGGTGGACAAAAGCAAAGAGTCGCCATTGCGGGCGCTTTAGCATTAGAACCAGAAATCATTATTTTTGATGAAGCTACATCGATGCTCGATCCAAAAGGTAAGAGTGATATTAAAGGCTTGATTGAAGAAATGAGAAAGTTTAATCCAAACTTAACAATATTTTCTATCACCCATGATGTTGAAGAAGCGTTCTTGAGTGATGAAGTTATTGTCATGTCTCAAGGAGAAATAGCTTTCAAAGGAAAACCAGAAGAAGTCTTCTCCAATAGACAAGCTTTAGAGTACTTACATTTAGAGATGCCTTTTATCTTGGATTTAAAAGAACAACTTAAACGAGAAAACATCAATATTGATAAATGTCAGAATATCGATGACATAGTGGAGGTTTTATGTCCATCCAAGTAAAAAACCTCTTCTATACATATCTACCGAAGACTCCTAACGCTATCACTGCACTTGATGGTATTTCTTTAGAAATACCTAATAACGCTTTTGCGGCACTTATCGGTAGAACTGGTAGTGGTAAATCTACGCTAGTACAAAACTTCAATGCACTATTAATTCCTAATGAAGGTGAAATTGTTGTCGATGAATTCCATATCGGAAATAAGAAAAGAAAAAATAAAAACATCAAACAATTAAGAAAGCATTTAAGTCTTGTTTTCCAATTCCCTGAATATCAATTATTTGAAGAAACAGTCGAAAAGGATGTCGCCTTTGGATTAAAGAATTTCGGTATTAAGGAAAAAGAAGCAATTGAAAAAGCTCATGAAGCTTTGCTTTCCGTTGGTTTGAATGAGAAATATTTCAAGAAATCGCCTTTTGAATTAAGTGGCGGCGAAAAACGTCGTGTCGCAATTGCAGGTATATTAGCCATAAATCCAGATATCTTGGTTTTAGATGAACCGACTGCTGGATTAGATGTTAAAGGCGCAAAAGACATAATGTCATTAGTGGAACAAATGCATAAAGATGGTAAAACCATTATTATGGTTACCCACGATATGAGTCTAGTGATGAGATATTGCAATCTTGCATTTGTTTTAAAAGATGGAAAACTCGCTTACAGCGGTCCTGCAAATAAGCTTTTTGACACAATCAATGAAGAAAGTGCTATAGAGATACCACCTTTATATAAATTAGCAAAGAAACTTAAAGATAGAGGCGCACCTATAGAAATCGAGAATATCAAAGATATTAGCGACTTAGTGGCGCAAATAAAGATGTGGAGGAATAAGTAATGGCGAGTATTACTTTCGGACGTTACACTCCATATAAGACGTTTGTTCATAGATTAGACCCGAGAAATAAGATTCTTATTCTCATTCTTTTAATGGTCTCCATCTTTTTACAATTCCAAGTTTGGTCCACGACACTTTTGTTAAGTGGAGTCATGCTCATTTTATTAATTCTTTTAATGATTATTTCAAAAGTTAACTTCTTGGAATTATTTAGAAGTCTGAGATCGATGTGGTTCTTAGTAGTTTTCTTACTGATTATATATGTGTTTATTCCAAACAAATCATATACTCACGTTTGTTTTTATATCACGAGCACATATGCAATATATTGGGACTCATTCTACCAGTCTGGATATATCATTTTGCGTCTCATTTTGATGATATCTTTGACCATGGTATTAACCGCTACCACTAAACCTATGGATTTAACCTATGCATTTGAATGGTATATGACTCCGTTAAAGGTTATTAAGTTCCCGGTTCATGAAATTGCTATGACTTTATCTATTGCTTTAAGATTTATACCAACTTTACTAGATGAAACCGACCGTATTATGAAGGCTCAAGCTTCTAGAGGCGTTGATTTTAACCGCGGCGGAGTCTTAAAACGTTTCAAAGCAGTCATCTCTTTAATCATTCCTCTATTTGTGTCGGCGATTCAAAGAAGTGAAGAGCTATCAGATGCGATGGAAGCTAGAGGTTACGACCCAAGAGGTAAGAGAACTAGATATCGTCGTTTGACGTTTACCTGGAGAGATATTATCGCCCTCTTTGTCGGAGCGGGTATTTTCGGTGGTATCCTCTTCTTGTTCATCTATGACCACAATATTCAAAAATTAGACTTATTTATGCAAATTTTCAAAATTAACGCGGGATTTTAAGGGTTTTTCATATGAGAGTATTAGGAATCGTTTCTTATAAAGGCACAAATTATCAAGGTTGGCAAAAGCAGATTGATACACCCACAATTCAAGGAACAATCGAATCTGTTTTATCACAAATTCTTAACTATGAAGTCAACATTCAAGGAAGCGGAAGAACGGATGCTGGAGTTCATGCACAAAAACAATATTTCCATTTTGATCTAACTAAGGATTTTGATTTGGATAGATTAAGATATTCTGTGAATTGTTTGCTTCCAAAAGACATTTTTATCCATGAATTTAAGCAAGTCAGTGATGATTTTCATGCTCGTTATTCCGCGAAAGGCAAAATCTATTCATATTTGATTCGTTTTGGCGAAAGAAATGCCTTTAATTATGAATTTGAAGCGAATGTACCATATGAAATTGATAGTAACCTACTTACAAAGTCGTTGAAACAGTATGAAGGAGTCCATAATTTCCAAGATTTTACTTCAAAAGATAATGATGAAGACGGTTATAAAAGACAGGTTTTTAAAGTTGAAGTTAACTACATCAAAGAATCTAGACAATGCTTGGTAACTTTTGTGGGAAATGGCTTCATGAGATATCAGATTAGAAATATGGTTGGCGCCGCACTTGCTGTGGCCGCAAAAAAAGAAAAAGAAGATTACATTTCTTACCATTTAAGCGATAAAAAAGAACGTGAAATCGTTCCGTATAAAGCGCCACCAGAAGGATTATTTTTGGTGGATGTGAATTATTAGAGTATTCACATTAAAAACGAATTTTGTTAAAATCATTTGTCGAGAAAAGAGGAAAAACTATGGGCAGAGCACATGAAGTTAGAGCCAAGGCTATGGCTGCTACAGCCGCAAAAAGAAGCGCTTTATTTAATAGAGCTAGCAAAGAAATCTATATGGCAGCAAAATCTGGCGAACCAGATCCATCCATGAACTTAGCGTTAAGATCCGCGATTGAAAAATGGAGAGGTCAAAACGTTACTAAGGAAGTTATTGATAGAGCTATCCAAAAAGCAAAAGGTGGTTCCGCTGAATCATATACACAAGGACGTTATGAAGCTTTCGGTCCTGGTGGTTCCCTCTTAATCGTTGATTCATTAACCGATAATTCCAACCGTGCTTTAGTGGAAATTAGAACATCTATCACCAAAAAAGGTGGTCACTTAGGTTCCGTTATTTTTAATTTTACAGAAACTGGTGTCTTTGATTTCAAAGGTGAAAATAGAGACGAAGTTGAAGAAACACTTATATTAAGTGATGTCGATGTTAGAGAAGTCACGTTAGAGGATGGCATTATCGAAGTTCTCGTTGAACCATCAGCGTTCGCTCAAGCTAGAGAAGTCTTGAATGGAATGGGAATTACTGAATTCGAATCTGCGGAAATTACCTTCTTAGCGAATGATCCAATCGAACTTGAAGATCCTGAAGATAAGAGAAAATTCACTGAATTATTAGATATGCTCGACGAATTAGAAGACGTTCAAAACGTCTATCACAATGTGAGAGGTTTATAATCATGTCAGAATACAAACAAAGAAGAAAACCAACTGGAATGCTCGTTGGTGGATTAGTAATTAACATTTTCGCTGGTGTATTTGCTATTATTGCCGCATTAGTGTTATTCATCATCTTTGGTATTGCAATTGCTCTTGGTACTACCGCCGGAGCTGCAATCGCAGGTGAAGAAGGTGCACAACAAGCTGCGGAAAATATCAAAATCACTCCAGAGATGTCTGCGATGTTTACCATTGCCTTCATTTTATTGATTTATTCCATCATTGCATTACCACTTACCATCGTTGCTTTGGTTTTATGTAAGAAAGCCAAAAATAGAAAAGGTTGTATTGCTCCTGGTATCATAGCTCTTATTGCTTGTGTTCCAGGTATCGTAATTCCTTTGGAATTGATAGCGGGTATACGTCTATTGACACTGAAGGACAAAGACTTTGAATTTGATCCAAATTATTGGCACGATTAATACTGAAAGAGAAGGCGAAAGTCTTCTTTTTTTATTGCCCTCAGCATATTTATAAAAAAATATGTTTGACAATATAATTCCCATACGAGTATGATTTTACTCGGCACAAAAGCTAAATTAGCGAAGTCCCCGGTAAAGACAAAGTTAGTTTGGTAAAGGAGGATTTTAAGAAGTTATGCAACGTCAAACTACTATTGCAAAAGCAAACGAAATCCAAAGAAAATGGTATGTCGTCGATGCAACCGACAAACCATTAGGAAGATTAGCCTCTCAAGTGGCTCAGGTGTTAACTGGTAAAAACAAACCAACATGGACACCAAACGTTGACTGCGGTGATTATGTTATCGTTATCAACTGTGAAAAAGTTAGCCTTTCAGGCAACAAATTATCAACCAAGAAATATTACAATGTTTCTGGTTATAACGGTGGTCTCCGTACAAGAACCGCTAAAGAAATGGTCGAAAAATACCCAGAAGAAATGTTCGAAAGATGCATTCACGGTATGGTTCCAAAAGGACGCTTAGGACGTCAAATCGAAAAGAAATTATTCGTCTATAGAGGTCCAGACCATAAACACGAAGCTCAAAAACCAGAAGTTCTTGAGCTCAAATTCTAGGAGGTCATTCAAGTATGGCAAAGAAAGCTGATCTTCAATATTACGGCACAGGTAGAAGAAAATCTTCTATCGCTCGTGTCTATCTCACTTCTGGAACAGGTAAAATTGTCGTCAATGGTCATGATGTCAATGAGTATATGCCTTTTCAAACCTTAGTGCTTGATTTAAGACAACCACTCGTCATCACTGGCACAGAAGGCAAGTATGATGTTAAAGCTGAAGTTAGAGGTGGTGGTTTCACCGGCCAAGCTGGTGCAATCCGCTTAGGTATCGCCCGTGCTTTATTAGAAGCCGGTTGTGATCGTTCCGCGTTAAAAACCGCTGGTATGTTAACTCGTGATTCCCGTAAAAAGGAAAGAAAGAAATACGGTCTCAAAGCAGCGAGAAAAGCTCCACAATTCAGCAAACGTTAATCTTGTTATATTGATATCTTTGATATCACTATTAAGAAGCGTGCTAAGAGGAAGGGAATTTGGCCCTTCCTTTTTTATTATCCTTTATAAACTTTTTCTAATAATGGTATACAAATCTTTTTTAAAGTGTATAACACTTAAAAATGTTTTATTATAGTTACAGAGGATTTTAATATGGACATTAATAAAGAATATCGTCGCTGGGTTGAACAAGCAAAAGACGATGTTGATTTAGTAAATGAACTCGCTGAGATAAAAGATCAAAGCGAGAAAATCGAAGATGCTTTTTACCGTGATTTAGAATTTGGCACCGGTGGTTTACGCGGTGTTATAGGTGCGGGTACTAATAGGATGAATATTTATATAGTGAGAAAAGCCTCGCAAGGTTTAGCTAACTATGTTAATAAGCATTTTAATAAGAATAAAAGCATCGCAATTAGTTATGATTCCCGTATTAAATCTACCTTATTTGCAAAGACCGCTGCGGAAGTATTTGCGAAGAATGGAATAAAAGTCTTTATTTATAAAGAATTGATGCCTACACCATGTTTAAGCTATGCGGTGAGGGAATTACACTGTTCCGCTGGAATTATGGTCACAGCGAGCCATAATCCTTCTAAATATAATGGATATAAGGTTTATGGTAGTGATGGTTGTCAAATCACCACAGAAGCGGCAAATGAAATCCTTGGCGAAATCAATAAGTTAGATGTTTTTGATGATCCTCAATATGGTAATTTTGATTCTCTTCTTAAAGAAGGAATGATTGAATATATCGATGATGAACTTTATACACGTTTTATTGAAAGAGTAAAAAAAGAATCATTATTAAAAGATGAGAATATTGATAAGTCAGTAAAGATTGTCTATTCCCCTCTTCATGGTACGGGATTAAAACCAGTTTTAAGAATACTTAAAGAAAGCGGATATTCTAATGTTATCGTTGTCAAAGAACAAGAAGAACCAGATGGCAACTTTACAACATGTCCATATCCAAACCCTGAGATTAAAGAAGCGATGGCGTTAGGCATGGAATATGCCAAAAAGAATAACGCTGATTTATTAATCGCTACCGATCCAGATTGTGACCGTGTTGGTATCGCTGTAAAAGGTAAAGAAGACTATGTCTTAATGACCGGTAATCAAGTGGGTGTTTTATTATTAGATTACATTTGTATGATGAGAAGAAAACATCACACAATGCCTGATAACCCAGTCTTTGTCAAAACAATTGTGACCACAGATATGGGCAAAGTTATCGCGGATAGTTATGGTGTGAAAACTATTGATGTATTAACGGGCTTCAAATTTATTGGTGAACAAATCTTATTCTTAGAAAGAAAAGGACAAGAATCCTCATATATTCTCGGATTTGAAGAAAGCTATGGTTATTTAAGTGGTGGATATGTAAGAGACAAAGACGCAGTTGATGGTGTTTATCTTATTGTTGAAATGTTCGCCTATTATAAGAATCAAGGTATTTCCTTATTAGATAAAATAGAAGAACTATATAAGAAATATGGTTATTACAGCAACTATTTGAAATCATACGAATTTGAAGGGTCTTCTGGTTTTGCTAAGATGCAAAGTATCATGGAAATGTTTAGAGATAACATCGAACAAATTGCAGGATTATCTTTTATTAAAAAGATAGATTACAATTTAGGCATTGATGGTTTACCAAAATCCAATGTTGTAAAAATGTATCTTAGTAATGGTGCCAGTATTGTTGCTAGACCATCAGGTACAGAACCTAAATTAAAGATATATTTATCAGTCAAAGGTAACTCAGTTAAAGAGAATGATGAAGTATCTAGATTGCTCTTTAAAGAAATTGATGAATTGGTGAAATAGATATGAAGATTCTTTGTGTTGGTAATTCCTTTTCCATGGATGTAGCAACTTATGTCCATCAAATTGCCGAAGCAGCTGGAAAAGATATTGATATTTATGTCCTTTATATCGGCGGTTGCCCCATCACCCGTCACTACAAGAACTTTTTAAGTGGCGAAAAAGAATATGAATTCTATAAAAATGGTGGCCCCACACCTTTAATGTGGTGTTCCATCCATGAAGGTTTGGCTTATGAAAAATGGGACTATATCACCTTCCAACAAGTCAGTGGAAAATCGTGTGATGCGGATTCATTTTTCCCCGAACTTCCGCTTCTATTAGAGGGGGTTAGAAAGACCTCTGAAGCGACGTTTATTTTGCATAAGACATGGAGCTATTCAAAGAGCTTTTCCCACGAAAAATACGGCAAAAACCCCATGAATCAACAGAAAATGGGCGAAGATATCGAAAAAGCGTATGAAATTGTTTCCGCAAAAACGGGCATCAAATATATCATTCCAAGTGGCACCGCGATTGCTAGTGCGAGAAAGGTTTTTGGAGACCAATTAGATAGAGATGGATATCACTTAAACGAAAGAGGAAGAACCTTAACGAGTTTGCTTTGGGCATTCTATTTTTTAGGGCAAGATATTGATGTCTCTTCATTTAGACCAAAGGGTTACACCTATGATGAAGTGAGTGGTCCGGTTGACGAAAAAGAATTACCAGTTTTGATTGATATAGCAAAAAACACTCTTATAGATAATAAAGTGCATAACTTATAATCAGATAAGATGAAAGCCCTAAAGGGCTTCTTTTATTTTTCTAAGAATTTTTCAAATTGTTCGGCAAACAGTTTACCAAGCAAGACTTCTGATTCACTATCGTAGTGGCATTTATCAGGTCCATCAGTCGGCTCTTGATCTGTATGCATTCCTGCTTCGTTTGTATCGATGAAGATATTGTTTTCACCATCATTAGCGAATTTCTTTTTTGCTTCATTAACTTCTTTGCAATATTCCCAAGTTTCTGGATCGTCATTAATCGCCGCATCGATAAATGGGACATCTTTATCTCCAGAATACACTTTTAAGTCCTCTCTGAAGTTACCAACAAATTGTTTGGTGTTCTCATAATATTCTTGGTAATAACCATCATAGGAATCACCTTCGCCTTGCATCCAGCAGAAAGCTTTAATCGTTGGTTTATAGCCCATCTTTTTCAAATTTTCCATTTGTAGTTCGACGTATTTAATAAGACGTCTATACATAGGAGTCTTTCTATTGGCCCAGTCATCTTTTAAGTTAGAAGCGCCACAGGCATATTTGATAAGGAATAATTTATTCGCATATTTTTCGTGCACGTTTTCCGCTATACCGATTTCTGGTCCAAAAGTGGATAAACTATTACCTTGTCCTAACATAACCTTAACAAAAGAATTATCTTTTGAGACATTTTGTGAATAATATAAGACTTCGTTGTTTTTCCAATCCTTAGTCCAGGAGTCAAAGGCGATTTTGATATCTTCATATCCAGATAGATATTCTTGATACTTCGCCGATCCCTTTTTCTTAAGATATTCCATATGAGTACAACCGACACCATTGGATTGACCAGAGATAATAACAACATCAATAGGGGTTAAAGATTTTTTACAACCAGAAATAGAAAAAGCCATAGGAGTTAACAACAATACTTTAAGTAAATTTTTCATATTTTAATAATAAACCAACATTCTAGTAAACATTAGTAAATATTTGTAAACGAACGAGTAAATCTAAAATAAATATTTACTTAAATAATAATAAGGAATAATGCGCATAAATGTTTGATTTAGGAGCGTAAAATGCGGTTTTGTATCCAAAAAATGAGGAATTTTTATTTTTATAAAAGGAATAATGTTTATTACTTTTCGTAAACATTTTAAAATTGTTTACTAAAAATGACATGTTGTTTATTAATTATTTATTCATATTTTGCGGTTTACAAATTTATAATGTAATCGTGAAAGAGTTTTTAACTCTATTACATATTGCATAATGCAAGAAAGGAAAGTCTTATGAAGAATAAGAAACTATTAGGTGTTTTATCTCTTCTTTTGGCAACCGGTTTAATTCTTGGCGGATGTAACAAGAAACCAACTAAGAGTTCAGAAGAAACACCAACAAGTTCCGATTCACAAAAACAAGTTTTCACCGTGAAATTTGTCGTTGAAGGCGAAACTGTTCAAACTTCACAAGTTGAAGAAGGCGCTCTCGCGGTCTTTGAAGGTCAAACACCAACCAAAGCCACATCCGCAGGTGCTTTCAAAACACTCTTTAAAGGTTGGGATAAGGATCTTAGTCAACCAATTAAAGCAGACACTACATTTACAGCGTTATTTGGTGATTACCTAGAAGAAGCCGTAGTTGAAACATTTGAATCATACACTTCTGATGGTGATTTACATGATAACGGCCAATGGATCCCAATCGGTTGGGACAACACAGCCGGTGACTGGAAAGATGATACCGGCGGTACAGTCCATTTAGGTTCTCGTGCCTATCATGGTACCAAATCTTTAAGATTTGATGCATGGGAAAATGGTGTTACTTACAAATTTGGTAAGAGATTCACACCAGCACCAGAAGGCACACAAAGTGTTAATGCCCTTCAATTCAGCTTATTAGCAAATACCATTAATACCGTTAATGTTATTATCTATGCTGAAGACTTCGAATACGAAGGACAAACATATAAACCATCATTCACCTATACCATCACACCAAATTCTAACGAATTTGTTAAGTACACAATCCCACTCGATGGCGATTGGGCACTTTGGGGTGATAAAGCTCAATATGGTACATTAGCATCCAACAGATATTGGACTGGTATTCACCAAGACGATATCATGACACATTTAACCAAGATTGAAGTTGCTTTAACAGGTAATGCTGGTGGTTCAGCTTACGTTGCATTCTTCGACAATCTTAAATTCGTCACCTTAGATAATCCTACTTTCTCAGACATGGATTTATTAGAAGATGAATGTCAAGTCTACACTGGTAAAACAGCTAGTGGTTTAACAGTTAAGTTTGAAATCACAGGACCACAAAGCGCGACAGCGACAGTCCTTGACTCTGCAACACCAATGGCCCCAATTAATGGCGCAATTGCTGTTGATATGAATACTTATGAAGTCACATTCACATCCGAAGATAGTGGCGCAACATTAGTTTATAAATGCAAATTAGTTGATGGCGGAACAAGATTGAAATACATCTCTGCTTCCGGTTCATTAGCGAATGAAGTCAAAAACATGGACTTCAATGGCGTTCAAGTTCTCGATAACTTTGAATTATATAGTTCCAGTGGTAAAGCCTATTACCAAAGCAATAAAGACGAAAGTCAATTAAGCGGTATGCGTGGTGCTTATTATTCCGAATACGATGGTGGTGGCGGATCTTCCGAATACACCAAAGGCACATGGGATTTAATGGGTGGTACAGGTGAACAAATGAACCTCATCAATTCTGGTGGTCATAATGGTAGCAAATATGGTTCCTTCAAAGGCTCCAAATCTCAAGTTATGAGATACATGCAATGGGAAGTTTTCAAAGGCACAGCCGAAAGAATTTCTTACCATGGTTCAAAACTCAGCTTCTGGGCTAAGTCAAATAGTACACTTGGATTCCAAGTCACTGCTTACTCCACTCCAAAAGCGGATTATAACGAAGAAAAACAAAATGTTTCTTGTAAGAAAACAGAAATGTATTTCTACGTTGGTGCTATCGGATCATGGCAACACTTCGAATTAGACCTCAACCCAGGTTTAACATATTACGGATATTCCGTCTTAGTCGATCACAACTACATTAGAGATGCAGCTCTCTATATCGATGACGTGGAAATCTATTCCGCAAGCCCATATGCAAAATATGAAGCCCCAGCTCCACAACCAGCCGATGTGCTTCCTACTGGTGCTTATGTTACTAAAGTAAATAGTGGTGCGGATGATGCATATCTTAACGTTAAAGATGGCTCTAACGCAGTCTTACAAATTCCAGCACAATCAATTCAAACCTCAGCGACCTACACATATTCTAATGGTCAAGCAGTCTTCACATTTGAAGGTGGCACTGTTTATACAGTCAATCTCTCTGCCGATAAGAAGACATTACAATATGTCAGCGCTACAGGCGGAACAGAAGCGGTCAGAACTGCTTTAACAAATGCCAACTTTGTAATGCCTAACTATGCTGAAAACTTCGAAGAATACGAAGAATCAGGTGTTATGTATTGCACAGGCAACGTTGATACCACAACAAGACGTGGTTTACGTGGTGCATATCACGCTGATATGTACAACCCATCCGGTGCTGATAAATCAGCAGCTGGCGACAGCAACTGGTCATTAACTCCAGCTGGTGGCGAAGCCTTATCATTAATCGAGACAGGTGCTCAAGAAGGTAAGAAAGCTATGGCCTTCGCATTTGGTAGCACCAATATGAGATATATCCAATGGAAAGCCTTTGAAGGTAAAGTTCCTGAAACAAAGGGTGTTACCCACTTCGGTATTTACTTCAAGAATCCTAATGATACCGCTCTTACAGTCAGAGTCCTTATCTATAAGGTGACAAAAGTTGTCCAAGGTAATATTGGCGATAACAGCAAGAGAGTTACCAAGGATATTACAATCCCAGCAAGTTCTGATTGGGCTTTCTACACAGTTGATTTAGATTCCGCAACTTCATACTACGGCTTTGGTCTTAACACAATCACCAAGACCGCAAGTGCGGACGTTGTTAAGTTTGCTTACGCAGATTTAGCGTACTTCTTCTAAAAACAATTAGATCAACAATCTAACAACATTATTGCAATTATCAAACGGAGGGGTATTTAATACCCCTCCTAGAGTTGCTATATGCAAAAAATATCGAATATGAAAAAACCAACATTAGATTTAATAGCAAAAGAGTGTGGCGTGACTAAAGGTTTGGTCTCTCGTGCCTTAGGGGGCAAGAACAATGTCTCCGATGAAACAAGAGAAAAGATCATTAGAAAAGCGACAGAACTCGGTTATGATACAACGAAATTAAAAGCCTACAAGGTTAGTTCTAATCATGTCCTTTTAATCTCATCTTCA
>JBGULD010000023.1:0-5487 GCA_045114745.1 Bacilli bacterium
CACCACTTGGGTATTTAGCTCAGCTGGGAGAGCACCTGTTTGACGTACAGGAGGTCGGCGGTTCGATCCCGTCAGTACCCACCAGAAAGATTATTAATCCGGTTAATACCGGATTTTCTTTTTTCTTTCGTGGGTACTGACTGGCATTTAGGAAGACCAATTATATTGAAAAGAATATAAAAAACAGTAATATATAAATGTTACGCATCTGTAGTTCAATGGCAGAACGTTAGCTTCCCAAGCTGAATACGCGGGTCCGATTCCCGTCAGGTGCTCCATCTATTAATTTGAAAACCAGACGCTTTATCACGCCTGGTTTTTGTTTTTCTTATTTAGTTCGATTGTGATAATGAATTCGACGTTACTTGTCTCTTCA
The DNA here is from genome assembly GCA_045114745.1 of Bacilli bacterium. GTDB lineage: Bacteria > Bacillota_I > Bacilli_A > RFN20 > CAG-826 > RUG13091. The sequence continues at coordinate 377 of JBGULD010000023.1, forward strand.
TCAACGGGGTCCGCTTTTAGTTTTAATGGAACATTAGTTCCATCTTTTCTGGTGAATTCATATTCAATAGCGATGCCGTGTTTGTTTTTAAAAGCGTCAACCACAAATGTTTTAATCATTTTTGCGTTAGCTTGACTTAAGAATTGATAAAGGGAACGGTTATTAAGTCCATCTTCAAATTCTTCTTTTGTCAGCATTGTTTCTTCGCTTAATCCGTGTGACAATACTTCGAATTGCCACTTATCTTCTTTCTTAATTCTTTTCATGAAGATAATCGTGTTACTGGAGAAGTGAGAAATGAGTTCGAGTTTTTCCTTTAAATCGGCTAGAGAAGTGATGTTGTTCGCGGAGCCATAATAACGGCTTGTTCCTTCTTGCTCGCCGATGTAATAGAAGCGCATCAAATAAGTTGATAATGTTCCATCCGTTTTATAAAAACGCAATACTTCTTCTGAACCATTGAGTCTCTTTTCTCGAGCTAGCTTTAGTGCATTATGTAATTTAGGTATATCATCACTAGGCATAAAGCGTTCAATGTTACGCAACCTCTCTTGGAAATCAGGAACGTTAACGCTGTTATAGAATTGTTGATTAAATCTCACGATATCTACGACTTTTTCATCCCAAGAATAATAAGCCACCGCTCCTAAGATATTATTGAGCATTGAATCGGTCAAAATGTTTTCATCAAAGAATTCTCTTACTCTAAATTGTTCATTAGTTTTTACGACAAAACCGCCATAATCAACATTGTTTTCATCGACTATGATTTTTTCAAAATCTTCTTTCGGCATCGGTTTATAGAAATAGAAACCTTGTGCGTAGCGGCAACCCAAATCTTGTAAGAAGACCATTTGTTCTTTTGTTTCAACACCTTCCACAATCGTGGGGATGGCGATTTGTTTGGCCATGTTTATAACGGATTCTAAAACCCGGACACCGCGGTCTAGATTTTCATCTTTGATATTTAAAAATAGAGCATCTAATTTAATCGCATCCACCTTTAAGGAACCAAGCATATTTAAAGAAGAATAACCGCTTCCAAAGTCATCCATCAAAACGATAAAACCAGAATCGCGGAGTCTAATGACTAAATCTCTTACTGCAGTAGTGGTTTCCGCATATGCCGATTCAGTAATTTCAATCTTAATTAAATCGTGAGGTAAATTATATTTTGCGGTTAATTGTTCAAAATGTTCAGCGATATCGATATTAAAGATGTCAATTCTTGAAACATTGACGGATATTGGAATTGGGCGATGTCCCGCTTTCATCCATTTGGAAATGTTTTGACAAACCAAATCCCAAATATATTTATCAAGTTCAGTCACAAATCCATATTTTTCTAATATTGGAACAAATATTCCTGGAGATACCATTTCCCCACTTGGTTTAATCCATCTCGCTAATGCTTCAGCGCCGAGAATTTGTCCGCTTTCAAGTTGCACTTGTGGTTGTAAATAGAAGGTAATCTCTCCATTTTTTAACGCATCCATAAAGTCGAGCATGATGTGATACTCTTTTTCTGCGGAGATTTGTTTCTCGGGATCATATATTTTAATTCGATCCCTAAGATCGTTTTTCCCTCTAAATACCGCTACAGAGGCTTTATCAATCGCATCATTAATGCCTTTAGATTCTTTTAATTTACATATACCCATCGCAGGAGTGAAACCGCTTGTATATTTAAAGGTATATATTGTGTTTTTGATATTTTCGAATAATAACTTGATTTTAGTTTGTTGATAGGGGACTAATAAAGCGAAGTCATCTTGACCAAAATACCCGCCAAAACCGCCATTGTTTTTATTATATTGATTAATAGTGTGACCGATTCTGGCTAATAAATAATTGCCTTGTTCTCTTCCAAACCATTCATCAAACAAGCGGAAGTGTTCAATATCTAACAAGACAATACACCAGCCTTTATTTTTCTTTTCTTCGAATATATTGATGGCTTTTTGAATAAAGGTTTTACTTTGTAAAAGACCAGTAACATCATCGATGTCCTCTTCAATTTTCTTTTCTTCGCGTGTAATTTTACCTAATTCTCTTTCTTTAACATTTTCGATGTCGAAAGAATATATACGAAAAACATGAGGAGCAAAGCCATTTTCTTCTCCTGCTAAAAACGCTAGTTCAACCCATCTCCATGTTCCATCTTGAAGTTTTCTTCTCACGTGGATAAAGAAGAAGTTTGGTGTTTTGGAAGAGGCAAATTGTTTCATGATGGTTTTTGGGTTCATTGCCTTACGGAAAACCTTTAAATCATCAGGATGTATTAAATAATCAATAGAATATGAATATAAAGAAGAATAAGACCCTTCCTTAACGGTAGGGTGATATTTGGCCTCGACATGATATAAGAGTTCATATGTATCAGCTTTAAGATTAATTTCACTGATATCATCACAATAAGAGTTATCTAAATATTCGCGAATCGCTAAATGGGAGCCGGTTTGAAAAAACATGTCGTAGAATTCTTTACTAACTTGGTAACCCGTTAAAGTGCGATTCAACATATTACAATTTAATGTTAGCATTAAAACCCTTTTTCATAAAGAAATGCTTTTAGAAAAACAATAAGTGTCGATGCGATGATAAAAAAAGAAATATGAAAATTCATTCATATAGTTGTTGAAAATATGAACAGACATTCATATAATATATTCGAGGTAAGGATTATGAAGAAAGATTTTTTACCAAAAGAAGACACGATTAGTAAGATGAGAGATATGCTTTCAATCGCTAGTGATATGACTAGATTAAAAATCATGCTCTCTTTATTAGATGAAAGTAAATGCAATTGCTTTAATTCCAATTGCGGTCGTTGCGAACACCGCACTTGTATGATTGAAAAGTGCGTTAGCGAAATAATGGTGGATGTGAACGCTAGTCAATCATTGGTGTCACATCAATTAAAAGTATTGAAGGATTTTGATTTAGTGCAGACAAGACGTGATAAAACCAAAATCTATTATTCTTTAAAGGATGGACACGTCAAACAACTTCTAAGTGTGGCTTTAGAACACGCTGAGGAGGACGACTAATATGGTGAAGAAGATTTATCATATCTCCGGTTTTGATTGTGGTAACTGCGCCGCTAAGGCGGAGCGTCATTTAAATAATAAGGATTATATTGAAGAAGCAAGACTCGATTTTGCCTCTAATAAACTCTATATCACTTATAAAGAAAAACCCTTATCAGTGAAAGAACTAGCAAAAGTCATCGCAGAAGTGGAAAGTGATCCTTTAAATATCTATGAAGAAGGATTAACCAAGAAAGTATTCCATGTTTCTGGTTTTGATTGCGCGAACTGCGCTGCTAAAGCAGAATGTCATATTAATGAACAAGAAGGTGTTGAAGAAGCGAAATTAGATTTTGCTAGTAACAAATTATATATGACATTTTCTGGTGAAGCTTGGTCAGAAGAAAAACTCGTTAATGTTATTAAAGAAGTAGAAAGTGACCCTTTAGTAATATATGAAGAAGGCACCGCCAAAAAAGAAAAACACGAACAAAAGATATTTACCAAAAATATGTGGTTAATTCTCATTCGTGTAATATTTGCTACAGTAGTGACTTTGGTGTGTATTTTCCTTTTAGGAAAGATGGAATATAATTGGCTCAGATTTGCCCTATATTTATTCACCTTCTTTGTGGTTGGATATGATGTCATGTGGAAGGTCATTCTTCATATCAAACATAGAACAAATCCTTTGGATCATAATTTATTAATTTCTCTTGCTGGTATTGGTGCATTTACATTATGTGCGATTCAATTCTGCAATTTAGAAACATATGGCGATCATATCATTCATCATTTAGGTGGTAATTATTCTATCGCTATGGACCATGCGATGGATGCGATGATGGTCATCATCTTGTTCCAAATCGGAAGAATTATCGAAGCAGTTGCTACGAATAAGAGCAAAGCCGCAGTTATGAAGGCGGTGGAACTTAGAGTAGATACCGCGAATTTAATTACTCCCGAAGGAATTAGAGTGGTTCATCCAGAAGAGTTAACCATTAATCAGACTATTCTAGTTAAGGTTGGAGAATTAATCCCTGTTGATGGTGAAGTCATTGATGGCGAAGCACTAGTGGATACTTCTTCTTTAACTGGTGAATTTGTCCCAGTGAGTGTCAAAGAAAAAGATGATGTCTTTAGTGGCTGTTTAATCAAGCAAGGACAAATTACTGTTAAGGTCAAAAAGATATATGCTGATTCAACAGTCAGCAAGATTATCGAACTCATCACCAGTGGTGGCGAAAAGAAATCTAAAGCAGATGAATTTATTGCCAAGTTTGGTCGTTTCTATACCCCAATCGTTGTTGGTGTTTCTCTAATATCCATACTTGTTTTTGGACTTGTCACCCAAGATTGGATGAGGTCTGTTTATCAAGGATTAGAGATTCTTGTCACTGGTTGTCCGTGCGCAATTGTCATATCAGTTCCTCTTGCTTATTTCGCCGCGATTGGTTTATCAAGCAAGCATGGTATAGTCGTTAAAGGTGCAGCATTTTTGGACAAATTAGTGAATCTTGGAACCGTCATTACTGATAAAACTGGAACATTAACAAAAGGCTCATTTTCCATCCAAGTTGTTAAGCCAAATGGAGTTGATGAAGAAGAACTATTAGCCGCACTTTATGTCGTTGAATCTTTATCTAATCACCCAATCGGAAAAGCTATCTGTCATGGGCTAAATTTGAAGAAAATCGCTGCAGAACTAGTGAATTTTAAAGAAATTGCAGGTTTTGGCGTTGAAGCGGATCATAAAGGAAAACACTATATTGCGGGTTCTAGTAAGTTATTAGATAAGTATAATATTGAACACGATTTAGCCACTGAAATTGGTTCGGTTGTTTATGTCGCGGTTGATAACAAATATATGGGTTATGTCGTCTTATCCGATGAGATTAAAGAGAGCGCCAAAGAAATGGTGGAACTCTTACATAAACAAAAGATTGATGTCGTCTTATTGACTGGCGATCATGATGAAAATGCAAAAGATATTACCGCTAGATTAGCGATTGATAGATATCATAGTCAACTACTACCAGAACAAAAAACTGAGATATTAGTTAAAGAGATGGAAGCTAGCAA
>JBGULD010000024.1:0-33531 GCA_045114745.1 Bacilli bacterium
TCATTTGCTCAAATCCAAAACACAAGCAGAGACAAGGTTAATAGGAGGAAATTGAAATATGGCACGTATTGTTGGTGTTGATATTCCGAATGACAAACCAGTCAAAATTGCCCTTACCTATATCTATGGTATTGGCAGATTCACCGCTAATCAAATTTGCGTCGATGCAAAAGTTGATGGCACCATCAGAGTTAAAGATTTAACCGATGATCAATTCGCCGCAATCAGAAATGAAATTGCGAAATATAAAACAGAAGGTGATCTCCGTAGAGAAGTCGCTTTAAACATCAAACGTTTAACCGAAATTAACTGCTACAGAGGTTTACGTCATAGAAGAGGTTTACCAGTCAGAGGTCAAAGAACCAAGACTAATGCTCGTACTCGTAAAGGTCCACGTAAGACCATTGCGAATAAGAAGATGGCACCTCAAGGTTAATGAAAGGAGAATAGTAGAGTTATGGCAAAGAAAACAACTACTCGTAAAAAGAAAGTCAAACGTTCATTTACGAAAGGCGTCGCCCACATTCATTCCACTTTCAATAACACAATTGTGACAATCTGTGATGAACAAGGTAATGCCTTAAGCTGGTCCAGCGCTGGCGCAATGGGATTCAAAGGTGCGAAAAAAGCCACACCATTTGCCGCCCAACAAGCCGCAGAAGCTGCTGGTAAAGCTGCATATGACCAAGGCATCAGACAAGTTGATGTCGATGTCAAAGGTCCTGGTCCAGGCCGTGAAGGAGCGATCCGTTCCTTAGCCGTCGTGGGTTTACAAGTCTTATCAATCGTCGATAGCACCCCAATCCCACACAACGGTTGCCGTCCACCAAAACGCCCAAGAGGCTAATTATTAGGAGGTTATACTTATGAAAATTGCCAATCCATTTGAAAGATTCGGTATCACACAAGCCGATTACGACGGTACAGAAAATTATGGCCGTTTCGTGATTGAACCTCTCGAAAGAGGCTTTGGTCAAACCTTAGGTAACTCTTTAAGAAGAGTCTTATTATCCAGTTTACCAGGTGCTTCTTTATACGCTGTTGAAGTGGAAGGCGCACGTCATGAATTCACCGCTTTAGAAGGTGTTGAAGAAGACGTCACATCCATCATCTTAAATTTAAAAGGTCTCGTTTTAAGAATCCCAGAAGGCGATGACAGCAACAAGAGACTTGAAATCGATGTCAAGGGACCACAAGTGGTTACCGCTAAAGACATCATCCTTCCTTCCGGAGTGGAAGTCGTCAATCCTGATTTAGAGATTGCTCACGTCTGCGAAGGTGGAAAATTACACATGGTCTTACACGCGAGAAATGGTCGTGGTTATATTACCGGTGAACAAAACAAAGTTATCCACTCTGGTTTACCACTCGGTACCATCTCCACAGATAGTAACTATTCTCCAGTCAGAAAAGCTAACTATACCGTTGATAACACCCGTGTTGGACACGATTCTCGTTTCGATAAGTTAACAATTGAAGTTTGGACCAATGGTTCCATTCTCCCACAAGAAGCTTTAGCTTTATCCGCGGAAATTTTAATTGCTCACTTAAATAAATTCTTAGACGTTGCCGATGTCACGCGTGACATTAACATCGAAAAAGACGAAGTGAAAGTCGAAGAAAACAAATACGAGAACTTCACCATTGAAGAACTCGATCTATCAGTTCGTTCTTATAACTGCTTAAAGAGAGCGGGTATCCAAACCATCCTCGAATTAACCGATAAGACCGAAGAAGATATGATGAAAGTGAAGAACTTAGGTAAGAAATCTCTTAAAGAAATTAAAGAGAAACTTATCGCCTATGGTTTATCATTTAAAGATTTCGAATAAGGAGGTAACAATTTATGCCAGCACAAGGTAGAAAAAATGTTCATGGCAAAACCGGCGTGAGATTCAAAGCCGCGTATACCAAGAGCAAATATGAGAATATGCTTCGTAATGTCGTTACTGACTTAATTCTCAAAGGCTCCGTGAAAGTGACAGAAGCCACTGCTCGTGATGTCGTTAAAGAAGCTGATCGCTTAGTAACATTAACCAAAAAGGAAGATGTTATGAATGCGAAACGCCAAGCCGCTAGATTTGTTAGAAATATTTCTAACGAAAAAGGTGTCTCTGCGTTAGATGTATTATTCAATGAAATCGGTCCAAAAATGAAAGCCCGTCAAGGCGGCTATACCAGAAGATTAAAACTCGGTAATAGACGTGGTGATGATGCACCAATCGTTGTTGTGACCTGGGTTGAATAATCCAAATTATTAATAAAATTCCCATTAGTGATGAACTAGTGGGTTTTTTGTTATAGTTTGATTGTCTCGTGACTAAATATGGTATAAAATATAGTCACAGGAGGTATTCTTATGACAATAGTGCCGATGAGAGATTTAAAAGATACTGTGAAAATAGAAAATCTTTGCCTAGAATCCAAAGAACCTGTATTTATTACCAAAAATGGCTACGGAAAATTAGTAGTAATGGACATTGCTTTATTTGAGCAAATGATGGATGAAATTTACATTGCGAAGGCTTTGAAGGAAGGCCTAAATGATGTTAAAAATGGAAATGTCTCTGATCGTGATGAGGTAATGACAAGAATTAAAAACAAATATGGCTTTTAAGTATTTGTTTAGAAATTATTTGCGATTTTCCATTCTATTCTCAAAAATATCCAAGAACTATTAAAGAACAAATAATCCCGTTTATTAACGGGATTTTGTTTTTGCTGGTTTGTAAATAATTACAAAAATAATTTTTAGTTAAAAATTGAATTCAGCATCCAAATATCCAAAGAATCTATATGAACGGAACCATTAAAACATGAAATGCGAATGTTTGTTTCATATGGATCAATAAACATCATTCCTTGCGAGGAAGTCATTCCTCCATTTCCAAACATTTCGTAAAATACAACATCAATAATAGCCCTTAATGATATTTTTCCGCTCACCATCTTTAAAACAAATGGATTAATTGTGTAACTATTAAAGTTACCTTGCTTTGTGACATTTATGGATGCGGTTTGGTTGAGGAAATTATAAATAAATCTGACGCGATTAGAATCATCTTTATAACAGAAATCAATATATAATTCTTGTGCGTCAACATTACTGAATGTAAAGTCAAAATCATATTGATTTTTGCTTAATGTAGTTATCATTAATGGAGTGTTTTCACTAATATCCCGATTGTGTAATGTAAACGCCTTTTTGTTTTCTCTTAAAGAATCAATTTCTATTACAGGATATGTCTTTAAAGTAAACTCGTATTCATCATCCATCAATAATGATGTCTCTAATGGAATACTTTGCCCCCCATTCCAAACTTTATCAGGCACTTTTAAGGCATTATCATCCACTAACCAACTGACCAAGATTCTTCTATTTTCTTTATCGTTATAAAATGATTGAGTGGCGTATGATTCCCCAGTATTGGACCACAAATTATTGCAGTTAAAAATATTCTTTATACCGCTTATAGCTTGGAATTCTATTCCGCTATTTCCATTTATAAAATTACCAACCACAAATCCTGTTCCACCTGTGGTTACTACCCATACTTTAGATTCAGGATCGTTATTTACATACATGGGGAATAAATCTGGGCATTCACTCTCTATTGGAACACCGTTGATATCGTTGACTGTTCCAAGATAGTTCCAATGCAATAAATCTTCTGAAGAGAATAGTCTTAAAACTGTCCATCCACCAGTAATCATGAGCCATGTTCCATCTGGACATAATTCATCATCTTGATACCAAACAACTTTTGGATCTCTAAAGTGATTACCATACATATTTCCAGTATTAGGTATAATCTTTTGTGGATATTCAATCCATGTTTCTCCTTGGTCTAATGAATAGCATAATCCTATAGATGGATTATCGCTGTGGTAAGTGACAATAGTAACCATTCTTGATCCTTCAGGAACAGTATCATTAAATAATCCACTTGTATTATTTCTATCGATGACACCGCTTCCGGAGAACGCTACGCCCCATCCTTTTCTAGGATAGATAGCGATACCTTTATTTTCCCAATGGAATAAATCGGTGGATTCTAAATGTTCCCACTTTGCTTCTCCAGAAGAATCAATCGTGCTGTGATATTGATAAAACATATGGTATTTACCTGTGACCTCATCGTACATAAGGCCGTTTGGGTCATTCATAAAACTGTTCTTTGGTGTGTAGTGGATTTGTGGTCTATTGTCCTCGGCATAATATGATTGTAAGAGAACATTGACATATCCAGTTTTCTTTGTTTTTGCGTCTTCGCTTTTTATTTCTACCATATTGTCACCTTTATATACTCTTATTCTTTTGCTTTTGGTCTTTATCTCGTCGATAAAGATGTTTGTAAATTCTTTAGTTAAGACTTTGATATTTAAGGATTTAATTGATGTATTAACATCCTTTATGTAAGCATGTTTATCTTCTTGATAATTAATATCGAGGCCTTCAATATCTAAGTCACTAATATTAACGACATCATCGGTTAATTTGATTGACATATTTCTAAATGTTGAGCTGGCATAAAATGTATTAAAACCAATATATCCACCGTTATAATCTTTATCAAAGATATGAGCCACTAATTCATCATTTAAATAGAATGATAAGAAACCATTCGCACGAGCAATGATTTTGAGTTTCAAAAAGCCCATTGCTAATTCTGCATCGCTTAAATTCTTTTGACTTTTATTTCCGGTTCCTAATTGACCTTTATTCACCGAAAAAGCACGAATATTTTTATAATCCCTAGAAAAAGCAAATGCGTACCATCCAGCGGACGGATCTTGAATTTTGTCGACTCCAAAGACAAAACCAGAACTATTTCCTTGTGTATCTACTTCCCCTTCAAAAATTAAATTTTGATTGGGTTTTTGATGAATAGTAGACATGGAAAAGTGATCACCTATTGAAGAATTTGAGGCACTGATAATATTTTCGGAAAAACTCCATGTGCCCCAATTATATGAGGTGCGGTGATGCTGTACTTTATAAGGAGATAAATCTTTGATTTCAAAAGAATCATAATATCCATCCCTTATGCTATATTGGACATTTTGAAAAGTCGCATTCCCGTGATAATTGCAAAAACCAATATAGCCGTGTTGTAAATTAATATCGTAGGTATCACATGTGAGAGTGTTATTAACAAATGTCATTATTCTTCCACTTGAATAGCATCTCACTTTAATAGTGTAAGAGTTAGTTGACACAAAACTTGGTATTTGATAAGCGTGTGCATCACTATCATATCCAAGATATCCTTTTCCTTCACTTGATAGTCTTGTAACTCCTGATGAATTGATAGAAAAAGCATAAAAACCATTAGAAGGATATTGATAATCATCTATTCCAAACACCAAATGGAAATACCCATCACTAATGGTGACGTCTGCTTTAAATTCTAAGTCTTGATTAGCATCTAAGCGGACATTTGTAATTGCTAGTTGATTGGCATATGTAGTGCTAGAAATAGAACCGGAATTACCTGTGAAGGTCCAATTACCTTTTTTGATTAAAATATTATTCTCTAAATCTAGGTTTACCAAATTGAATTCCGGCTCAATAGGAGCAGGAAAATCCGGTTCATCTGGTTCTATATCTGGTTCATCTGGATCATCATCGCTCGGATCAGGATTAATATCATTTGAATCAGTTCCTTCACCAGGTTCACTTGTTTCAGAAGAGTTGCATGAACAGTTTGAAGGGTCTTTTCCTTTATTTGAAGAGCAGGAAAAGCATAATGTGGCAACGATTAAAGAAAGTATTAATGCACTTCGTTTCATACTTATTCTTATATATTAATTTAATTAAGCAACATTTGTTAATTGAACTTTCATATTAGAGAAAGTTACAGTTGAGAAAAATGTAAGGAAACCAATATAGCCCCCAGAGAAAGTAGTGTCTGTTAATGTGGCGATAAAGACATTATCTAACCAACAAGATATTTCGCCATTGGCTTTGGCTTGTATTTTAACGTGGACAACAGCGTTTTTGTCGTTTGGTAATTGGCTTCCGCTTAAAGTCACTCTTGATGTAGTGTCATTAATGCCAATTGTTCCTTTATTTTCACTGCAAAGTTTTGCAAAGGCAGATTCGCCAGAAATTTGATAAGAATACCAACCAGCACCTGGATCATTAATCGCGGAAACACCGAAGACGATTGCAGCGCAGTTGTTATATTGATTAACATCAGCTTCAATCACCAAGTCTTGATTATCCTTTTGGTAAATCGATGACATCGAGAATACATTCCCATTATCTATATTATTACCGGAAACACTATAGGTTGTATTATTCCAATCCCAATTGCCCCAGTTATAGTTGGTGCGATAGTCGTTAGAACGATAATTTGTCAATTCTGGAATTACAAAATCACTAGCTGCGGCAGATGTGATTTTATATCTAACATTTTCAAATGTTGCTGTACCATTCCAAGTGACAAGGCCGATATATCCGCCTGCATATGTGCGGTCATAAGTTTGGCACACTAAAGTTTCATCGACATAAGCAAAGAATTCTCCATTTGCCTTTGCGATAATGCGATAGGTATGTTTTTCGGATGTGGCACCATATGGAAGAGTAAGTTTTCTCGGGTTAAAATCGTTTTGAATAATATCTCCCTTTCCTTGTCCACCAAAAGCTATTGTATCGGCATCGGAATTAATCATTAATCCATACCATCCTTGACCTGGATCACTAGGGTTATCAATTCCGCATGATAGATGAATAAAACCGCTAGAAATAGAAATATCAGCAGCATATTCTAAGTCTTGAGAAGATGTTGCCGCTGGGCTGAATGTTAAATGATCGTTCCATGGTCTTTCAACGTTATTGACTGTTCCATTGCTTCCGTTAAAATTCCAAGTGCCCCAACTTCCGATAGTTTGTGTATTACTATCAATAAGGTTCATTGTCGGGGCAATATATCTTCCATCACTAGGATTAAGAATATCGCTTGTGACGTTTGGAACCTCGTTTACCGCGTGTTCATCATAATAAGATTTATGACATTTGCAGCAAACCCAATATTCGATATGCCCAGCTGTTATTTCAGTTGGTGCTAGTTCTTCGTAATGATTTAACTGGTGATCACAATCTAACGCAAACACGTTATAACCATTTTTTGAAACGGTTAATGCGAGACCTAAAGAAACTGAGGATACTAAAATGCTTGCTACTAGGTATTTGAAAACCTTTTTATTATTCATATAGAAAACTCCTTTTATCTAATTTAAGTTTAGCAAAAGTAAAAATATACGAATAAAACGAAAATTTGCTATAATTTAAACAGATATAAACGAAAATATTAGTTTGCTCAAACGAGGTCTTAATAATGAATAAAATAACGCGCGATGATTTGATAGATGAGTCAATTTCCCTTAACATTTGCAACCCAGAAAACGAGAATTTTCTATTGCTTATTTCCGAAGCTCTAAATCACCCAATCCGTATAAAAATATTACAGATTTTGCAAAAAGAGCCTGTTTCAATTCCAAAATTAGCAAGCATGTTTTATACTTCCGTTTCTACAATGGTTTATCATACTGAGATGTTAAGAAGAGCATCATTGATAGATATAGTTCTTATTCCTGGTGTTAGAGGTTCGATTCGTGTTTGTTATCGCCTTATGAGAAATATTAATCTTCAGCTCTTCCAAAGCGGTGCATCGGAGAAAAGCGATGTTGTTAAATATATTTGTAAAGTTGGAGATTTCGTTGATACTAGCGATAATATCAATTGTAATTTTGCAACTTTAGAAGAAACTTTCTTATCTAAAAAATATGATATTTTCAATAACAAAAGACATGAAGCGGGTTTAATTTGGGCAGATCAAGGATATTTGGTTTATGCTTTTCCAAATAGTTTCGCTAAGCATTACTTGGTCAGCAAAATTGAAATTGCTTTAGAAATTTGTTCTGAGTGTTTGTGTTACAACAATCATTATGAAAGCGATATAACCTTTTGGCTTAATGGAGTGGAATTATTGACCTGGACTTGTCCGGGAGATTTTGGTGATCGACCTGGTGTTCTTTCTCCAGAATGGTGGAAAAGCCTTCTTGGCGTAGTAACTCAATACGGAATGTTTTTAACTATTACTGTCGATGGAAATGGTGTCTATTTAAATGGTGATTTGATGAATGATAAAGTAAACCTTAAAAAATTATCGCTATCTTCTTCTAATCGAGTCCTTTTAAAAATAGGTAATAAGGAAAACGCGATTAATAAAGGAGGGTTTAATATTTTTGGTAAGACTTTTGGTGATTATCCAGTAGATATCGAATTGACTGCTAATATTACTAAAAAATAGTTTTAGCACAAAAGATATACTTTAAAAATTAATAGACAATAAAGTTATTTTTGACTTTATTATATAAATATAAGAGAAAACTTTACTTGATATGAAAAAGAAAAAAGAGATTATTTTGCCTGATTTTAGTAATGATTTGGGTCTTTTAAACAAGGATGCCTATGTTTCATTACGTCACGTTTCTAAAGTCTATGACAAAAAAGTTTTAGCGGTCTATGACTTTAATTTAGACATTAAGAAAAATGAATTCGTGGTCTTTGTCGGTCCATCTGGATGTGGCAAATCCACAACTTTAAGAATGATCGCGGGATTAGAAGATATCACCGATGGTGAATTATACATCGATGGTGTTCTTTCTAATGAATTAACTCCGAAAGAGAGAGATGTCTCGATGGTCTTCCAAAGTTATGCTTTATATCCTCATATGTCAGTTTTTGACAACATGGCTTTCGGATTAAAGATACGTGGATATCCCAAACAAGAAATCAAACAAAAAGTCGAAAAGGCTGCAGAAATCCTTCAATTAACTGAATATTTGGAAAGAAAACCAAAAGCGCTTTCTGGTGGCCAAAGACAAAGAGTGGCTTTAGGTAGAGCCATAGTTAGAGAAGCAAAAGTTTTCTTAATGGATGAGCCATTATCAAATTTGGACGCTAAATTACGTGTGCAAATGAGAAGTGAGATTATTAAAATTCATGAAAGATTAAAAACCACAACCATATATGTTACTCATGACCAAACCGAGGCCATGACTATGGCGGACCGCGTTGTCGTCATGAAAGATGGTTATATTCAACAGATTGGTTCTCCATCGGAAATATATAATTTCCCATTTAACATGTTTGTCGCCGGATTCATCGGTTCTCCATCGATGAATATGATTGATGCGACATATGATAAGGGAGAGATTATCTTGCCTGGTGATGTCAAATTATCATTATCTAAAGATTTCAAGAAAATACACGATGAATTCTATAGCAAGAAGATTAATGACTATAACCAAGAAATTGAAAACCACGAAAAGAATAAATCTTTAGCGGTCAATGAAGACACAATTGCTTCTTTTGATGAAGTCATTAATGGCTTAAAAGAGAAGAAAGAACGCGCTGAAAAATATTTAAAAGAATCTCATCCAATTAAGTTTGGTGTGAGACCAGAAGATATTAATGTCGTTGATAAAGGTTTAGAAATTGAAATTGGTATTTGTGAATTGCTCGGCGATGAATATTATCTCCATAGTGTTATTGGAGAAAATCCTATTGTTATCAAAGCTTCTTCTAGAAAAGAGATGAAATCTCATTCCAAGATTAAGGTTGATTTTGAAAAAGAACGTACACATGTATTTGATATAGACTCAACAGAAAGGATTTTTTAAAGAAAATGAAAAAGAGTTTATTAGTTTTAGCGGTTGCCGCACTTATGGTGACAGGTTGTAACAAAACCGTAAAAGTGAGCGATAGTTCTCAAGAGAGCATTATTGCCAGTGAAGTGGATGATTCTTCCAGCGAAGAAACCACATTAGGTAAAGTCACCAATCTGCAATATAACAACGGTGTGATTTCCTTCACCGGTGTTAGTGGAGCAACAGATTATCTCTTAATTATTAAATTAGGCAATGTTGTCAAACATCAAAAAGGATATGCCACAACATCAATTGATATTTCTAGTTTAGAACTTGAAGGTGGCCATTATAACGCGAGTGTGACCGCGAGAAAAGGTAACCTAACTAGTGAACCAGCAACCCTTGAATTTAAAGTTTTACATGTCGATAGAGATTTAATTTTAGAAGCGGAAGATGGACTTCTCGATATGGATAGAAACTATTCTGCAGATCCTGATGCACATGGGGGAGCATATGGTTTAGCTTTCAATGACTGTGGTCAAGGTATGTATTTCCGTTACTTCGCTTTTGAAGCAGGTGCGAGAAATATCACTGTCAGATATTCTACTGGTTCTCCAAATTCATATATGACATTATTCGCGAATAGTATTTCTTATAAAGTCGACTATACCGAGAATACTGGTTGGTTTGGTGATAGTAAGACATCCGCGGAAGTGGTCGTGGAAAATGTCACCCTTCTTAAGGGATGGAACGAGTTATATCTTATTAAAAATGGTAGTTCCACAGATAATCCAGCATATGGTGGTTGGGCACAAGTCGACTATATCAAAGTGGCCGGAACTGGAAAGACATTTGACTTAGATGAAGTCGATATGAGTGCGAATAGATATCAACTAGAAGCCGAGATGGCGCATTGGCATTACGCAGATGAAAATCAAAGACCAGTCGACACAGTGAAAAACTGGAGTGTTGATACTTTCTCATTAGGTTTTGGACTAGGCGAAATCAACGCTGTCGGTGACGGCGCTAAATTCTCTATTTATATCAGAGACGATGGTAATTATTTGATTAGACCAGCAATCGGACAAAGCGCATCCGTTAATATCAATCTTTCTATTGATAATGGTGCAGACGAAACCGTCGCCTTCAATCCAGGAAGTTCTTGGGATCACCCAGCACTTGTTGGTGGTGTTGAAAAAACATTAAGCAAAGGTATGCACACCATTGATTTTAAACGCACCGAAGGAAACGCCCAATGGTTCACCTTTGACTACTTAGTGATTGAAAAAGTAGTGGCTTAATTATATTAACAAGGGAAAACAATGATTAAGAAAAAGATTGGACTTAAAGTATTAGCCTCAGAACTCGGTCTCTCGATGACTGCGGTTTCACGTGCTTTAAGAGATTGCGATGATATCTCTAGCGAAACCAAAAAGATTGTCAAAGAAAAGGCTATTGAGTTAGGTTATTTACCCAATAGTGTCATCAAGGTTCTTAATAACGAGAATAAGAAAGTTATCGGTTTTGTTCTCGACAGTTTTTCCTCACCATATATTGGCATGGTTCTCGACTATATGACGCAGTTTATTAAAGATAAAGATGTTTCCGCTTTAATATTCCCGTCATATCAATTAGAGCTCACACAATCTATTGTCGAAGAATGCGCCAAACAATCCGTCGGTGTGATTATCTCTTTCTTAACACCAGACAAGGAATGCGTGGATTTCGCAAATATGTGCCAGATCCCGATTATTGTTTTTGGAAGAGATTCAAAATATAACGTCGATATCATTTGCACTGATGATTACCAAGGTGGTTCATTAGTCGCTGAATATTTCCATTCTTTAGGTTTAAAAAGAATCGGTTATTTAGGGGCACCACATATTATGTGCGATAGTGCAAGATATCTCGGATTTAAAGATACCGCTTTGAAGTTAGGATATGAGCAAGTGTTTTATATCGATTCGACGAACAACGAATATGAAAACATCTTTGATTATCATCTCGATGGCGTCTTTGCGTTTAATGATGAACTAGTTTGTCGCGTCTTAAACGAACACGATAATTGCGACTTCAAGATTGTCGGATATGATGGCTTATCCAAGAGATTTAATTATCCAATTGATATTACTTCGGTATCTGGAGATTATCGCTTGATGGCCAAATATGCGATTGAAGTAGCGATGAAACATTTTGAAAATGATTACAAATTAGAAAAAAGAGTTAATAAAAAATATAAAGTCCATTTGCGGAAGGGGAAGACTGCATAATTATGAATAAAAAAATCTTGATTGTTATTCCGTTTCTATTTTCTTCTTTGACCGCCTGCCAAGGAGGAAACTTTGATAATCTCAAAGTGGGTCTTGATAATGTGACTAATTTAACTTATAAAAACCAAGCTATCTATTTTGATAGAGTGGAAAACGCCACACAATATCGTATTGAGATTGAACATGCCTCACAAAAGGTCCTAACAAAGGATATCAGCGTCAATCAATACGATATCGAAACATTAAACCTGATTGGTAATAACGTCGCTTACGTGACCGCTTTTAATAAGGAAAAGAAGTCGGAGACTGCAAAATTAGAATTTGCGATTACAAATATTGATCGAGATGTCATTTATGAAGGTGAACATGGTTTATTAAATTATGGTTCTAATGATGCTTCTAATTATCGTAATAACCCATTAGCCCATAATGGTGCTTATGCTGGTGGTATCGATGATTGCGGTAACGGCTTACATTTCGATCATTATTCATTCTTAAGTGGTGAAAGAGATTTAGAAATCTATTATCTAACTGACCAACCACATTCATATCACGATGTTTTAGTCAATGGTGCGAACCAAGCTCGTGTTTATTATGAAGAAAAAACCGGTTGGGGTGGTGTCGATAACTTTAATGTCAGAAAAGTCACCACAAAGATTACCTTACAAGAAGGATGGAACAATATCGAATTAGTGAAATGCGGTACTTCTTCTGATAATCCTCAATGGGGTGGATTTGCCGAAGTCGACTATGTTGTCATCAAAGGTACAGGCGTGGAATATAACGTTGATAAAGAAACTGGTATCCCGACATTTAAATTACAAGCGGAAATGGGAACAGCGATTAAGTGGGATGATGCCACCCAAGCTTGGACCACAAAGAACCCCGCTAAATATTATCCAGCAGCCAGCAATAACTATATGTTAGGTAATGTTGATAATGAAGGTGAAGGTGTTGATATTCATATCAATGTTCCAAAAAAGGGATTATATAAAGTGAAAATGGCTTATGCCCAAAATAATGATCCTACCTTAGATACATTTGCCACAATTACGACAGACGCCGCGCCGAGATTAAGAGTGAAACTTGACCTTCCGACAAGAAGTGGCTGGGGAACTCCAACGTTATCAGAATGGTCTGACACTATTGAATTAAATCAAGACGGTAATCATATCTATATCAAAAAGACTGGTAGCACAGAACCATTTGAAATGGATTATATTCTCTTAGAGTATGTGGGAGAGATTACTGAATAAAGGTTATTGATATGCAAATACAAGATTTGAGTTTTCGATTAAACAATGAATATATAAAACTAGATGATGGAGTAGTTCTCTCTGCAGAAGTTTTTAGTTTTCATAATCTCTATTATCCTCAACTTGGCTCCTTAACTAAGAATGGCGATAAGTATGTCTCCAAACGTTTAGTGTGGGGAGAAACCGAGGTTGATGATAATTCATTTTTGGAACTAGATATTCACAAAAATAAAGATTTCTATTCCTTTGATTTAATAGCGGGTTTAAGCGAAAAAGTCCGCGAAACTAAGCTAAAATTCGAAAATTTGCCATTAGGAAATTTACTTTCCACGATTAGTGGTGAACACGTCACAAACGATTATGGAGAGGTTTTAAATTACCCAGAAGGATGGAGAGGATTAATTACTCCATTATTAGTTTTTAAGATTTCTGATGATAAATTTTTATATTTTAGAAGCCTTGATGAAAGAGTAAGAAAAAAGAGATTCTTTATCAAAAAGACAAGCGAAGACACCATGACAGTCGAACTCTTATTTGAAGAGAGTGGAAAAGATGTTTCTCATATGATTGATACTCCCACTTGGGAATATGGCTATGTGAAGAGCAAAGAAGAAATCTATCAAAAACATTTAGCGTTCTTAGAAAAGACCTATCACTATGTGAAATACGAAGACAGAAAAGATGTCCCAGAATGGTTTAAAGAGGTTTCATTAATTGTCATATGCCATATGGAACACTGGACTGGTCATATCTTTCATACCTATGAACAAGCATTAGAAGACTTTAAAGAACTTGCTAAGTATATCGAACCAAAGAGAATATTATTCTACGTCCCTGGATGGGAAGGCAGATATTACTATAAATATGGAAATTACACACCTGATGATAGATTAGGTGGTCCTGAAAAATTAAAAGAATTTATCAACGGCGTTCACGAGTTAGGCGGACATGTCTTAAGCATGGTCGGTTTAACGATGGCGAATAATGAACTTCCGGATTATGAACAGTGGGGCAAACCAAGTGAAGACCTCCTCATCTCTGGAGCGACATTTGACCATGGTTCCGTGGACTGGGATGGCTCTAGACATTATGACCATCACACAAATGCACAACTCAATCCTGGTGCGCCAGGATGGCAAAAGAAGATACTAGATGAAATTATAAATTTCACAAACGAATATCATTTCGATGGTGTCTTCCTTGATATCGCCGCAGCCTATGTTAATGACCAAAGATATAACATCACACAAGGTGTCTTTGAGGTTGCTGAAACACTTAATAAAACATTTAATAACTATCTTGTCAGTGGCGAAGGATTCTATGATGGCTTAATGATGTCCATGCCATTATTCCAATCCGGGCACACAGATGGATTAATGCATTATCATGATTCATTCTATGAAGATATGTTTTCTAACTACGCAAAAGAGTTCTCTCATCTATGTTTAGGAGATTTCTCTAGAGGTAGTTCTGGAGTTCATGAATTAGGCACTAATAGTACCGATGTCAAAACCCCTTATCGTCGTGGATTAATTCCAACTTTAACTTTAGTCAAAGAAACATTATCTGAATCAATGGATGAAGTTAAAGAAGTTCTTGAGGATGCAAAAAGATATGCTAAAGAGTATTTAGGAAAATAAGATGAAAAAGCATTTGACGAGAAAACAAAAAAGAGAAAACCTCGCCGCCTATATCTTGCTCTCACCGCAACTTATAGGATATTTGGCATTTGTTATTTTCCCTATCGGTTTTTCTATCGTCTTATGCTTTGCTCAATGGAACTTTATCTCTGATCCAAAGTTTGTTGGATTAGATAATTTCAAAGTCATATTTACTGACTATAGATTCTGGAAATCCATACAAAACACGTTTATTTATATCGTTTTTGCGGTTCCTTTAACATTAGTCACATCATTCACCTTAGCGATTTTAAGTAATCGTAAAATCTATGGATTAAAGATTTATCGTGCCGCTTTCTTCTTACCGATGGTCACTAGCTCAGTTGCTATTTCCATGGTTTGGTTCTTTATCTTTGAACCGAATGGTGGTGTCCTTAATTCCGTACTGATGATTATGGGTGTGAAAGAACCACCGATGTGGCTACAATCGACAACCTGGGCAAAAGTGGCAATCGTCATTGTCACATGCTGGTTGAAGATGGGTTATTACTACATCATCTTTGATGCCGCATTAAAGAATATTCCAAAAGATTTATATGAAGCCGCAGATGTGGAAGGCGCCTCATTCTGGCAAAAGACAAGATCGATTACTATTCCTTCTGTCTCCCCAGTCATGTTCTTCGTTATCATCATGCTGTTTATTGATATATTCAATATGTTTAATGAAGTCTATGTCATGACCGGCGGTGGCCCTGATTATTCAACATACACAATGTCGATGTATATCTATAATCAAGCCTTCTCCGAATTTAATATGGGTACCGCAGCGGTGGCGTCATGGGTCTTGTTCTTTATCATCGGTATAATCACAATTATCCAAACAATCTTAAAGAGAAAGTGGGTACATGAATAATGAGTAGTGCAAATATCCACCTTCTAATGATTAATTCCGCTTCCAAAGTGAAGAAGAGAAAGAGAAATGTTAAATCATTAATTCTCTATATTTTGATTATTATTGTTTTAACAATATTTGCTTTCCTTTCCTTCTTCCCGTTCTACTGGATGATTTATAACTCAATTAAGAATCCATCCTTAATCTTTGAACATCCAATCAAATTGTTCTCATTTGATTTATCTATAGATTCCTTTAAAGCGATATTTACTGGTGATAACGGTGGTCTTCTTTTAAGAAGCTTTGGTAACTCCTTATTGATTTCCATATCTGCGACATTAGGAACACTATTTACTTCCTCTTTAGCGGCCTACGCTTTTGCTAAACTCCATTTCTTTGGTAAGAAGTTCTTATTCGGTATGTTCGTGGCCACACTCATGCTTCCTGGACAAGTCACTATGTTACCTTTATTCGTTGTCTTCGCTGATATTGGGTGGACTGATACATTCTTACCGCTTATTATTCCAGGTGTCATGATCAACACCTATGGTGTATTTATGCTCAGACAATTTATCGTTTCTATTCCAAACGAAATATTAGAAGCCGGTGAAGTTGATGGCTGTGGATATTTTAGAAGATATTGGCATATTGTCTTACCGCTTCTAGTTCCCGCTTTAATTACATTGGGTTTATTTACATTTATTGGTTCATGGAATAACTATTTCGGACAATTGATTTACTTATCTAGCCCGGAAAACATGACCATCTCATTATTCATTGCTAGCTTAAGAGATCACGCATCTTCTGGCCAACAATGGGGACAAATCCTAGCGGCGTCCGTGATTTCTATTGTCCCAATTTCTATCGTTTATTTAAGATGTCAAAAATATTTTGTCCAAGGTATTGCCACGACAGGCATTAAATAGGAGGTACTTATGAGCAACAAACTATTGAAGATTTTAGTATTACTTCCCGCAATAGGGGTTTTAGCGGGATGTAAAGGAGGCGGTAATGGTGGTAAGACCACAGTTAAGATGTCTCTTATGAATTCCATTAATGAAAATCCTGGTTGGTTAGCGATGATTGAACAAGCTAATAAATTATTAGAGGAAGAGAAAATCGTTATTGAACCAGAAATCATTCAAACCGATGAATGGGATAAATACTATACAAAGGTCGCTTCCAATATGGCGGGTCGTGTTGGTGGAACAATTGGTCGTATTGCGGAATCTCATATTCCACTAATGATTTCTCGTGGCCAAGTCCAAGATTTAACCGGTGTCTATGAATCATTAGACATGAGCAAATACAATGCCGCGGCATTTGAAGGTGTCGCCAAGAGCGATGGCAAATATTATGGTTTACCAACTGGTCAACAACATATGGTTCTTTATTATAATAAAGATGCGATTGATAAATATAATTCTACCGCTTCAGAAAGCGATAAGATTTCCTATCCAAGTCAAGACTGGAATAATCCTTCTTCTTTTGAAGAAATCAAAGCTATGGCGCTTAAATTATCTAGCGGTACAAGACCTAATAGAAAATTTGGTTTATCCGCTGGACCATTCCTTGCCTATGGTGGCATGTACGCTAAATCATTAGGTGGAGATAATATCTTTAAAGCGGATGGTAATTCCGCGATTGATTCTGATCAATACCGCACCGTTTACAAATGGTTTGATGACATGATTAAAGTTGATGAATCTATGCCAAGACCAACCGATACCACAATCGAATCAAGCATGGATCAATTCTATGCTGGTAATATTGCAATGGCTATCGATGGTGTGTGGTGGCTCAATGACGTCATGAATCCAAAAATTGTCGATTTTAATGTCGGTATTGCCGCTATTCCAACCGGAAATAAGGGAAGTCAATCCTATACTTCCACATTTACCGATTGCTTCTTTGCGGTGAAAAATTCCAAACATCCAGAAGCAGATCAAAAAGCCATTAAAGCATTAATGCAAGTCGAATCCATTAAAGCCGTTTCTAACGAAGGTGTTGGTGGTATTCCAGTGGCTAATGACGCAATTAGTTTATTCAGTAAATCCTTAGAGAAGAAATTCTCTGAAAATGACATCAAATGTTTAACTGATGGCGTGCAACATTCCTTACATGTTCCATATACAACTTTCTATAACAGTGTCGACCAACAAATTAACCAAAAGATGACAGTCTGGTTAAATAAAGATGGTGGTATGACCTCTGATCAATTTGTTGCTTATATGCACGAAACATTACAAACCGCGATTAATAACAATAAATAAACATGAAAAAACTATTTCTATCCTCATTAGTATTAACGTCACTAGTTTTAAGTGGATGTACAGGTGAAAAGAAGAACACTTCTTCCTTACCTGATTCCATTTATAGTGAAGAACAACCCACTGAGTTTTTGACATTGTCAAAAGAAGATTATTATAACAAAACTCTCGGTGGTCTTTTGGGGCAATTTGCCGGATTCCTTTCCGGTTATGAATTCATGAAAGATGGACCAGATCCAGCGGTTGGACTACCATCTGAATGGTTTGAATTTATTAATGGTCCATATGCCGGAAATGATAAACATTTCGTCATTACTCATCCAGAAAGATATGACCGTTTAAGATATGTCGAAGGAAAAGGCGTTAATGTTGTTTTCTCCGATGATGATTATCACATTGATATCTTTAATCAAATGATTATTGATGAAGCTGGTTATACAGCCGAAGACATCAAAAATTCCTGGATTAGGCATAAAGTTCATGACTGGGGTGGTGGCTATGAAGCTAACCGCATTTGTAATGTCAAAGATTATGTTTCTCCATTTGTTGGAACCTTAGAAGCGGGAAATGCTTATTCTTGGTGTACCGAAGCATATATTGAAAACGAAACCATCGGCATGGACGCTGCCGCGATGCCGAATACCGCGAATATTTTAGGTGAAAGATTTGCTTCTTTAACTGGTTATTTTGAACCAGTCATATGGGCGAAATTATATGCAACAATGTATTCTTACGCATACATCTATGATGATATTAACGTTATCTTAGAAAAATCTAGACCAGTGGTTCCTAAAGGAAGTTGGGTTGATAGATTAATTGATGTAGCAGTAGAAATGTATAACAAATATCCAAACGATTATGTAAAAGCCGCGAAAGAGATTTATCAAGGTTATTATCGGACCACAAAAGGTATTGATAATATTCAAACTAATCCTGGTATCAATGGAGCATTTACTATTTATTCCATGCTCTATGGACAAGGCGATTATATGAAAGCGGCGCTAGCTTCTTCCATGATGGGATTTGATGGTGACTGTACCGCCGCAACAGTGTGTGGTTTATATGGCATCCTAAAAGGATTTAAACCAGGTAATCCAGAATATAACGACATTAACGAGAAGTTATATCAAAATGGCAATGGTTTATATTATAACGACACTGTTTCTGGGTTTGATCCATATATCGGCGCTGAATATCCTGATTATCAAAAAATCACCGATATCATTGACCTATACCAAAAGAACTATGAAAAGATTTTAGTCGATAATGGTGGTTCCATTGTAGGCGAGAACTATAAAGTTCCAGTTCAAAAACTACAAGTCGGAACCTCTATGCTATTTGAAAACTATGATTTAGAAGCGGAAACATTATCAGGTTTTGCCTCCACAAAGAACGCTTATGTCTCCGTTTATGAAGATGGTGAAAATGAATATTCACATTCTGGATATCGTGCGATGAGAGTGGGATATCAAGAAGGTAAAAGTGGAAAAGTGGAAGCCTATCACACTTTCAAAAACTTAGAAGTTGGTAAATATTATCGCTTATCAACATTCGTTAGAAGTGATACCCATTATTATTCTTTATTCGCTAGAGATAGAAATGGCGATACCCAAGAATGTAATTTCTTTAATAAAGATTATATTGTTAATAACGTTTTAATCTTTAGAGCCACGAATAAAACCATGGATGTTGGTGTTGCCTTTGAAGGTGAATCCGATGGTGACTTCTTAGTGCTCGATGATTTCATGTTAGAAGAAATCAATAATAACTTTGTTGGCTATTTGATTAAAAATCAACTTCCAAAGAAATACCTCTCTAAATTAGCGTTTAGAGCCAGTGGTGTGAAACTCAATCAACAAATGACATTAAGAGTGAAATACCGTTGCTTAAGTGACTTTGATGTCTCAATATTAAGAGATGGTGAGCAAGCCTTTGCGGTTCCATTCTATGGTTGTTCCTTAGATAATAACGAAGGATGTAATGTCGTAGAAATTCCTTACGAGTTTAAAGCTGCGAATGAAACGGTTTCGTTATCATTCACCGGTAATAGCATCTATATAGAGAGCATCGAATTACTATATCAAGAGACTTATTTATTTAGATAGGTTTTCGATATACATCTTCCGATACTTACTCGGAAAGACTCCATTATATTTCTTAAAACTATTCGAAAAATGGTATTGATCGTTAAAGCCTAATGAGAGAGCGATTTGCTTAATTGAGACGTTCTCATTCATTAGCATCTTGCGGGCAGTATCCATTTTTTGTTTTAGCTTATATTGGTTCGGAGTAACCCCATATTTATCTTTAAAAGTTTTGATCAAATATGACTTCGAAATCATTAATTCCCCGCAAATGTCGGTTATTTTTATGTTTTCTGCGACATTTCCGTCGATTATTTTTTTAATTTGACTAGCAATATCTCCATCATCTTTTTGATCTAAAAGTGACTTCTTCATTTCCACCAACATGGAGATAATTGTGTTATAAGCGAAATAGAAAAAGTCTGTGGATGGGTAGTGGATTTCTTCTAATGAGAATAGTTGTATGAAGTAAGCAAAGAGATTGCATTTAGGGAAGTGATGGACTCCTTTAATGTTTAATGTATCCAACATCTTTTCAATATCCGTAGACATGAAGTTAACCCAGTACTTTTTGAATGGCTCTTTCTCATCCGCGTAATAATGTTGTTTAGTATTAGGATATAACAGGTATACGTCACCCGCCTGCACGTCAAAATGGTCACCTTCAATTTCGACATGACCTTTTCCACTTTCGATATACTCTAAAACAAAGTTGTGGCTCTTCTCTCTACTAACCGCATATCCCTTATCTGGATTTGTAATACCAAAGCATTCAATGATTATGGGTTTATCCTCTGTACTTTTAAAAACACGAATGCTTGGTTCGTAATGTTTCACAACCTCATTAGCAATACCAGTGAGTTTGATTTCATTTGAGTGCATTAGATAATCGACAACTCTTCGTGAATATTTTCTCATAAATACTTTTCTACATTATTATAATCCTTTTTTTCATTTATTGATTAGTCTTTTATTATAATAATTAAGATATAAAAAAGATTTTGATGATTGCATTCCTTAACAATTATTCATTTGCTATGAGGAGGAAAATGGAATGAAGAAAATTACTTACTTTTTAATTGGTGCATTAGCTGTTGGCTCCGCAGTTGGTATTGCTGCTGCAGTTAGACATGCACCAAATATGTTAGGCGAGATGAGAGCAACTGGTGAGACATATACGCTTACATTGGACGATACGAATCAACCAACCATTACTGGTGGAACGTCGGGAATACTCGATGTTAATGAATATATTCAATTCGAATATGTTGGGACTGGTTTGAGCGTTAAATCTGGTAGGCATATTGTTATGAGCAGCGGAACCATTACATCCAAAAAACAAATTAGAAAAATTACAAATATCAAAGTTACCGCTCCTGTTAATACAAACAATAACTTAACTTTATATGTTGGTTATAGTTTGGCGGATGTAGCTGCTCAAAAATATGCTTATTCCATTATTGGAACAAGCCAAGTTTCTGTTGATACTAAATGTAATTATTTTGCACTTTATAGCAATGCCACATTTGGTATTTCAACCATAACTATTACCTATGAATGTCCAGGTGACGAAAGTAAATATGAAGTCCCAACTGGTTCTGACTCTATGAAATTAGTTTATGGTGGTAGCAAAAAAGCACTTACCATTAACGATGGTGCTGGTACAATTCTTGATGGACAAACAGTTGTCACTAATGCTGATGGATTACAATATAGTTATAAATATGTCACATTCAAAGTGGAATTCAAATTCCCGGCAAACGTTCTTGCTTCTTCAAACGACTTTAACTTTGGTCTTCAAGGTCAAAAATATATGAATGCTGATGGCGGTCCTAATGCCGCTTTCCAATTTGGTATTACCAATTTCTCGACTGGCGCATGGGCGATGAAAGTTAGTGGTACTTCAAAAGATAGCGGAACACTCGGTTCGCCGTTTGTCGCTGATACTTGGTATGAATTCAAAATGGTCATCACTGCTGGTAGTGCATATACATTAAATTGCTATATTGATGATGTTTTACTTAGTAGCACTTCTAGAGGATCTCTAAATAAGAACCTCTACACATATGGAGTTAGATACGGTTCTGGTTCCTATGATGCTATTTCATTTAGAAATCTTTCTTTAACTGGAAATAATTAAAAATGAATAACGAAGTATTTGATGTCATCGTTATTGGTGGAGGAGTGGCGGGAGTTTCTGCCGCTCTTTCAGCAAGTAGAGAAAAAAGAAAAGTTCTTCTTATTGAAAAGAATTCTATGCTTGGTGGTTTAGCAACTGCCGGTTTAATTAACTGGTTTGAACCATTATGTGATGGAAAAGGAACTCAATTAATCTTTTCAGAATGTGAAGAACTATTCAATCTCGCTTTGAAATATGGATATAAATCCTTTGATGAAGATTGGCAAAAGAAAGGATTAAGAAAATCAAGTTGGTTTGATCATAATCTCTTTGCCTTATCCATGAATCAACTTCTCATCGATAATGGTGTGACAATTTATTACGACACACTTGTTTCCGATGTTAAGGTTGAAAAAGATTTAATTAAATCAATTGAAATATCCACTGTTGAAGGTAAACACAATTTATTTGCTAAACAATTTATTGATGCCTCCGGTAGTGCTTTCTTATTTAGACAAGCTGGTTTACCAGTTCGTGAAGGTATCAATTATTTAGTGTATGCCACAACAACATATAAGAAAGGTGTTGGTAAACCAACTGCACAATATTCCGGAACTTCTTATAGTGGTAAGAACAATCCAATGCCGGACAAGACATTCAACGGATATAAACAAGAAGATGTTAATGAGTTCGTTAAAGATGCTCAATTATATTGTTTAAAACAATATGAAGAAGGAAAAATCACCGATGTTTCCATGCTTCCGAGCATGCCACAATTTAGAAAGATTGCTTCTATTGTTGGCGAATATTGTTTAACAAAAGAAGATTTATTCAAACATCATGAAGATTCTATCGGAGCCATAGGTATGTTCTGTAAACCAGGAGATATCTACGAAGTACCTTTAGGATGTTTATACACCAAGAAGATAAATAATCTATATGCTTGTGGAAGAATCGTATCCAGCGATGATGAAGGCTGGGAAGCCACAAGAGTAATTCCCGTTTGTATCTTAACTGGTGAAGTTGCTGGATTATTTGCTTCTATGTCAATCGATAAAAGACCATCTGTTCAAGAAATCCAAAAACGTTTAGTGGATAGAGGAATTAAGTTGCATTTTTAAGGAGGTTTTATGAGACACAAAAAGCTGTTATTAGGAATGCTTAGTGTATTCTTATGTTTAGTGCAAGCATGCAATAAAAAAGCTCCTAATCAAGAAGGTATTTATTCGATCACTTATTATGAGAGTACCGACTATGTTCTCTCTGGTCCAAGTCAGGCCAAAGAAGGTACAGAAGTCACATTTAATATCGATAATATAAAAGAAGGTTTTGCGGTTGATTATTTCTTGGTAAATAACGAAAAAACCCCGTCAAACTCCTTTATAATGCCTAAATTTAATACTTTAGTGGAGGCTATTTTAGCTCCATCTGATAATAGAGAATACCCCATTTATTTTGCGGAATCTGAATTAGGTTTCATTGCCTCAAATATGGAATATGCAAAAGCGGGAACTGAAGTCCCATTATTTATAAAAGCGAATGATGGATATCGCCTTAATAAGTTAAAAGCGAACGATGTTTATTTAACAATTAAGGATAATGAAAAACAAAATTACTACGCGCACGTGATTATGCAAAATAAACCACTTTATGTTGAAGCGGAATTTGTGAAAACCGAAAAGCTTTTTGATGAGTATGAATTCTCATTAAGAGGAAGCGGTGTTAATTCCGCACAATCATTCTGGCAGTTTGAATATAAAGAAGAAGGATTTGAAGTGAGAGTTTGTGTCATCGACTCCACAATTATTGATAATGCTTCTTTAAGTGTTTGGGAAAGAGATGATGTGGAATTACAAATGTGTATGGAAACAGAATCTAATCGCCCAAGTGACACTAAAGTATTCAGATGCTTAATGGCGTGTGATGGTAGATATTATCTCCAAAGATTAAGAAGTGATGGTGCTTATTACGCATTAGGTAGAAACATTGATTACCAATATGGTAAGAACTTCGTTAATGAAGCGGTTATCTGCAAACCCGCTGTTAATGGTTTTAGTGGATATATTGTTAAAGCTTTATTTGGTTACGATTTATTTGAAACCGATTATGAACATGCTTTAGGACATATTACATTTGCTCCTGCTTTAAGAGATTCAACTTCTTATAATCAATCCACGAAGAAACTAGATAGCACATGGTATTCCACAACAATTACCATGGCGCAATCATATATGAACACTTATATGAACTCTGCATATCACTGCACATGGTTCAATCCACGTAGTTATTTAAGAGTGAATTCTAACGGAACAGTTAGTGATCGTTATTTAACTCTTGATACCGATTTATTATTCATGGGTGATTCTTATACAATCACATCCCGTTATGGTTCTATGTATGATGACTTTGCGGATTTAAAAGTGTCCACAATTGGATTTGGTGCTTCTAAAACTACCGACTGGGTCAGTGGAACCAAATGTTTGAATTTAGTAAATACGATTCAACCAAGAAATATCGCCCTTCATATCGGTGGTAATGACTTATATGTCACCTCACCAAATCTTGAAAATACAATTAATAATTTAAAATCAATGATTAATACAATTATTCACGATGTTCCTACTGTGAAGATTTATTTGATGACTTTAGTCCATCGTCAAGTTCACACATCTAGTGAAGAAATGACGATGATTAACACATTCAATTCCACAATTACATCGTTCTATAACGGTAATCCAAATGTTGTTGTTTGTAATATCACCGATGATTTCTTGGGCGAAGATGGTTTACCAATCCCCGGTATGTTTACTGACAAAACTCACGCGACATCATTAGGATATGCATATATCTCTAATGTTATTAGAAGTGCGATGAATTTGCCTTTACTTAGCGATAGTGCTTTATTCGGCAGCTATGGCAAATGCTACGCCACAAATGGATTCACATATGAAAATGATGGTGAAAATACTTATTTAAGACAAAGAAATTCAATGTCTAAATTTGGTGATCGTTATGTCTATTTTAAAAAGAATGCGAACAATGACTTTGTCACCAGTGCTCATTTCAATGTTTCAGAATCATATAATGGTGATACTTATCCAAAGTTTGGTATTTTACTAAATGATAGTGAAAATCAATTATTCTTCTATATCGACACTAATGATTATTTTGAAAGAAAATGGGTCGGTGTAGCTTCAAGAATTGATGGTACTTATAACTGGAATTATATTGCACCAGAAACATATAATGTTTTCTTCACCAATGAAGATTACACAAAACTATCTATCGTTAGAGAAAGTGGTGTTTTGTCATTTTTCGTGAACGATTATAAGATTGGTGAAATATCACCAACATATTTAAAAGAATCATATGATGTTGGTTTCTTCTCCTTCAATTTAGCGTTGAATGTGAAGAATCCATCCTTAGAAGTGGAGGCGATATAATATGAAACGATTAATATCTCTCTTCTTACTTCTCGGCTGTTTAAGCCAAGTTTCCTCTTCTGGTGTTTCTTATAGAAACAAGTCTAAGATTAATGTCGCTCCTTCTGTTGATGCTGAAGAAGTGGAAGGATATGTCCAAAAGATTCACGATTATTATTACAACAATAATTATTGTGATACTTATAACTGGATTGAAGTAACCTATCATCTCGGAGTTATGGAAGCTTATAAATCCACTGCGGATATCTCTTATTACAATGAATCCTATAATTACGCTGAAGGATATTCATGGAAAGTCAATGAAGGTATCTTAGATACCTATCTTGATAATGTCACAGGTGCACTTCTTTATAGCGTCCTTCATGAATTAGCACCAGCGGATTATAAACTAGCGCATACAATCGAAGAAGCAAATTATATTTGCTCTCGTGGTATGTTTGATAGTTCTTGGATTGATGAAATCTACATGATTGGTTTAGCGATGTCATATTTAACCAAAGTGACCAAGAACCCATGGTATTCCGAAGTTGATTTCGCTACATATTCATATTATCGCGATATGTTCTTTGATGCCGAGGATGGCCTTTGGTATAGAGATGGAAAATATGTCTATGGTAATGGTCATAATGCTTCTACCTCTCCAAATGGTAAAAAGGTCTATTGGGGTAGAGGAAATACATGGGTCTACGTCTCTTTAGCGCAAAGGCTTGAATATATGGATAAAGATGATCCAGCATATCCAACTTATTTAAATGACTTCTTATTGATGTCAAACGGATTAAAGAACGCCGTTAGAGATGATGGTGTCTGGGGCGCAAACCTCGGAGACGTCAATCATCAACCGGGAAAAGAAATGACTGGTACTGGTGGATTCTTATTCGGATTATCTTTAGGTATTGAATACGGATTATTAGATTTTGATACTTATTATCCAATCGTTGAACATGCTTATCAAACCATTACCGCTGAATGTATCAGTAACAATGGTTTATTAGGATATTGTCAACCTGTCGGTGAAGGTCCAGATGGTTATGCTGGTGGTGAAGCCACACACAAGACCTCAACAAATGCCTTTGGTGTCGGCCTTATGATGATGGGTTTATCTCGCTTTATGAGATTAACTAATGGCTATCAAAAACCAATCTATGGTCATTTTAATGAAGCGTTTAATCCAGAAAACGCTAAATACACTGTGGACACAAACTTCTATAAAGGTTTGATGGTTGCCAAAACCGATGCCACATGCGAAGAAGATAATGGTCCAGAAAACCTCATCAATGGTGTTTATAACAGAATCAACCATTATAGTCGTTTCTCTGCGAGTGGATTAAATAGTCATAATATCGTTGTCAACATCGATATTGCTAAGACTATTACCATTAAGAAATTCGCCATTATGCCTTATGTTTATCGCGCCTATAAATTAACAATTGAAGCTTATGTGGATGGTAATTATGTCACTCTTGTCGATACTAGATTAAATAAGACTAGAGATTCTTATCTATTCACCTATCCTTTATCAAGTAATGTCACGACTAACAAACTAAGATTTACTGGCTATGGTTACCATAATGGTAATACTGATATGTTATCAATTAAGGAGTTATTCATTTATGAAGCATAATATGAAAAAGAGATTCTTCTTCTCCTTATTACTTTTAATCCCTTTAATGGGATGTCAAAAATCCACAAAGAATGAAACATATTTTAATGTGATCATTGAGACAAGCGAACATGGTGTTGTGACCTCTGATAAAGAAAAAGTCAAACAAGGTGACTTTGTCACATTTAAATTTCAACCAGCAGAAGGATATCACACATCAAGTTTTGTTGTTAATGATGAGAATCAACAAATAGAATTTGATCATTTCACTGTCTTTGATGTTCAAAAAGATTTATCTGTTAAAGCAACATTTGATTTATCAAAGATTAAAGTTAGATATTTTAATAAAAATGAATTAATGCTTATTAGAAATGTCCTTCCTGGCGAAGATGCATCTTATTTTGGAAATACTCCGAAAAAAGATAATGAAGCGGGCAAAGTATTCCAATTCAAAGGATGGTCATTACAGCAAGATGGTGAAATCATTAATTCATTTGTCTTTAATCAATCCACTGATTTATATAGTGTCTTTGAAGAAGCAGTATTTGATTTTGAGATGGAAACTTCTTTAAATATCAGAACGCTTCATCAAGCTAACTTAAATATCGTTACTGACTATCCCTCAGACATCGTGAAGAACGGCATTATCTGCGAAGATCCTGAGATATGTGAAATTGATAGTAATTATAATGTCATCGGAAGAAAATCCGGTCACACAAAAATCAATTTTGCAGTGGGTGGTACAGTTCTTAAATCATGTGATGTGACAGTCACAAATATCGACAACGTGAGAACGGAATTATGCTACGCTTCCGGAGCGGTGGAATATAATGACAACTTCTCTGTTGGTAGATATAAAGCCTGCCAAACATTGATGAGAAATTTAAACGGAAACCTTATCAATCAAAAGTATATTGATTTCCAAGGAGACTTCATTTTCGATGCAGATCTTAGCTCAAGTGATAATTTTGGTATTCAATTTAATAAGGAAACCCATACCTCTAGCGGTGCAGTGAAATCTGCTTTCCAATTTGGTGGAACTACTGGAAGCAGTGGGAATATTTATCTAAAAGTTAATGGTTCCGCGACAAACACGGCGTCTTATGAATTAGTCGCTGGTGAATTATATAATTTCCGCGTTAAGACAAGCGAAGGAAGCGCCAGTTCCCAGATTCATATCGAATGTTATATTAATGGAACTAAATTGATTGATGTTGAAAAAAATAATCTTACTAGCGCCACAAATTACATTGGCTTAAGATACGCAAACGCGAGCACAAGCAGCCATTACATCACTTTTTCAAACTTGTATTTGCAATAATAATAATTAATATTATTAATATTCTTGTTACCCCTATTCACTTGCAAAAATAATAGTGATAAAATAATTACACATAAGGAGATCATATATTTAATATGAAAATTTTAAACAAAGTTGTTATTGGTGCTGCTGCGCTAGTCCTTTTGACAGCCTGTGGTCCAAGCAAAGTCAGCTATGACAAATTCCATGAACAAGCTTTAGAAGCCGCCAAAAAAGAAAATGGCTATACCAAAGCAGTTGTTAAAGGCAAAGCCAAAATGAAAGACGAAGGAAAAACTGTTGAATATACTTTTGACAGTTTAGAATTCACTGGCTACACAAATGGCCGTATGAGCGCTCTTGAAATCGCTGCCGCTGAAGCTGCCGCTGTTCTTAAAGGTGAAGTTTATGCTATCGCTGTTGGTTTAACATTTAGCACCGCTGAAATCGCTCCAAAGAGTGATAAATTAACATACTACACCGGTGGTTTCCAAATTGTTGAAGAAGATGATGGTGTCAAACAAACAGTTAAATACGATGCCAACGGTTTACCAACATCCATTAAATTAGCGGGTGATGGTTCTGGTTCTGTCACAATTTCTTGGTCAAAATAATTAAGTAAAAACTTGATAACTAAGCGTCTTCTTTATGGAGGCGCTTTTTTATGTAGTCTTAACTTTAAAACAAATTATTTTTAAAGTAAAAAGATACTTTTGTTCCATACGATGACTTGTCATCGTTTTGTATTTTTCTTCATTTTTGGCTAAATTGACAAAAGCAAGAAGGCGAGTTTACTATAAAAGTAACTAATGAGGAGTAAATATGAATAATATGAAAAAATGTTTTTTATTCGCCTTAGTGGGTTCTTTAACTGTGTGTACAGCCGCTGTGATTTTTGCTACTTCTGCAAGTAGGGGTGGCTTATTTGTCCAAGCCGAAGAGCCAACCTATGGACTTAATCTCAATGCTTCAAATCGAGTCACCGAAGTCACTGATGGTAGTGCGACAAAAACTCTTAAAACCTTATTAAATAACGACGTTGTTTTCAACTACACAGGCGCTTCTGTTGTCGAAGGAAAACACGTTGGATTAGCTAATGGTGGCACAATTGTCACCAAAGATGCATTAACTGGTTCTAAGAGTGTGACTGCTGTATTTACTGGTTCCATCGATGTTTATGGATCTGGTGATGGTGTGGTTTTCTCAAAACTCGATGAACTTACCAGTGGTGTCAAACTCACCTATGACAAGACTTGGGACTATTTGAAATTCGTTGCTACTTCCGCTTCTGAAATTGAAAGCATGGAATTAAAACATACATGCACAACAAGATTCACTGGTGCTGAAGCTGATAATAAAATTTATGCATTTGATTCTGCTACTAATATTGGTCCTTTAGGTGAATCCGGAAACCGTGGTTGGGGAAGCAAATTCTGGGCCGCGATGAACTTTGCTGATGGACAGGGTGGAAGATTCCATTTCTATTCTGAACTCGGTGGAGAACATGTAATTAATTGGGAAGTTAATTCTCAAGGTGGATGTCATTTATTAGTTTTCTTAAATGGCGTTCAACAAGAAAATTTAATTCTTCCAGCAACTGGCCATTGGTATAATGATGAACAACCTGTTGGAACCGAAGTTCCTGTCACATATAATCTCCAACAAGGTTGGAACGAATTATATTACATGAACGATCCTCAAGAACGTGCCTCTGGTGGATATGCACAAGTTGGCGCGATTACCGTTAAGGCTTTAGCGGACCGTAAATATGATCCAAGCGAATTAGATACCAGTATTCATTCATTACATTTTGAAGCTGAACAAGGCTATTATGTCGGCAAAAATGGCGGAAGCCGTTTCTATGGCGCAAGTTATTCAGGAACAGAATTGTTAGGCGCGATTGAAGCGGATGGTTGTGGTACAGGTGTTACCTTCTGCCTTCCATCTCAAGGTGCTGGTCAATATGACTTAACTGCGAGAATTGGTTGTGAAAACAACACAAACATCAAAGTATTCGTTGATGATTTCGTTAACGAATGGGCAAACGATTGCGAAACCACAAATTACTTAATCGAAAGCGAAAGCGCTTCTTCTAGCTGGAATGTCATGAAAACAACCGCTTCCGTGAGAGTCACTCTTCACGAAGGTTGGAATAGAATTAGAGTGGAATTTGCAAATGCATGGTTCACACTTGATTCATTCGATTTAGTAAAAGTTGTTGCGTAATAAAAACACTTATTTATGAACTGGCTGGTTAATCCAGCCTTTTCTTTTTCTTAGAGATAACACTTTTAACTTTTAAATGTTAGAATGATATCAAGATAATTCTTAATACTTATCGGGGAGGAAAAGATAATGTCCCAAAAGTACCAAGAAGAATATGAGGTTGGCTTTACACCTCGTTTAGTAATGGAGGAAGCAAGCCGTTGTTTGCTCTGTTTAGACGCCCCATGTTCGAGTAGTTGTCCGGCCGGAACAGATCCCGCCAAATTCATCCGCTCATTGCGCTTTAAAAATGTTAAAGGTGCAGCGGAAACCGTTCGTGTTAACAATATTTTAGGTGCGATATGCGCAAGAGTGTGTCCAACCGAAAGATATTGTCAATTAGGATGCAGTAGAAGTGGTATTGATAAACCAATTGATATTGGTCGTATTCAACGTTATATCACAGACTTTGAAGATTCATTAAAAATGAATATCTTAGAAGTTAAAGAGAGTAACGGCAAGAAAGTTGCTGTTGTTGGTAGTGGTCCTTCTGGATTAACCGTTGCCGCAGAACTCGCCAAAGATGGATATCAAGTTACCATTTATGAAAAAGAAGCCAAAGCTGGTGGATATCTAAGATATGGTATCCCAGAATATCGCTTACCAAACGAAATCGTTGATAAAGAAATCAAGCGTATCGTTGAACTTGGTGTTGATATCGTTTTAAACACTCGTGTTGGTGAAGATATTAAGATTGAACAATTAAGAAAAGAAAACGATGCAGTCGTCTTAGCGGTTGGTTCTTCCGAAGGAAAGATGCTTCCAATGTTTGAAAATAACCGCAAGGTCATCAAAGCAGTTGATTGGTTAAAGAAAACCAAAACCAAAAAAGGAAATGTCAAAGTTCCAGAAAATGTTTTGGTCATCGGTGGTGGAGACGTCGCAATGGATGTTGTCACATCACTCAAACTATTAGGTTGTCCACATGTTACCGATGTCGTCTATGAGCAATTCTCTGAATTTAGAGCATCTAAGAAAGAACTATTAAATGCTCAAGAACAAGGAGTGACCATCATAGATGGATATGTTCCAGTGGGTACCGCTCGTGGAGGAATTGTGAAATTCAAACACAGAGTTATTCCTGCTGAATTAAAAGTTAAAGCCGACCTCATCATCTTAGCGGTTGGTCAATTTGCTAATGTTGATGGTTTAGGTGTTTCTTTAGAAAAAGGTGAAGTTAACGCAAGAGGCTGCCGTATTCCTGACACAAACGTCTTCTTCGCCGGCGATATCGGTCATGGTGAAAAGACAGTTGTCTGGGGCGTCAGAAGTGGTAAAGAAGTCGCCTTTGAAGTCAAAAGATTATTAGGAGGTAAGAAATAATGGTTAAGAAAGATTTATCCATTACCTTCATGGGAGTGAAATTCCCGAATCCATTCTGTTTATCATCTTCTCCAGTTGGTAACTGTTATGACATGTGCGCGAAAGCATATCGTGAAGGTTGGGGCGGTGTTGTCTTTAAGACAATCGGTCCAAAACATTATTTAATCGATGAAGTATCTCCTCGTTTTGATGCTTTAACTAAAGAAGCTGAACCATTTGTCGGTTTCAAAAATATGGAACAAATCGCCGAGCATTCTTTAGAAGAGAATCTCGCTGATTTAAGAAAATTAAAGAAAGACTTCCCAAACAATGTTCTTATTGCCTCAATTATGGGCAGTAATGAAGAGGACTGGGAAGAACTTGCTAGACTCGTCACTGAAGCGGGCGCGGATATGATTGAACTTAACTTCTCTTGTCCACAGATGACCAGTCATGCGATGGGTAGTGATGTCGGTAGTAATCCAGAACTATGCCGCAAATACTGCCAAGCCGTAAGAAGAGGTACCAAACTTCCATTTATGGCGAAGATGACACCAAATATTACCGATATGTGCGATCCAGCGATCGCCTCTATCGAAGGTGGTGCAGATGGTATTGCAGCAATTAACACAATTAAATCCATTATTAATGTCGATTTAGATAAGAAAGTTGGTTTACCAATTATTAATGGTAAATCCTCCATTTCCGGTTATTCCGGAAAAGCTGTCAAACCAGTCGCTTTGAGATTCATTCAACAAATGAAGATGAATCCAAAACTTAAAGATGCGGAAATATCCGGTATCGGCGGTATTGAAACATGGGAAGATGCAGCAGAATTCATTCTCTTAGGCTGTAAGAACTTACAAGTCACAACCGGAATCATGCAATACGGCTATCGTATCGTTGAAGATATGAAGAATGGCTTAATGCATTATATGGATGAACAAGGTGTCGACCGTCTTGAAGATTTAGTGGGATTAGCTAACAAGAATATTATTCCTGCTGAAGAATTAGATAGAGACTATATTGTCTATCCAGAAATCAATAACGATAAATGCGTTGGTTGTGGTAGATGTGTCATCTCTTGTTATGATGGCGCTCACCAAGCCATGGAATGGGATAAAGAAAAACGTAGACCAAGCTGTAACCATGATAAATGTGTTGGCTGCTTGCTCTGTGGTCTTGTCTGTCCTGTCGGTGCGATTAAACCTGGTGAAAGAGTCTTAAAGAAAGGTCGCAAAGAAAGAAACCTTGCCAAGATTGTCCTCCAAGACAGCGTAGAAAAACTCTAATAAATTATTTTATTAATAAAATAAACCTCTTAACGATAATAATCGTTTTGAGGTTTTTATTATTTTTTTAAATTTTTTTGAGACAAAAATCGCAAAAAGTTCGTATTTATATAGTAGGAGGAAGAAATTCTCTTGAAAGTAAATTGTTTTGCTTTC
>JBGULD010000025.1:0-3805 GCA_045114745.1 Bacilli bacterium
ACGGTATTGTTCAGCAATTTGTTTGATGAGGTTTTCGCCAATACGAACATCTTGTTGATAATCAACACTGGCGACCCAAAGTCTTAAGATATCCGCGCCATAGACATTAGCAATCTTACTTGGATCAACACCATTACCTTTGGATTTGTGCATTTGTTCCCCGTGTTCATCTAAAACCCAACCATGGGAAACAACGTTTTGATATGGGGCTTTGCCTTCAGTAGCAACGCTAACGATTAAGCTAGAGTTGAACCAGCCACGATATTGGTCACTACCTTCAAGGTATAAGTCACTTGGATATTTAATACCTCTATTTTGTAAGACGCCAGCCCAAGAAGAACCACTATCAAACCAGACATCCATGATGTCATTTTCTTTGGTGAATTCACCATTTGGTGAATGGGCATTCTTATATCCGTTAGGCAATAATTCTTTAGCTTCTTTTTCATACCAAATGTTACTACCGTGTTCTCTAAATAGATTTGCGACATGATCAAAGACTTCTTTTTCAATAATTGGAGTTCCATCTTCAGCATAGAAGATTGGGATTGGAACACCCCACGCTCTTTGACGGGAAATGCACCAGTCAGCGCGGTCTTTAATCATATTAATCATTCTGGTTTCACCCCAAGCAGGATACCACTTGGTGTCATGAATAATCTTTAAAGTTTCTTCTCTAATTGGTTCGATAGAACAGAACCATTGGTTAGTGGCTCTAAAGATTAAAGGTTTACCAGTTCTCCAGTCATGTGGATAGGAGTGAACAAATGTTTGATGCTTTAATAAAGAACCGTTTTCTTCGATAATCTTTAAAACAGCATCATTAGCTTGTTCATAGAACAAACCTTCAATGCCTTCACCAGTTCCAGGCATCATATAACCATGTTCATCAACTGGACAATATGGTTCTAATCCTCTTCCGGGGTATTTTAAGCAGACTTGATAGTCTTCAACACCATGTCCTGGTGCGGTGTGGACTAAACCAGTACCGGCATCATTTGTAACATGGGTTCCCACAATTACCAAAGAATCACGATCATAGAATGGATGTTTGCAAACAACAAATTCTAATTCACTACCTTTGATAGTTTTTAATAATTTAATTTCGCCTAAAGATAATTCTTCAGTTAATATTTCAGCGAATTCTTGAAGGAAAACAAGTTTTCCTCTATTAGTTTCATATTCGCCATAGACAAAATCTGGATGGGCAGAGATTGCTAAGTTTGCAGGTAATGTCCATGGAGTTGTGGTCCAAATAATAAGTCTCGCATCATTATCAATGACACCTTTTCCATCTCTTACTGGGAAAGCAACATAGATGGAATGACTGGTCACATCTTTATATTCAATTTCAGCTTCCGCTAAAGCGGATTCACTACTTGGTGACCAGTAGACTGGTTTTAGACCTTTATATATCAAGCCTCTTAAAGCCATCTTAGCGAAGACTTCAATTTGTTTGGCTTCGAATTCTTTTTGTAATGTTAAATAAGGGTGATCAAAATCACCGACTAGACCTAAGCGTCTAATTTGTTCTTTTTGTCTTTCGACTTGCTTATAAGCATATTCTTCACATTTTTTGCGGAATTCCGCGATTGGTGTTGTTTTTCCATTAACACCGGATTTAGTCACTTGGTTTTCAATTGGAAGACCGTGTGTGTCCCAACCAAAAACAAATGGAGTCTTATAGCCTTGCATGTTCTTATAACGAACCACAAAGTCCTTTAGGACTCTATTAAGCATATGGCCACAGTGCATATCACCATTAGCATATGGAGGACCATCATGAAGAACGAATTCTTTCGCATCTTTGCGATTTAAATTCATTTCTTCGTATAAGTTTTCGTTTTTCCATTTTTCCACTAATACAGGTTCTTTTTGAGAAAGATTTCCTCTCATCTCAAAATTCGTTTTTGTCATTAGTAGCGTATCTTTATAGTCCATGGGTAAATACCTCAATTCTATTTCTGATTAAATGACTTCGTTGAAGGCGAATGCATAGAAATGCATTGAGTTAGAGCCTTCAAAGATGTAACTGACTTGTCCAGTTAATGGAGAGGTCAAGTGTTTGCCAAATGTTTTAAATGTGGCGTTAACATATGGAACTGTTCCAGAATAGGCGACAGTTTCACCAACTTTAATTGTTAATGTATAGGAACTGCTGGAGTTATATGCGATACCTTTGAAGTAAACTTCATCAACAGTCACACTATCAACGGTTGTAAAACTAATTCGACTGGCGATATATGTTCCAGAACCAATATTAAACCCACCAGAAGTTCTATCAGTTAATGTCCATTTTTTGGTGTGATCAGCGTATTCATCGATTGTGGCGTTGAATACGAAATTCTTTTCGTTATATGTGATGTTTTGATTCACACCAATCATGTCATAACTGTTACTGATTGATCCTTTTTTAACATCGACTGCGGAATAAGAACATTTGCCGATTGGATCTAGACTAATAACATATTTGATTTGTTGTTCACCAACGGTGATCGTCGCTTGTTTGCTTTCACCATCGGAATCAACAAATGTATAATTCGCTAGCGAATTAGTTGAAGCACCGGTATAGTCTTCAACAACGAAATTCTTTTTCACACTCACTAATGAATAATCAGCGGTTGTTAATGTATCTCCATAGGAGAATTCTCTGGTCGCGGTTTTAATCGCATAATGCGAGAATTCATCTTTATTAGTTTCAAGTTTGATGGCAGAAGGAACTAAATCCGCTAAAGAGCCGCCTTTATTTTTCTTACTTCCGTAAACGTAATCAACTAGACCCGGGAAATCAACAAAGGCATTTCTATTGCCTTGAGCATGTGGTTCAGGATCACTGCTTGAATATTGATAAACGTGGCTATAAACGCTTTCGTTATGTTGCATTTCTAAATAGTCAACGTCATAGTTAGCGTTCCAAGATAATAAAGCGGATAAGTTGCCAATTGCGAATGCACAATTATTGCCAGCGACATAATCAACATATTCTTCTTGAATGGTTAAACCTTTCATTAAGACATTATTAACCGTGTCTTGTTCATCATCTTTATACATAGTGGCCATATAAAATATGGCTCTGGCTAAACGGCCCTTATCTTTATTACCGGGTTCAAAATTCTTGGTATCAAATTTATAACCGTCATTTCCACCGTCGGTGGTTCTATCGGTACCGGAACCAGCGACACCATAATTTTTGTTTTGTCTTGAACCATTCGCGGATGCTTCGCCCGCAAATAAATTGTGGAAGTCGGTAGCACGTCCTAAAAACTTAACGGCATTACTTGTGACAGTGCCAGTCATCAAACTTGCAGCAAAGGCGTGCTCTCTTTGCCACAACCTTTGTGTTTTAGTAGCGTCTATATCGGTTTTTGAATAAACAACATCGACATAACCAAAGTCATCTTTTACATGATCGGCAACAGTATTAGATTCCCAGTTAGGTCCTTCAAACTTTAATGGTTTATAACCATTACGCATGATTGTGTAGAGTTTTTGTTTTAAATCTTCACCATCAGTCCAGCTGAGATTTGCATAATAACCGTTGTAGTCATATGTGTTATCACCAGCAGGTTCTGAAGATGTATCAGTTCCACCAGAAGTCGGATCACCACTGGTTCCGCCTGATGAAGTCCCTTGTGAATTGTTGTGTTTGCCACATCCTATAAGAAGTAAGGATGCCATTACTAAGAGAGCAAATTGTTTTTTCATAGCCGATACCTCGGTTTTATTTTCTCACATTAATGGAAAATAAAAAAGAGTGACTTTCGCCACTCTAATTATTTTAATAAAATTATTAGTCTTTTAAGAA
>JBGULD010000026.1:0-34110 GCA_045114745.1 Bacilli bacterium
AAGTGGTTCTGATGCTATTTTGTTAGATGTCACCGTAGGTGAAGGTGCCTTTATGAAGAACATGGATGATGCCAGAAAACTAGCGCACATCATGGTCGATATTGGCAATCGTTTAGGCAGAAATACAAAAGCTGTTTTATCAGATATGAGCGAACCTCTCGGTTTAGCGGTCGGTAATGCTTTAGAAGTTAAAGAAGCTATTGCCGCTTTGCATGGAGAAGGTCCAGAAGATTTGATGGAATTATGCTATACAGCTGGTTCAATCATGCTCGTTCAAGCAAACTGTGCTTCATCCTTAGAAGATGGTCGAAAGAAACTCCATGAAGCTATCTCTTCCGGTGCTGCATTTGAAAAATTTGTGAAGATGATTGAAGCCCAAGAAGGCGATATCTCTTATATCCTACATCCAGAAAAATTTGAATTGGCCAAAAACATCATTGAAATTCACTCTGAAGAAGAAGGATATGTTAAGAGTTTAGATGCTTTAGATATCGGTATCGCCAGCATGCAACTCGGTGGTGGTAGAGAAACTCTTGAAGATGTCATCGATATGTCCGCAGGCATTATGCTCAACAAGAAAATTGGTGACTATGTGAAGAAGGGTGAGCTCCTCTGCACATTACACACAAATAAGGGTGAAAAAGAATATCGCCCAATTATTGAAGATGTGAAGAAAGCCTATGTTTTGACTAAAGAAAAAGTTGAAGCAAGACCAGTCATCAGAGAAATCATTGGATAAAATATGACTTACGATAAGAAGTGGAACTATTTAGTTCCATTTTTTATTTTGCATTCAAAAGAAACATCGAGAGTTGAAATAAAACCTTATTCATTTTTATAGAAGGTTTCGTTAATCTTGATTAACGTTTAATTTATAGATATCATAAACATATGCAAAAACCATTAGCGGATTTAATTAGACCAGAAACTCTCGATGATATGGTGGGCCAAACTCATCTATTATCCAAAGGATCAACATTTAGAAAAGTCGTGGATTCCGGACACATTTCTAACATGATTTTTTATGGTCCTCCCGGAACTGGCAAAACCACAATGGCGAACATCATCGCCAAAAAAGCAAACATGAGCCTTTATAAGTTAAACGGAACAACCGCATCCACGGATGATATTAAAAAGATTATCGGTGAAGTGAATGGACTATTTAACACAAATGGAATTTTGCTATATTTGGATGAAATCCAATATCTTAATAAAAAACAACAACAATCATTATTAGAATTCGTGGAAAATGGTGATATCACACTCATTGCCTCCACAACAGAAAATCCATATTTTTATATCTATCCCGCCTTACTTTCTCGTTGCACAGTTTTTGAATTTAAAGCGATCGAGAAAAAAGAGATAGAAAAGGGTCTTTTAAGAGCGGCGAAAGAAATCGATGTATCTTTAGATAAAGAAGCATTATCTTTACTTGCTTTATCATGCAACGGAGATATGAGAAAATCGCTTAATAATCTCGAATTTCTCGCTAACTCTTTGACTAAGTCAAATAAGATTACCTTAAAGATGGTGGAATCTCTCGTAGATAAAGCCAACATTTCCTATGATCGAAGCGAAGATAAACATTTTGATAATCTATCCGCTTTAATGAAATCATTAAGAGGAAGCGATCCTGATGCCGCAGTTTTTTATCTCGCCAAGATGCTTGAAGCTGGTGATTTAATCGCTGCGTGTAGAAGACTACTTTGTTCCGCTAGTGAAGATGTCGGAATGGCCTATCCAAATATCATTCCTATCGTCAAAGCGTGTGTTGATTCCGCTTTGCAACTCGGCATGCCAGAAGCGAGACTTCCTTTAAGTAACGCCGCAATTTTAATTGCGACCGCACCAAAGAGTAATGCTGCCTGTTTAGCAATTGATTCCGCGATTCACGATATTCATCAGGGGAAAGGAATTAACGTTCCAAGAAGCTTACAAAATACCCATTATGATGGGGAAGATGCCAAAGTCAAAGGACAACATTATAAATATCCTCATGACTATAGTCATCACTGGGTCAAACAACAATATTTACCCGATGATATTAAAGATTCCAAATATTATGTCTACCAAGACAATAAATTTGAGCAGACGTTAAAAGAATACTGGGACAAGGTGAAGAAATAATGCGCGTTGTTTTAACTACTGTTTTAGAGGCTAAAGTTACCATCAACGAGAAGGTCGTCGGACAAATCTCTCGCGGATATCTTTTGCTTGTCGGTTTTACCGATGGAGATAATAAAGAAACTGTAGAAAAGATGGTCGATAAAATACTTTCTTTAAGAGTGTTCCCAGATGAACATGGACAAATCAATATTTCCTTACAAGATGTTAACGGATCGATCCTTTCCGTCAGTCAATTTACTTTATACGCAAACGCGTCAAAAGGTAGAAGGCCATCATTTGTTGATGCCTTAAGACCTGGAGAGGCTGAACCTTTATATGA
Organism: Bacilli bacterium; assembly: GCA_045114745.1. GTDB lineage: Bacteria > Bacillota_I > Bacilli_A > RFN20 > CAG-826 > RUG13091. The sequence goes on from JBGULD010000026.1 coordinate 2,447, forward strand.
TTATTTCAATCAGCAGCTTGAGTTGAAACATCAAAAAGTCTCAACTGGTGTCTTTGGAGCGGATATGAAAGTCGAGTCTATTAACGACGGTCCTTTTACCCTACTATTAGATAGTAAGGAGTTGTTCCCATTATGAAAGTTTTACTAGGACTTTCTGGTGGCGTCGACTCTGCTGTAGCTGCTTATTTATTGAAAAAACAAGGCTATGATGTCAGTGGCTGTTTTATGCGCAACTGGGATGCTTTGGCTAATGGAGATTATTTAGGTAATCCAACAATCAACAATAGTCAATGTCCACAAGAAAAAGATTATGACGATGCGGTTTTAGTGGCCAAAATGCTCGGTATTCCTCTATTAAGAATCGATTTCGTCAAAGAATACTGGGATGATGTTTTTTCTTATCTCATTAGAGAATATGAATCAGGAAGAACTCCAAATCCCGATATTTTCTGCAATAAATATATTAAATTCGACGCCTTCTTAAAATTTGCAAGGCAAAATGGCTTTGATATGATCGCCATGGGTCATTACGCAAAAAGAATGGATAAAGATGGAAAAACCTATTTACTCAAATCTTTTGATAAAAACAAAGACCAAACATATTTCTTATCGCAAATTAATCAAGAACAAGTATCAAGTTGTCTATTCCCGTTAGGAGATATTGATAAATCAGAAGTAAGAAGACTTGCTCATGAATTAAATCTTTCTTCCGTGATGGATAAAAAAGATAGCACTGGAGTCTGCTTTATCGGAGAAAGAAATTTTCGTGAATTCTTAAAGAATTATATTCCTGCTCAAAAAGGCAATATCATAGATATTGAAACTGGTCGAGTTCTCGGTCAACACGAAGGAGCGATGTATTACACAATCGGCCAAAGAAAAGGGCTTGGCATCGGTGGAATTCATGGGGAGCAAGCTAAAGGCTGGTTTATCGCTAAAAAGGATATCAAAAACAACATCCTCTATGTCGCTAGCGGTGAAGAGAATAAATATTTATTAAGTAAGAGATGTATTGTCTGTCAACTAAACTTTATTACTGATAAACCAAAAGAAGGACAACATCTATTCGCAAAATTTAGATATCGTCAAGAAGATAAAGGAGTAAAGCTCCATTATATCGACGAAAACACTATCGAACTCATCTATGATGAGCCCTATAAAGCCGTAACGCCTGGACAAGCCGCCGTATTATATGATGGCGATATATGTTTAGGCGGAGGTCTTATTGATCAAACATTTGATGATTAAGCACAATTTTGTGCTTTTTCTTTTAACAATTTAGATAATGTGATACATTTATTTCGTTAGCAAGAAAAGAAACCTATTAAATTCTTAATAGAGAGCATCTGACGGTGGAAGAGATGTAAGAAAAATAGGTGGGCCACTTCTGAAGGATGCGGCTAATCCCCGCCGGTAACGCGTAATAGTTATAATTAAGTGCACCTGCAATAGCGGGTGAATAAGGATGGTACCGCGGTATATTATCGTTCCTTATAGGAACGTTTTCTTATATTTGGAGGAAATATTATGAAAAAGATGTCTTCAAGTGAAATTAGACAAATGTGGTTAGACTTCTTTAAAAGCAAAGGTCACCACGTTGAACCAGGTAGTTCTTTAATTCCAAAGAACGATCCAACTTTGTTATGGATTAATGCTGGTGTCGCCGCTTTAAAGAAATATTTTGATGGCAGCGAGATTCCACCAAGTAGAAGAATTACCAATGCCCAAAAATCAATTAGAACTAACGATATTGAAAACGTTGGAGACGCTACACACTTAACTTTCTTTGAAATGTTAGGTAATTTCTCCATCGGTGATTATTTCAGAAAAGAAGTTATCCCTTGGGCGGTTGAATTATTGACCAGTGAGAAGTGGTTTGCTTTTCCAAAGGAAAAGTTATACATCACTTATCATCCTGATGATTTAGAAACCAAAAAATGCTGGATGGATGCCGGAATTGATGAAAGTCATATCATCAAAAAAGAAGATAATTTCTGGGAAATCGGTGAAGGACCATGTGGGCCAGATACCGAAGTCCATTTTGACCGTGGCGAAAGATTTGATCCTGAACATGTTGGATTAAAGTTTTTAATCGATGATCTTCCAAATTCCAGATTTGTGGAAATATGGAATATTGTTTTTTCCCAATTCAATAGTGAAGCGGGCAAAAAGAGAAGCGAATACAAAGAACTTCCAAGCAAAAACATCGATACCGGTGCCGGTTTAGAAAGATTTACTTGCGTTATTCAAGGAACAGACACTGCTTACGAAACAGATTTGTTCTGGCCGATTATTGTTAAAACCGAAGAAATCTCTAAACAAAAATACGCCACAAACATGCGTGCATTTAGAGTTATCGCTGACCATATTAGAACCATCACCTTCGCTTTAGCGGATGGTGAAATGTTCTCCAATGAAGGACGTGGTTATGTCTTGCGTAGGTTATTAAGAAGAGCGGAAAGATATGGCCGAGTTTTAGGTATTAGTAATCCATTCTTATATCAATTAGTTGATGTAGTCGCCGTCATTATGGAATCCTATTATCCATATTTACAAGGCAAAAAAGAATTTATTTCCAAGATGATCAAAGCGGAAGAAGAGAAATTCTTAAAGACCTTAGAAAATGGTGAAAAGATGCTCCTTGATGCGATTAAAGGAAAAGATGAGTTAGCCGCGAAAGATATGTTCATGCTCTATGATACTTTCGGTTTCCCAAAAGAATTAACTATGGAAATCTGTGAAGAACATCATGTCAAAGTCGACCTCAAAGGTTTTGAAGCCTTGATGGAAGAACAAAAAGAAAGAGCAAGAAAAGCTCGTGGTGATTTACAAAGTATGAATAAACAATCCAAAGATTTAATGGATTGCTCGGTTAATAGTGTCTTCACCTATGGTGTGGCACCAATAGAAGGTAAAATTGTTGCCTTATTTAAGGATGGGAATAAAGTTGATTCCATTAACGATGAAGGCGATATTATCCTTGATCAAACCACATTCTATGCGGAAAGCGGCGGTCAAGTCGCCGATACCGGTGTCATGGAAAATGAGGGCACCGCACTTAAGGTGAATAACGTTATCAAAGCGCCAAATAAACAACATCTCCATCATATCGAAGTGTTATATGGTGAAGTTAAACTTGGCGATAAATTAACTCTTAAAGTCGATGAATTAAGAAGAAAGAAAATCATGAGAAATCACTCTTCTGTTCACCTCCTCCAAAGAGCGTTAACCGATGTCTTGGGTGACCATATCGCTCAACACGGTTCTTATGTGAACGATGAATATTCACACTTCGACTTCAACCATTTCCAAAAGGTAAGCGCGGAAGAACTTGCTGAAGTAGAAAAGAAGGTTAATGAATGGATTGCTGAAGGCATTCCTTGTCTCACCAAAGAGCTTCCAATTGAAGAAGCTAAGAAGATGGGCGCTAAAGCTCTATTCGATGACAAATACGGTGATGTCGTTAGAGTCGTTTGCTTTGATGAAATCAGTAAAGAATTCTGCGGTGGAACCCATGTCAGTAATTCCTCTGATATCGGCGTATTCGCTATTGAATATGAAGAATCAGTGGCAGCGGGCATTAGAAGAATTCAAGCCAGAACATCCGCTGGTGCTTATGAACTTCTCAAGAAGAGAGAAGCGGTTTTATCACGTGTCAGAGATCAAGTTGGTGTGGCATCATATAATGACGTTCCAACTAGAATTAATACCTTATTAAAAGAAAAAGAAGAAATGAAGAAGGCTAACGAAGCTTTATCTAACAAGTTAGCGTATCTCTCCAGTCAATCCTTAAAAGATAGTTTCGAAGAGATAAATGGTCTTCATGTTTTAGTTAGTTACCTAAAAGGTAATAAGAGAGAATCTCTATTATCATTAGCGGATAATCTAAAATCATCATTTAACGATTATTTAATCGTTTTAATCGGTGAAGAGAATGGTGGATTACCAGTTGTTGTATTCTCTAGCAAAGCCGCGATTGATAAAGGTTTACTCGCGGGCAAAGTCGTTAAAGAAGTTGCCGTAGTTTTAGGTGGTTCTGGCGGTGGAAGACCAGATATGGCTTCCGGTGCTGGTAAAGATGCTAGCAAGATTAATACTGCTTTAGAAACCGCGAAAGGACTTGTGAAATAATGTTAAATCAAGTTATCGGACTAGATTTAGGAACCACAACCTTAGGAATTGCTTATAGCGATTCTTTCGGTTTTGTCCATGGCATTGAAACGTTTAGATTTGACCGAAACCAATATATTGTTGCGAGAAAGCACGTCTTAGAATTATTAGATAAGATGATGATTAACGAGATCGCGATTGGTCTTCCTCTCCATTTAAATGGAGAAATGAGCGAAATGGCGAATAATGTCATGCGTTTTAGAGAAGATTTATTGAAAGAAAGACCAAATTTAATCATTAATACTGTCGATGAGAGATTAACTTCTGTTTCCGCGAATAAATCGATATCCGAACAAGGCTTTAATCACCAAAAAAGAAAAGAAAGCGTCGATCGTATCGCCGCCTGCATCATATTAGACACATATGTTAGAATGAAGGAGAGACAACATGATTGAAGAAAAAGAAATTACCATCATTGATGGAGAAGGAAATGAACATTTAATGCAAATCCTTTTCACTTATGATAATGAGGAAAGAAAAACATCTTATGTATTTTTCTATTCCGAAGATAATCCAGATGAAGTATTCGCTATGCGTTACAAAGAAAATGGAGAATTAGAAGAAATCGAAGATCCCGACGAATATGCAGAAGTCGAAGAAGTCTTCAATGCTTATCAAGAGGATCCAAAAATCCAAGATGCGAAAGCCTAAGAGGAATGATTATGAATCAAGGAAAAGTCATTATTGAAACCAAAAACCTCATCAAAACATATGGTGAAGGCGAAGCCTTATCCTATGCTTTAAAAGATGTTTCTATCAAAGTTTATGAACACGAATTTCTCGTTATTCTCGGCGGATCAGGTAGTGGTAAATCAACACTACTAAATATGATTGGTGGAATGGATAAAGTCGATAGTGGAGAGATATTAGTAAACGGCAAAGATATCACTAAATACACCGATGTCCAGTTAACATATTATCGTCGTAACGAAGTCGGTTATGTCTATCAATTCTTCAATTTATTAAATGATATTACCGTTTTTCAAAACGTCACCTTAGCACCAGGAAGCAGAGATAAAGAAAGAGCTCTCAAATTATTGGACTCCGTTGGTTTACTCGATAAGAAAGACAAATTCCCACGTCAATTATCCGGTGGTCAACAACAAAGAGTGGCTATCGCTAGAGCCTTAAATAAAGAATCTAACATTTTACTTTGTGATGAGCCAACAGGGGCTTTAGATGATACTTCTGGCAAGGCTGTCTTAAAGCTTCTAGAAGAGATTCATAATGAAGGAAAGACTATAGTCTTAGTTACCCACACAAAAGAAATTGCTCAAATGGCGGACCGCATTATTACCATGAAGAATGCCAAAGTCGTCTCCGAAGAGATCAATAAACACGTTATCAAAGCTGAAGAGGTTGAGTGGTAATGTTTAAAATAATGCTCAGACCATTTTTCAAAAGATTTATAGGTCTATTTATCTCAATGGTTTTCGTCAGCATGCTCTCAGTAGCATTGCTAGTTTCTTTTTCTAGCGCGATGACCAATTTAAAAAGCAATTACACAAGTTATAAAAGAGACTATGGTGCAGTTGATGCTTTAATAACCACTGATTTTTCATTAAAAAACAATCTTCCTAACATCCACGATGTCAAAGGAGTGGATCAATACGATACGAGATTTACCATGGATTGTTTCTTAAAGAAACAAGATGGTCGCACAATTACGTCTCGTGTTTTTACATATGACGATGAATACGATGACGTTTTTAAACGCTATATCATCGAAGATGGTGGCGCAAAAGAAGACGCGATTAACGTTTCAATCGTTAGAAAATTTGCTAAAAATAATAATTTCAAATTAGGAGATACTATATCTTTAGGCTATGCTTCTTTCTTTGTGGATATGAATGTCGCTAGCATCATTGAAACCCCGGAAGCAATATATGTCAGGGCCACCGATTATATTTGGTCCGATAATCAGGATTTCGGTTTTATTTATATCGATCAACTTGAACTTGATAAAATGCTCGCCAAATTGGTGAAAAAGCTAACTGACGATCCGGAATTTAAAAAGATTTATGATGAAATTAGAACATCTTATGGGGTTGATTTACCAGATTTAGATACTTTAATTACCGTTGGAGAACGCTACGCCTCGAATTTCTGTAATCAAATATTGATTAAAGCAAAGAAAGGCTTTACCCAAAAAGAAGTTTTAGACAATGTTTTGAAAGCCTTAGAAGGAAAAGTAAATGTTAAATCTTCAACTATAGGAAATGATTTGCTATACGAAAAATATATGAGCAATGCAATGAAACAATTAACCATTGGCTCATTGTTTTTGCCCATTTTCTTCTATTTAGTAACAATGGTGGTCATATCCTTGTTCTTAAATCAAATCATTCAAGCGATGACTCAAGATATCGGCATTATGATGTCCATTGGTATATCTCCTAAGGAGATACGTGGCATCTTCCTCCTATTTACCTTATTAATGACAATCGCCGCTTCTTTATTAGGAATCGGTATTGCATTTGGTCTACATTATTATCTAGCAACCATATTTATTAGTGCTTATAACATCCCAACCATTCCATTTATGCTCAATCCATGGGTTTGTATCTTAGCAGCTATTTCCATGATGATTGTCGGTGAAGGGGCTTGTTTCTTATCTTGTTTCAAAGTCTTTAGAATCACACCGAAGGATGCGATGCTTTCTAATGAAACAAAGAGAAAACCACTTCCTAAATGGCTTAATAAGATGATTGATAAGTCGCCGATGAATATCAAATTAGCGACAAATTCCATCGCTCAAAACCCCCGTCGCTTTTTCGTTTCAACATTTTCCATCTTTGCGGCGATGACAATGATTTTAGTCACCGGTTTCTTCCATGTCTCTAAAGATGAGATGCTCAATCAGACTTTAAATCGCCGTATGAATTACGATTGCCAAGTCTATATGATGGGCAAGGATGATGGAACTTTCTATGAAAGTTTAAAAGGCAAAGATTTCGTCGAAGAAGTCCAGGAATGTTATTTCACATATTTAAAGGTTAATACCAATAATAATGAGTATTATTTAGAAACTCTTGCCACACCAAAAGAAACAACAAGACTAGTAAATATTCCTGATAAAAAAGGAAAGAATAATCTTTCTATCCCAGAAAAAGGCATCATTTTAGCGGAAAATGATGCGAAGAGAATGGGAGTGAAAGTCGGGGATAAGATTTCCGTCAATAATCACGAGATTGAAGTTGTTAATATTTCTAAACAATATTTCCATATGACGCAATATATGTCGATGGCGCAGATGGAAGAATTAGAAATATCATTTGCCTCCTCATATTTAATCGACGCCACAAATGAACAAGTATTGCTCGATTATCTAGTGGAGAACAATAGTCAGTGCTTAACTGTCTTTACCAAGTCGCTAAAAGCCGATATGAACGGCATTTTCAGCGCGGTTGATGTCTTTATTATCATATTGATAATTTTCTCCTTAGGCATGGGTTTTGTCATCTTAACAATCATGTCGCAGAATGCCTTAATGGAGCAAAAAAGACAGATCTCTGTTATGAGAGCTATCGGTTTTAGAATTATCAATATATCGAATATTTGGACTTTGCTTAGTCTATTGCAAAGTATATTTGCTCTGGTTCTAGCGATTCCCGTCGGTTTATTAGTTTCTAATACATTGTTCTCATTAGCGAGTTCGTCAACACAAATTTATCCATTCATTATCGATTGGAAAATAATGCTATTCGCCTTCTTATTTGTCGCCTTAGTAATTATAATTAGCCACACGATATCTATGATATCGATACGTGGTTGGAATCTCGCAGATAATACTAGAAGCAGAGAATAATTAATAAAATAACACAATGCCTAAACACGCGCTTAATAACAAAAGAAGGATCGGGTTTAGGCTTTTCTTTATGATGATTTTATAAATAAACGCGAAGGAAGAAAGAACAATTAATAAAACAATCCCCACTCGATCAAAGGTCATGGTTTGTGAGAATAAAGCATTTCCTTGATATAAAGCCATCTTAATGAAGAAGATAATGGCAGTAGCACAAATAAGGGCGACAATCACTGGTTTAACGCCATTTAAAGCCCCTTGGACATATCTATTCTTTAAAAACTTAGAGAGGATAATTGCGACAAGAAGAATAATGATAAAAGATGGGAGGATGACTCCGATTGTCGAACAGATAGCGCCAAAGACGCCACCGACTTGTGAACCGACAAATGTCGAGATATTAATTGCGAATGGTCCAGGAGTGGTTTCACTAATAGCGATAAAATCAGTTAATTGGGAGTCTGTCATCCAGCCATTTCCAACGACTTGATCTTGAATCATCGGGATCATCGCATAGCCTCCACCAAAGGTGAATAGTCCAATTAGGAAGAAAGTGTAGAATAATTGAAAATAGATCATTTCTTATTCTCCTTTCTTGTTAATATGGAGGCCACTAAACCCACTAAAAGGCCCGTTCCAATAAAGATAATAGTGATATTTGGAATCTTTAATTTAATAAAGTTAAAAGCTAACATTCCTGCTAGTGTTATTGTGAATAAAACAACAGATAACCAGGTATTTGGTATCGCTTTCTTTAATTTAAAAACTGCTAGGAATAGTAGGATAATGACACCAATGCTTAATCCTTTAAACGCTGCTTGAACAACTCTCCAAGTCATAAATGTCTTATAGAAGAAGGAAATGACAAAGATAATGGCAAATGATGGTAACACTAATCCAAGGGTGGCAAAAACGCTTCCCCAGAAACCAGCGACTTTAAAACCGATATATGTAGCCGCGTTAATAGATATAGGCCCAGGCGTAGATTCGCTTATAGCGAGTATGTCTAATATGTCCGCATTAGAAGCCCATTTTCTCTTTTCAACAACTTCCTTTTGGATGATAGGAATCATCGCATAGCCTCCACCAAAGGTAAAAGCGCCAACCTTTAGAAAGGTGAGGAAGAGGACTAATACTTGCACGAAACGGTTGTCTTTTTTCATCTGCTCTATTATATAAAATAACGATATGTAAAGAAATGGTGGAATTTCAACCTCGTTATTTGATATAATAACGTTCGCTAAATTAAAGAGGTACGATATCATGGGAGAAAAAACAAAACTCACTAAATCTGGATATAAAAAATTAGAAGAAGAACTTCGTTATTTAATTGACGTCGTCCGTGACGAAGTCAAAAGACAATTAGCGGAAGCTCGTGCACAAGGCGACTTAAGCGAAAACGCTGACTATGATGCCGCTAGAGGCAAACAAGCTGAAGTTGAAGGCCGTATTAAAGAAATCGAAGATATCTTAAATAACTGCGAAATCATCGAAGAAAACGCTAAAGGTAATCGTGTTGGTTTAGGTTCTAAAGTCACACTCAAATTCATCGATTCTGGCAAAGAAGCTGAATACATGATTGTCGGTAGTGTTGAAAGTGATCCATTCAATGGTAAGATCTCTAACTCCTGTGCTTTAGGCGAAGCCATCATGGGCAAAACCATCGGCGACGTAGTCGAAGTCAAAGCTATCAAGAGTTACAAAGTCCAAATTTTAAAAATTGGAACAAAATAATTAAAATTTTTGAGACGAAAAACGCGAAAAACCCCCTATTTATATAATAGGAGGTCTTTTTTATGTATAAGATCATTATCGGGGTTGTGATTGCCGCAGCCGTAGTCATCATTGGTTTTATGATGATTGATCCCAAAGTTAATAAGAATAACGGCAACACGACACAAACAACAGAAGTAGCATCGGGTGATGCTTACACAATTGAGGGCGAAGTCAACAAGCCTGGAACCTATATGTTGACAGATACTGTCACAATGGCGGATTTAATAAGCGCTAGTGGTGGTTTGAAAAGCAATGCTGATGAGTTAGCGTTCTTCGAAGACGCGACGCTTACCAAAGGTAATTCCTATTACATTGCTAGTAAAACCGATAGCACAGATGTCTGTAACAATACTGATATCACCAAAGTTAATATCAACGCTGATAGTGCGGATCAATTAACCGCTATTAATGGTATTACTCCATCTATCGCTAGTTCGATTGTCAGTTATCGCACTAGTAATGGGGCATTTAAGACCATCGAGGATCTCACTTTGGTCTATGGAATAGGTAACGCTACCTACCGCAAGGTAAGGAACTTTGTCATCTTGCATACGTGATTCTTTTTCTATTATTTTTGTCCTTGTGGATCGGGGTCTCTTTTCGCTATTCCATGATTGTTTTTGGAATAGTGTTTGGATTAGTTTTTCTATTATCTTTTTATAAATATAAAAAGAATATAGCGATAATCTGTTTGACTATCTTTTCTATCGGTATCGGAATAAGCTATATCAGATTTGATTTTAAACAAGAGACTTATTCGGGTTTTGTCATCGACTCACATGACAATTATTTTCTCTTACTTTCTAAGGGTGAAAAACTATATACCTATAATAAGGATAATAAATATGAAATCGGTGACTATTTATTAATAAAAGGGGACAAAAGTGAAATCAGTTTTACCTCTATTGAATCGGAATTCGACTTTGAAGATTATTTAAAGAAGAAGGGCGTTTATTATCAATTAAACCCCAAGAAGATTGATGTTTCCTTTTCTAACCCAATTAGAATCAGAGAAAAAAGGCAAAAGTTCTTATCTCACTTTTCCGAAGAACAACAAAACCTTATATCCGCCTTACTTTTTTCTGATAAGAGTAGTGATATCACAATTGAAAATGCGAGCAAATTACATATCGCGAGATTAACTAGTGCGACAGGTATTTTTATCTATGCATATCTACATTTTCTCATATTTATCCTTACTTATTTTATTAAAGATAAAAAGGCCAAAATTATCTCTTTAGTGTCTCTCATCCCATATTTCATTTTTACATTCCCGCGTTTTTCGGTCATACGCATATTTCTATTAGAATCTTTACGCATCATAAATGAGATATTTTTAAAGAAGAAATTTCGTAACATCGAACTAATATCTATCGCTGGCATTTCTTTTCTCATATTTGATTATCATCTCGGTTATTCAATCAGTTTTGTTCTCGGTTTTACCTTACCGATAATTATCACTTTTATACGCGATGTAAATATGAGGACCAAGAGGTTGAAAAATAAGATATTGAACATGGTTTTTATCTATATATTTCTCATCCCCTTTGAACTGAAATTCTATAATGGTTTTAATCCACTTTCTTTAGTGGTGCAAACCGCTTTAACACCGATGTTTGTAGCATTAGCTACATTATCATTATTTTCCTTCTATGGATTACCAATTTATGCCGCGGTAGATTTCTTCGCGAAAGGGTTATCGAATATCCTTGGATGGTTAGGAAAAATTGCCTTTCAAATAAATGCTCCTCCATTTAATGAATGGTATATTTTAATCTACGTCTTATTGTTCCTTGTTTATTGTTATTATAGGAGCATCGATTTCGTACCCATTTATAAGTTTGTTTTGAACTTATTTATTATTTCTATGACACTTTATTTTGTACCGGTTACAAATCTAGTAACCGCACAAGTATCATTCATCAATGTTGGTCAAGGAGACTCTTGTTTAATTAGAAAAGGAAGCTCAACAGTTTTAATCGATACAGGTGGATCAATTTATAAAGATATCACTAAAGAAACGCTCATTCCCTTCTTTGAAAAGAATCGTATTTACCGCCTTGATTTAGTGATTACCACTCATGATGATTTTGACCATTCTGGAGCATATGATTCTCTAAAAGAGAATTTCTATGTCAAACAGAGGATTACTGACACTACAAGTTTTCCAATAACAATCAACGGAATGACCTTTAAAAACTATAACAATCACATCACTGAATATAGCGAGGAAAACGATAAGTCTTTGGTGATTGGTTTTTCCTTGTTAGGTAAAGATTTCTTGATTATGGGAGATGCACCGATAAAAGTGGAACAAAACATGATGAAAGAATATGATCACATCAATTGTGACATCTTGAAAGCGGGTCATCATGGTTCACAAACTTCAACTTGTGAAGACTTTGTCAAATATCTCAGCCCTAAAACCGCGATTATTTCTTGCGGAAAAAACAATAAATATGGGCATCCACACGATAAGGTTATTAACATTTTAAAAAAGTATAACGTTGAGATATTAAGAACTGATGAAATAGGGACAATCACTTATAGAGGTTGGGCATTTGGTTAAGAATAACTACATTTTGATGTAGTTTGTCGTTCATTTTTGATAAGATAATATTTGATATGATACATCTTGTTTATAGTAACCAAAGTTCTGAAATCAAAAAGATTATCAAAGCTATCGCTAAGCAATCGCTTCCCGAACGCGATGATATGAATTTTGTCCGTTACGATGGAAATAACACTCTTATACAAGAGATTATTGATGAAGCGAACTATGTTCCTCTCGGATATGATAGAAAGGTTGTCGCGGTCGATAATTGCTATTTCTTGATGAAACCAAAACCAAGAAATAAACTCGAAAGTGACCAAGACTATAAAACCTTATTTTCTTATTTAAGAAATCCAAATCCAGATTGCGATTTGATTTTAACCGTGCCAACAACATCATTAGATACCGGCTCCGAACTTTTTAAATTGCTTCAAGATGTCGCCAAGATTACCGAAATTAAAGATCCAGATGTGAAAGAATGGAACAAATATGTCAAAGCGACAGTGGATGATTATATTAAAAAGAATCCTGGTTCTAGAATGGATAATGATGCTTTATTAGAATTAACCGATAGAACTAGTGGTGACATTCCTTTATTAAGGAATAGTGTTATTAAATTATTCCTTTATACCAACCATGTGAGATATGAAGACGTCATCTTGATGGTTACAAGACCATTAGAGGACAATACTTTCCAACTCTTTAATTTCTTATTAAATAATCAAAATGATAAAGCAGTTGGTCTATTTCGTGATTTACAAGTCGGCAATGTCGAGCCTGTCACTTTAATCGGTATGCTCGCTAATCAATTCCGTTTATTGAATGAAGTGGTGTACCTTGCTAAAAAGAACTACGATAACGATACCATCGCTAAAGAATTAGGCATTAAACCAATTCGTGTCCAAATCTTAAAAAGACAGACCTATGCGATGTCAGAAAAAGCTATTCATAGAACCCTTGATGATTTGTTTAATCTAGATTTACAAATTAAAAGCGGCCTTGTGGACCGCTTCTATGCTTTTGAGCTTTTCTTAATAAACTTCAAAAGAGATTAATAATTCTATTATTTAATAGAATTGACTAAACGTTGTAATTCACCTTTTTGTCTCGCAGCAGTGTTTTTATGTTGAATGCCATCACTGACAGTTTTGTCGATGAGACGGAATGCGACTTTTAATGCTTCTTCTGCTTTAGCGACGTCTTTAGCTTCGACTGCTACTCTGACTTTCTTCATAGCGGTACGAACTGCGCTTTTCGCGGAGACGTTTCTTTGACGAGCTTTTTCGTTTGTGCGATTACGTTTAATTTGTGATTTTATGTTTGCCATAATACACCTCTCTTATTGAACAACGTTAGATATGTTATCAAAATCACCGAAATAATGCAATTATTTATTTTCGAGCAAATCTAACTTTTATTTTTTCTTTCCCTTTGTGGGAACTTTTGTTAACTTCGCGATTTCATAAACGAAGTCATTAACTGTGGCCATTTGACCGAGTAAACTCTCTGGGAATTCAATATTGAACTTCTCTTGGAGATCTCTGATTAATTCGACATAACTCATGGAGTCTCCGCCTAAATCATTGATCCAGTGAGCATCGTCTTCAATCTTAAATGTAGGTAAGATTAAGACTTTGGAGAAAATCTCTCTGACAGGGATGAGAATGGCTTCGATGTCTTTTTGATCAAAGCCTTCAAAACTCTTGGCGACTTTCTTGTTATCGATTGGGAGATAATCCTTGGAATCTTCCTCTAATGCTTTCTTAATAACGAAGCGTTTGACCTTCATGTTGTTGGCTAATGGGAGCTTGCCTCTGGAGAGGAAAACGCCATCAATTTTGACTTTATGTGGAAGGTTTGGAACGATTTCTTTAATCTCTTCTTTAATCTTCGCGATATCTTCTTCAGTAGCCTTGTTATCGAGCTCTAAAACAAGAGCAATTTTCTCAGTATTATTGTGTTCTGGAGAATATCCTAAAACGCATAATTGTTGAACCATTGGTAATTCCTTGAAATAAATTTCAAGTTCATCTGGGAAGATGTTTTCGCCATCAGCGTTGATGATGATATCTTTAATACGACCTTTGAGATAGTATCCACCGGTAGCATCTTTGGTGGCGATATCGCCTGTTTTGAAGAAACCATCTTCGGTTAATGTGGCAGGTCCTTCTTTACCGTTGATGATTTCGCGGATATGGACGGTTGGAGATTTGACTAATAATTCACCAGAAGCGGCATTTCCTTCAATCTTATATGTGACACCGTGAAGTGGGCGACCAATTCTACCTTTTAAACGATCTTCAACGACTGGAGAAAGTTCAACAGAAGTGACACCAATTTCGGTCATACCATAACCATCATATAGGTTATAACCAATACCGTTAATTTGGGTTAAAGTTTCTCTTGATAAGAAGCCACCGCCAGAAATACAGAATCTGACTTTATTACCGAGTAATTTGTTTTGGACTGTATCTTTTGCGACTTTACTAGCGGCAATACCCGCTTCAGTCTTATCAATCTTGCCGGTGTTATAACCAATCATCTTATCTAATAATTCAGCCTTGCCTTCCATCGCCGCTTTACGGGATAAGGTAAGGGCTAAGGAATCCCAGAATAGTGGAACACTATAGACGTGGGTAATACCGACTTTTTGACAGATATGTTGAATATCACTTGGAGCGTTGCTGCTTGGGAAGACTAAAGTCTTGCCATAGAATGTGTACCATAAGAAGACGGCGACGAAACCAAAGATGTGATGGAATGGAATCATAGCCAAGATCTTTAATTTGCCCATCTTTTCTGGGTACATAATATCAACTGTTTCTTGACCCATTTCTAATGAACAGCAGATTTGATTGCAGAGGTTTTCGCCATTGAAAACCATCAATTTAACATCACCAGTTGTACCACTGGAAGAGAAGATTACTTCGTTTTCCCAGAATGGTGAGAATGAATAGTGGTGTTTTTCTTCAATCAAATCAGAGATGGAAATCTTCATGATTGGATATTGATTAGCGTCATCAGTGATAATGGCAAGAGCTTTGCTCATCTCTGCGACGTGGATAGCGCCATCTTTGGATGTTCTAGCATCGATAAGTAGTGGTTTATAACCACACATCAAGATTGCCCAGAACATTTCGCCCCAGTGTGGGGAGTTAGCAACCTTTAAAATGATTGGAACATTTTTAGGTTGTTGAATTAAATATTGGGATAAAGCACTTGCGAGCTCATAAGTATGCGAACGCATCTTATTGTAGCGGTACTTTTTGATTTTTCCTTTGCTATTAACATATTGAACTGCGACTTTTCTTTCGTTTCTCTTCATTGTCATGTTGAAGATGTCTTCCATGCGTTTGCTGGTTTTCATCAAGTCAAGCGCGGAATTAAGGTAAGCAGTTACTTTTTCAAAATTTGTAGCCATAGTTTTTAAACCTCTCAACTTTTTATTTTACTAAAAATATTATTTTTTAGAAACTAATTCGTCTAATGTGTGAAATTGGACATCGACTTTGTCCTTCTTAATATCTAATATTGCATAAGAATAATAAAAGCTATCTCTCGCAAAAGAAATCGCTCCCGGATTAATGGTAATTATTCCGTATTCTTCAACATATTTTCGCATGTGAGTATGACCATAAACAAATATTTTAATGTTGTTTTTTCTCATGATTTCCGCGTTAGGATTAGGTTTGTGCTGCGCTAAAAGATTCCCATATGGTGTGGGAATAATTAATCGATCTTGGAAGTCACCAAAATAATCGCAGTTGCCTCTCACTGAACGGAATGGATAAATTGAATATTCATCGGATTCGGAATCACCTAAATGGAGATATAAATCCATATTTGGATATTGTTTGACCAAATAATCCAAGGCATCGTTATTTCCGTGCGTATCACTCACTAACAAAATTTTCACAAGTAAATAATATATTATTTGTTAAAAGAGAAAAAGAATTTATAATTAGGGAGATGAACAAAGAAAAATTAAGAGTCATATTTATGGGAACCCCATCCATCTCCGCGGAAGTCTTTGAAGCGATGATTTTAGATGGCTACCATTTCGTCGGTTTAATCGCTCAACCCGATCGACCAGTCGGAAGAAAAAATGAATTAGAAAAAGTTCCCACTAAAGTGGTCGCAGAGAAATATAACATCCCTATTTTTCAACCGGTAAAAATCAGAAAAGAATACGAATTTGTTAAAGAATTAAATCCAGATATTATTATCACATTGGCCTATGGCCAAATCGTGCCACAAGGATTATTGGACATCCCACAATATGGTTGTTTAAATCTTCACGGTTCTTTACTTCCTAAATATCGTGGTGCCGCACCTATTCAATACGCATTAATTAATGGTGACAAAGTAACAGGCATGACACTTATGGAAATGGTAGCAGCGATGGACGCTGGCAAAATGTACGCTAAAAAAGAAGTGGTGATTGAAGATAGCGACAATTCCACATCCTTATTCAAAAAGATGGCGGGAGCCGCTAAAGAATTAATCTTAGAAAAACTTCCTCAATATATTGATGGTAAATTATCGGGAGAAGAACAAGATGAAAGCCTTGTCTCATTCTGCCCAACCATTAAACCAGAACAAGAAAGATTATCTTTAGAGATGTCGGCGAGAGAAATATGGGGCTGGATTAGAGGCTTGTCCGATCAACCGGGTGCTTACTTCCTTTTTGAAGGAAAGAAACTCAAGGTCTATAAAGCAGTTCTCTTAAATGAAGAGGAGAATGATGAAATCGGAAAAATCGTTCAAGCGGACAAAAAAGGCTTGGTTGTACAACTTAGAAAAGGACAATTGTCCTTGTTAGAGGTTCAAAAAGAAGGAAAAAACCGCATGGATTATAAATCCTTCTTAAATGGTAACCAAGGATTATTAGGAAAGAAATTAGACTAGTAAAAACTAGTCTTTTTCATTACAATTTTCTTATATGGAAAAAACACTCACTTTATCAGTGCACCAACTAGTGGATTTCTTATTAAGAACAAGCGATATTGATAATCGCGTTTTTAATCGCAGTTCCATGACAGAAGGTAGTCGTATCCATGCGACCTATCAAGCATCACAAGGTTCTGATTATTTAAGTGAATATCCTTTGCTTCATCGTTTTGTCGTAGAAGGTGTGGAAATCACCTTACAAGGACGGGCCGATGGCATCATTAAAAGAAAAAGCGGTGAATTCATCATTGATGAAATCAAATCCACCGTGGAAGATTTGCTCGTTTTTAGAAATGATAATTTCGACTGGCATATCGGACAAGCCAAATGCTATGCATTGTTATTCGCTTTGGAACAGGATTTAGATTCTATATCCGTCAGATTAACTTATATCAAACAAGGTAAGGAAAAAGAAAAGAGAATTGAAGAATACTTCTTTTTAAGAAGTGAACTCGAACAATTCGTCTATTGTTTATTAGAAGATTATTTAGCCTTCTACAACATCATTTTTAGACACATTGAAGAGAAAAATAAATCGATTGAAGCATTATCATTCCCGTTTAAGAAATACCGCTCAGGGCAGCGAGAACTAGCAAAATATTGCTATGCTATCGCTAAAAGTGGTGGTCGTTTTTATTGCGAAGCGCCAACTGGCATCGGTAAAACAATGTCCACCTTATTCCCTTTTATTAAAGGCAGTGTTGAAGATGAAGAAACAAAAATCTTCTATTTAACCGCGAAGACATCTGGCAAAGAAAGTGCTTATAACGCTGTTGAACTTTTAAAAGAAAAAGGTCTTGTTTGCAATGACATAGTAGTGACTGCAAAAGATAAGATTTGCTTTTGCAAAGGCAAGGCTTGTAACCCTGATGAATGCCCATTTGCCAAAGGTTATTACAACAAGATTCAAGCCGTTTTAAAATACGCGATTACTAACCATTCCACATTTAATGCGGAAACTATCACACGTTTAGCGTATGAAAATGAGATTTGCCCATTTGAATTTGAATTAGATTTATCTTTATTCTGCGACATCATCATCTGCGATTATAACTATATGTTCGATCCTATTTCATATATGAAAAGGTATTTCGATGAGGATGCCAGTCACCATCTCGCCTTAGTGGATGAAGCCCATAATTTAATTGATCGTTCCAGAGATATGTATTCCGCAACGATTTCTTATAAGAAATTTTTAGAAGCAAGAAAATCAACAAGGCATTCTAAACATTTAAGACTTAAGAGGTCATTTGCTAAACTAGCAAAATATTTTAAAGATGAATTAGAAGAAAGAGAAGACGGAAAGCATATTCTCGATCATTATCCAAACGAACTTTATAGTGTTCTCTCTTATTTCATAGAAACCTGTCAGGATATTAATAAGAACGAGCATAAAGAAATGACCAAAGAACTATTAGAGTTCTATTTGGACATGAATGAGTTCATTAGATTGAGCGATTATTATTGTGATAAATATATTTTATATTTAGATATTAGTGGTGATGAGATGGACATCCATTTATTCTGTTTAGATGCCAGTTCCTTTATCGCTAAAACGATGAGAAAAGTCAAAGGCACAGTTTTGTTCTCCGCGACCCTTCAACCCATTGATTATTACATTGACACCTTGGGTGGAGAAAAGAGTAGTGATCCGCGTTTGATTCTTCCATCTCCTTTCCCAATTGATAATCTCAAAATCCTCGTTGCACCTAAAGTTTCTATTAAATACAAAAACAGAGAATCAAGTTATGCTGAAGTCGGCGAATATATTAAATCCTTTATTATAAATAAAGTCGGTAACTATTTTATCTACTCACCCAGCTATGAATATTTAGATAGATTGTTACAGACGTTAGAACTAGAAGATGTCGATTATTTCGTGCAAAGCAAAGATATGAGTGAAGAAGAAAGAGAAGAATTCTTACTCAACTTCAAGCATAGTCCAGAAAGAACGACATTAGGCTTTTTAGTCATCGGTGGTGCCTTCTCTGAAGGCATTGACCTTGTCAGTGACCGCTTAATCGGTGCGGTCATCATCGGTATTGGTATGCCACGCATCAATTTTGAAAGCGATAAAATCGCTGAATATTATAAGAACCAGGAACTACCTGGCCATGATTACGCATATCTTAACCCGGGTATGAATAAAATTATGCAAGCCGTGGGGCGCGTCATTAGAAGCGAAGAAGATAAGGGTGCGGTTTTATTAATCGATGAACGATACATGAACCGTCAATACAAAGATTTGTTCCGTGCGGAATGGAAAAACTACGAAGTAGTTCTCTATCCAAACGAAGTCGAGGAAACATTAAAGGATTTCTTCAAATAAACCGAAAAGATATTTTTATATAAAAAATAAGGAAATATGATATAGTATTCCATATGGATTTTTCACAAAAGAAAATAAGAAACTTCTCAATCATCGCCCATATCGACCATGGTAAGTCCACTTTAGCGGACCGTATTTTAGAATCCACAGGTGCGATTGAATCACGCGATATGAAAGAGCAGATTCTTGACTCCATGGATCTAGAAAGAGAAAGAGGAATTACCATCAAACTCAACGCTGTAACTTTAAGTTACAAAGCTGACGATGGTGAGACATATATCTTTAATTTAATCGACACTCCCGGGCATGTCGACTTCACCTATGAAGTATCGCGTTCTTTAGCGGCTTGTGAAGGCGCGGTTTTAGTCGTGGACGCCACACAAGGTGTGGAAGCACAAACTCTCGCAAATGTCTATTTAGCGGTGGATAACGACTTAACAATTTTACCAGTAATCAACAAAGTTGATTTACCAAGCGCACAACCCGAATGGGCCAAGCAAGAAATCGAAAGCAGAATCGGCATCGATTGTTCTAACGCTGTCGAAGTCTCCGCGAAAACAGGATTTCATATTCATGAATTATTAGAATATATCGTTCATAATGTTCCTTCTCCAGATGGTGATGAAACCGCTCCACTAAAAGCGCTTATTTTCGATAGTTATTACGATCCATATCGTGGTGTCGTAATTCTTATTAGAATTAAAGATGGCCAAGTATCCGTCGGTGACCACATTAAACTCATGCAAGCGGGTACGGATTATGTCGTTACCGAAGTCGGTATTAGAACACCTAACGAAATCAAAACAACAAGTTTAACTGCTGGACAAGTCGGTTATCTTTGTGCCCAAATCAAAGACATCAAAGATGTCCATCCTGGTGATACAGTAACAAGCTTTGAAAAACCCGCTAAGGAAGCTCTTCCTGGATATCGCGTCATCAATCCGATGGTGTATTGTGGCTTATATCCAGTCGATAGCAAGAAGTATCAAGACCTCAAAGAAGCGCTCGAAAAACTCACCCTTAATGATGCTTCGCTTCATTATGTCGCTGAAACCAGCCAAGCTTTAGGCTTTGGTTTTAGATGTGGTTTCTTGGGTTTATTACATATGGACATCGTTCAAGAAAGACTTGAAAGAGAATACAATCTCGATCTTATTTTGACTGCGCCTAGTGTTATTTATCACATCAACTTAACCGATGGCACAGTTTTATACCTAGATAACCCCGCGAAAATGCCGGATGGTAGCAAGATTTCTTCTATTGAAGAACCATATGTCAAAGCCAGCATCATGACCCCGAAAGAATATGTCGGACCCATTATGGAACTCTGCCAAGAGAGAAGAGGCATCTACACAAACCTTGAATATTTCGATGACACAAGGATGATTTTGACATACGAATTGCCATTATCAGAAATTGTTTACAATTTCTTTGACAAGCTAAAGAGCTACACAAAAGGATACGCTTCCTTTGACTATGAATTCTCTGATTATAAGAAAAGCGATCTTGTTAAACTCGATGTTTTGCTTAATGGAACAGTCGTGGACGCTTTAAGTAGTATCGTCTACCGTCCTAATTCATATCAAAGAGGTTTGGGAATTATTCGTAGAATAAAACAAGTTATTCCTCGTCATCAATTCGAGATTCCAATCCAAGCCGCGATTGGTGGAAAAGCCATCGCTCGTTGTGATGTCAAAGCGGTTAGAAAAGACGTCTTAGCGAAGTGTTATGGTGGTGACATAACCCGTAAAAAGAAGCTTCTTGAAAAACAAAAAGAAGGCAAGAAACGAATGAAGAAAATCGGTTCTGTCGAAGTTCCACAAGAAGCATTCATGTCAATCTTATCGATTGACGAAGAAGATAATTAGTTATTAATTTGGTGAAAAATTAGTACATTTTTAGTTTTATCTTGCACCTATGGTGCTTTTTATTATACAATGACGACGAAAAGAGGTCGTCTATATGCCAAGTAATGAACTAGCCATTCGTTTTACCGAAGGAAAATACGCAACAAGAACAGAAGTCAGTAAAGAACTGAGAATGTCAATTATCGATAGTATTTGGAGTGGTATCTTAAATTACCGTTCCGGATTTAATCGTTATTTAACAATTAAAAGCATTGAAAAGAATCAATTGGTGGTGTGCTTCTGCCCATCAATCACTGCCTTAGTGAACTCCGCAGATATGAAACTCATCCGCTTAATGAGAGAATATTCTCTCATAAACACCCAAAACGGAGATTTAAACCGCTTCGAAGATTTCTGCATGATCAGAGGCTTAGGTCATCTAGCTAGAAAGAATGAAATTGAAGCATCTGATTCCTATCTTAAATCACTCATTCATGGTGATATCAAAGACGCCGCTCCTTCAACAAGATTATTACCAAGATATTTAAGAGCTCTTAATTATATTAAAAGAGCTTATGTTAATGCGATTGATGTCGACTTTATGGCGGAACTTTAC
Source organism: Bacilli bacterium (assembly GCA_045114745.1). Taxonomy (GTDB): domain Bacteria; phylum Bacillota_I; class Bacilli_A; order RFN20; family CAG-826; genus RUG13091. Next base: position 24,494 of record JBGULD010000026.1, read on the forward strand.
TCCTGCTTAATGGGCACCAACGAATTAACATCCTTTTATAGAAGTGTTGAAGACACAAATAGAGAAAATAGAGTTCTCATTGATAGAATGTATACAGCCGCGCCTGTAGCATTAATTGAACCAATGATGGATAGTTTATTCACCTTCATTGCTAATTCCACATTAAGCGCTGCCAGCAAAGCTGTAATCTCTTATTACTACATTAATTACATCAAACCATTCAGTGAATATTCCGACGAAATCGCTGTCTTAATAGCAAAAGCCATTTTAGCTCATGATAACTTAGGCGAAGTCGGAGTGTTATTACCATTGGAATCCTTATTAGATGAAAATCAAGAAGACATCGCTCGTCTATTTACAGAAGTTCAAAAGACTTGTGATACGACATATTTCCTTAACTTTGCTTTAAAGCAAATGGAAAACAAATGCGATGAATTATTAGATACAATTGCTCAATTAAAAGCGGAAGCTCTTAGAAAAGATTATTACCGTCAAGAAGAAAAGAAGAGTGAACAAACCACATCTTATGTCGTTGAACAACCTTCTTTGTTTGATGCAATCAATGAAGAACCAGAAGTTAGACCAGCTCCTCAACCAGTCTATAAAGAAGAGCCTGTGAGAGTGGAACAACCAAAGGTTGAACCACAACCAGAAGTCAGAGTAGAGCCCGTTAGACAACCAGAACCAGTCGTGGAAAAACCAGTGGAACAAAAACCAGTGGAAGTTCCTCAACAAGTGGTCGTGGAAGAAAAGCAAGAACAAATCGCTGTTTCTTACATCCCACCCGCACTCGATGAAAAACAAGCCCTTCGCTTAGAACAACACTTATTAGAACTCGATCCTTCCTTAAGGAAACATGAAGCGCGTTTCTATGCCAGACACTGTACATTAGGTAAAAGTTACACAATTGCGCAATATAAGCGTATGATAGGTTGTGTCTATGAAACCGCTAGAACGGCGATGGACCACCTTGTTGAACTCGGCTACTACCGCAAAGATTCGAGCAACAAGAAATTTATTTACACACCCATTCCACGTAAATAAGAAAGGAGATAACACTTTATGTTCAATATATTTGCTGATATGGCGGGAGTTTGGATTTTCCTTATCATCATCTCCTTCTTTGGCATTATCGCTATCGTCGCATTCATACTCCATAGAGTATTAAGACCAAAGATTAAAGATAAAGAAGAAGAGAAACCAACCGAACAAGATTACGCTAAAGAAGAACTTGATCGTGTTCTCCAACCCGTGGAAGATGACAAGGTTTCTAAAGAAATTCAAGATTATAAACAAAACGATGATGAAGAATAAACCAGTTGAGGCTTTATACATTCATATTCCCTTTTGCGAACACATATGCGATTACTGTGACTTTCCCAAGTTGCAGTATTTTCGTAATTTTGCCATTGATTATTTGGATTCTTTAAAGAAAGAACTGGATTCTTATCAGATAGATAAAAAGCAAATTAAAACCATCTATGTCGGTGGTGGCACACCCACATCTTTAGAGGATGATTTGTTTTTGGAATTATTAAAAGCAATTAAACCATATGCAGAAGGTGTTTTAGAATACACATTTGAAGCTAATCCCGAATCTCTTTCTATAGAAAAACTATCAATGATGAAAGAATATGGGGTTAATCGTTTATCCATCGGATTGGAATCTACAGATGATCGGATTTTAAAAGCAATTAATCGTCATCACACCTTTTCCGATGTTAAAACCGCGATATTAGAGGCACGAAAAATTGGCTTTAATAACATTAATGTCGATTTGATCATCGGCCTTCCTAACGTCTTAAAAACGCAGCTTAACAAGGATTTGGATAATATCTTGTCACTCAACGTTGAGCATATTTCCTGTTATAGCCTCACTATTCACCCAAACACTGTCTTCTTTATCAAACATATTGAAGAACCAAATGGTGATATATCTCGTGAATTATATGACTTAGTGGAAGAAAAGCTCGTAAGCAATGGATACATCCATTATGAAATTTCTAACTGGTGTAAAAAAGGAAGAGAAAGTCTTCATAATTTCACCTATTGGAAAGATGAACAATATTATGGTGTCGGTCTTGGGGCTTCTGGATATGTCGATAACAAAAGATATGTTAATACCAGGAACATTCAAAAATATAATTCCGGAGACTTTTTAGAAGAAGCGGAAGAAGTCAGCGATAAAGATGACTTAATCTATTTCATCATGCTCAATCTCAGAACTAATCGCGGGATTGTCTTTGAAGAATTTGAAGAGAGATTCAAAGAATCTTTCATGAATAAATATAAAGAAAAGGTTGAAAAATTAGTAAGTGAAAACCTTTTAATCATTGATAAAAATAGAATCTATCCGACCTATAATGGTATGATGATTCTTGACCAAATCATCTTGGAATTAATCGGAGAATAAATGGAAACCGCTAGACTTAATAAAAGAATATGGTTATATGTCATCAATTTCCTCTTTTATGTGGGAATCGGCTTTGCCGTGGCTTCTCCGTTCCTTTCAGTTTTGCATCTAATGGTGGTCTTCTATATCCTCATTTCCTTAGGATTTGGAATCCTTCTATCTTTCTTAATAGATTTCCTTTTATTAATTATTACCAAAGGTTACACAATCGGAAGTGCGATATTCGGTATCAAATATGTCGCTAGTGATGGCAAGAAGATCACTAAAAGACAAGCTTTTATCCGTTCCGCTTATGAATCAATTTTTATCTTTGTCATCCTCGATCTCATTTACTTTCTCAAATATCGAACAGAACGCGGTGTCATTGACCGTTTAAGTGACTCATTTGCGATTGATACCCGCTTAGAATAGATAATTTAATTGTTATTTCACCAAAGGTGCATTGCCAAAATGCATCTTTTTTAGCACTTTTGTGTTGACAGTGCTAACAAATTAGATAAAATAGAATTAGCAATCTGGAACTAGGAGTGCTAAAAGGAGGTCATATATGGCTCTTACACGTAGTGATACCATTCTCAAATATATCGTTGAGTATTTTATTAAAAACGCGCAACCAGTCGGAAGCCACACCTTAATCGATGAATATCATCTTCCATATTCTTCCGCGACTATCAGAAATGAGATGTTTGCGTTAGAGAAAATGGGATACATCGAAAAGACACATAGTTCCTCCGGGCGTGTTCCTTCTTCAAAAGGATATAAATATTATTGTCAACACCTACGCGATAAAAGCGTGGACGAAACACTCAAGAATTCCTTACAACTTGTTTTAGAACAAAAAGTGAGATCAATTGAAGAAGTCATCCAAGAGAGCTGTGAAATTCTCTCCCACATGACCAACCTCGTCTCCGTCGTCAGCGGTGGTAATGGCAATATCGAACGCTTAGCGAATATTCAATTAATCCAAATTAGTGAAAATACATTAACCGCAGTGTTCGTGACCGATAAAGGCTACGTGGAAAATAAGACATTCATTATTCCAAGCATTATCAACGCTGATGAAGTCGTCAACTGCGTGAAGATCTTAAATGACCGTTTAATCGGTACCCCAGTTAACGAACTCGTGGAAAAAGTGGAAGCCTTAAAACCAGTCCTTAACGACTATGTCGTCTCTCATGATATCGTTTACCAAGCTTTGCTTGAAACATTCATTAGATTCGCTGGCGACCGCTTGAGCTTATATGGTAGAGATGAATTATTCAATCAACCAGAATTCAAGAATGACGCGGAAAAATTACAAGAAGTCTTCAAACTTCTCAATAACAAATCAGTCTTTAAAGAAGTTAATAACGAGGCGGATAAAGAAAAAGTGGTTCTTAACATCGGTGACACAAACCCTGATGTCTCCATGGTGACCACAAAATTCAAAATCGGTGATGGGGAAGAAAGCACAATTACGCTTCTTGGACCAACGAGAATGGATTATGACAAAGTCTTATCCGCACTCGAATACTTAACTGATGAATTAAATAAATATTTCGAAGAATTAAACAAAGGAGGTAATAACGGTGACGCCTAATGAAGAATTAAATGAAGAAATAGTGGAAAAAGAAAACCCAAAGAAATCTTTCCAAAAGAAAATTCGTAAATTAGAAGAAGAAAGAGATAAAGCTATAAGCGATATGGAACATTGGAAAAATGAATTCTATAGAGCGTATGCGGACACTAAGAATCTTCGTAACGAACTAGAAAAAGACCACCAAGCGGCAATGAAATACCGCGCGGAAGGATTCATCGAAGAATTACTTCCAGTATTAGATAGCTTCTATGCGGTTTTGAAAAACGAACCGACAGATCCAAACCTCAAAAACTACTTAATCGGTTTCCAATATATCTACAAAAACCTTGTTAGTGTATTAGAAAACGAAGGTGTGAAAGAAATCGCACCAAAGGTGGGAGATAAATTCTCACCTGACACCATGAACGCTGTGGAGACCAAGGAAGGAGAAGAAGAAAACATCATCCTTGATGTCCATGTCAAAGGTTACAAACTCCATGATCGATTAATCAGACCAGCGAATGTGACCGTCAGCGTTAAACCAAAACAAGAAGAAAAGATTGATGAAAATCAATGCGATGCATAAATAGGAGGCATTAATTATGGCAAAAGAAATTATCTTAGGTATCGACTTAGGTACCACAAACTCAGTCGTGAGTTATCTTCAAGCGGATGGCACAGTGAAAGTCATCCCTAACCCAGAAGGCACACCAACAACTCCTTCCGTCGTAGCTTTTAAAGCTAATGGTGAAGAAATCGTCGGTAACGCCGCGAAAAGACAAGCGGTCATGAACCCAGACACCGTTTCCTCAATTAAGAGAAAAATGGGTAGTGCGGAAAAAGTTCATGTCAATTGTGTTAACAAGGATTTCACCCCACAAGAAATCTCCGCGAAGATTCTTACTTATATGAAGAACTATGCGGAAAAGAATATCGGTCAAAAGATTCAAAAAGCCGTTATTACCGTTCCAGCATACTTCAACGATGCACAAAGACAAGCCACTAAAGACGCTGGCCAAATCGCTGGCTTAGAGGTTGTCCGTATCATCAATGAACCAACCGCCGCGGCATTAGCCTATGGCTTAGAAAACGAAAAATCCGAAAAAATCTTAGTCTTTGACTTAGGTGGTGGTACATTTGACGTCTCCATCCTCGATATCGGTGATGGCACATTCGAAGTTATCTCGACCGCTGGTGACAATAGACTCGGTGGTGATGACTGGGATCAAGTCGTCGCTGATTGGATCAAAGCGCAAATCAAGATTGAAACTAACGTCGACATTACCGACAAAGCTTCACTTCAAAGAATTAGAGAAGCTGCCGAAAAAGCGAAGATTGAATTATCCGCTTTAACAGAAACAGTTATCTCCTTACCATTCATCTCTATGACTAATGCGGGCCCAGTCAACTTTGAGACCACATTAACAAGAGCTAAATTCCAAGACTTAACAAGACATCTCTTAAAGAGATGTGAAGAACCTGTCAGACGTGCTTTAGCCGACGCTCATATGTCCGCTAACGAACTCAACCAAGTCTTATTAATTGGTGGTTCCATCCGTATGCCAGCCGTTCAAGAATTAGTCAAACAATTAACTGGTAAAACACCTAATTTATCCGTTAACCCCGATGAAGCCGTCTCCATCGGTGCGGCCTATCAAGGTGGTGTCGTCTCTGGTGATGTCAAGGATGTCGTCTTATTAGACGTTACTCCATTAACATTAGGTATTGAGACATTAGGCGAAGTCATGACTCCATTGATTCCAAGGAACACAACCATTCCAACCACAAAGAGTCAAATCTTCTCCACAGCCGCGGACAATCAACCTGCTGTTGACATTATGGTCTATCAAGGTGAACGTCCAATGGCACACGACAATAAATTATTAGGTCACTTCCAATTAACTGGTATTAAACCAGCTCGTAGAGGTGAACCAAGAATCGAAGTTACTTTCTCCATCGACGTCAATGGTATCGTCAAAGTTTCTGCGAAGGACTTAGATACCCAAAAAGAACAAAACATTACCATCTCTGGTTCTAATGGTTTGAGCAAAGAAGATATCGATAGAATGGTCAGAGAAGCGGAAGAAAACGCTGAAGCCGATCAAAAGAGAAAAGAAGAAATCGAACTCAAAAATAAAGCCGAATCATTAATTAATGATATCGATGCGGCGATGAGAGAAAAAGGCGACAGCATGGATGCCGCACAAAAAGAACAAACTCAAAAGCTCAGAGATGAGTTAAAGACCGCGTTAGACAATAACGATATGGAAACTCTCAAGAAACGCATCAATGAACTTGAACAAGCGGCTGCATACATGCAACAAGCACAAGCTTCGCAAGCTAATGCGGGTGGCGAACAACCTGCCGGTAGTAATCCAGATGATGTCGTCGATGCTGACTACACCAAAAAGGATGAAAACAACAAAGCGTAATTATTAAATAATTAATCAAACCGATTGGGCCGAAGAGGCCCTTTCGGTGTAAATATGAAGAAAGGAATAGACTATGGCCGAGAAAAGAGACTATTACGAAGTATTAGGTATCAAAAAGAACGCCTCTAAAGACGAGATCAAAAGTGCCTATCGTAAATTAGCAAAGCAATATCATCCGGATAACAAAGAAACGGGTAACGAAGCTAAATTCAAAGAGATTCAAGAAGCCTACGATATTCTTTACGATGATCAAAAGAGAAGTGCTTATGACCAATTTGGTCATGCCGCATTTGAACAAGCCGGTAGTAATCCAGGCGCCAATCCATTCCAAGGCGGTGGTTTCAGCGGATTTGCTAGCGACCTCGGTGATATCTTCTCCCAGTTCTTTGGTGGAGGAGGAAGACCACGTGGTAATCCAACCGCACCAAGGAGAGGTAACGATGTTGTCAAGAGAGTGAAGATTGACTTTATGGACGCCATCAACGGCCGTGATATCGAAATTCCTATTGAAGTCGATGAACCATGTGCGACCTGTGGTGGAACAGGCGCCAAGAGCAGCGCTGACATCCAAACCTGTTCTCAATGTCACGGTAATGGTTATGTCTCTATGAGAAGACAGTCCTTATTTGGAACTGTCACCTCTCAAGAAGTCTGTCCAACCTGTGGTGGAACTGGCAAAATTATCAAAGATAAATGTAAAGATTGCGGTGGCAAAGGCTACATTCATAAAAAGAAAAATATCAAAGTTCACGTCCCTGCTGGTATTAAAGAAGGACAACAAATCATTTCAAGAGGAAATGGTGAAAGAGGCTATAATGGTGGACCAAATGGCGACCTTTATATCGAGATATTAGTCAAAGAACATCAATACTTCAAACGTGAAGGTAACGATATTGAACTCGATATCCCCATCGACTTTGTCGACGCCACACTTGGCACCAAGATTGATGTTCCAACTGTCTACGGCGATGTGACATTAACGATTCCTGCTGGTAGTCAACCAAACCAAATCATGAGAATGAAGGGTTGTGGTGTTAAAGACTTAAGAAGCGGAAAACCTGGCGATCAATACGTGAAGCTAATCATCAAAGTGCCGACCACGCTCAATAAATCTCAGAAAGAATTATTAGAAAAATTCCGTGGCGAGACAAACAAGAACGGTGATAACTTCTTCACCAAGTTTAAGAAAATGTTTAAAAAATAAGACTCATTAATGAGTCTTTTCTTTTTGCTAAAATTTTTTTGAGACAGAATTGCCAAAAAAACCTAATTGTACAATAGGAGGGCAATTTATGTTTTATATCCCACAGACACAAAAAGACGATTGCGGTTTTACTTGTCTTAAGATGATGTTAGCCACGATAAACAAGGACAAAAATTATCTTTTCTTACCGCAAAAAGAGGAACACGGTTTTTATTCCTACTCCGATTTGATGGATATCGCGAAAGGATATGGATTAAATTTAGAGGCCGTTAGAGCGACGGAAAGGGAAACTTTGAGTAGTTGCAAGAAATTACCTTTAATCGCGACTATAACCCTGAATAATGGGGCATTACACGCAGTTTTAGTAACGAAGGTCAATGAGAAGAAGATTACTTACCTCGATCCAAAGAAAGGGAAAGTGGTGATGAGACTATCCGAATTCCAAAACATTTGGGATGGCACTTGTCTATTAATTGAAAGTTTTGAACCAAAGAAATGCACCTATAAGATTAAAGACCCTTTAACCACATCAAACAAAGTATTCTTAGGAATCGTACAATTTATTGTCGGTCTATTCGCCGTATTCGGTGTTTATTTCATCAAAGATGATACGCCTATTTATATTCCTGCGATATTCTTATCTCTAGCGATAGTCACTGAATTAATTGTCAAAGCACTTTCTTTTTCCACAATGAAAAAACTAGATGATTATTATTTCTCGGAAGGTGTTTTACCAAATGGCAAATTCAGAAGCTATATCGAGAAATATGAAAGATATAAAAGATTAGCTTTAACATCTCCGATGATTTACATTCTCTTATTAGTTTTTGCTTTAGCAATGGTGACCATCATTCTTTTAAATGATATGAAAAATGCATTCTTAGTTATCGTTCCACTTCTGATGGCGGGCATCGACACTTTAATCGTGGAACCAGTCATTAAGAAAAAGAAAAACGAAATTAATGAACTCGAAGAAGATTTGGATAACGCGAAGAATGCTGAACAATTAAGAGCGAAGATTAAAGTGGTGCATTCCAAAGCCTATAGTTATGGCTATTTCGATATCGCATTACGCTACATCTATGCTGGTTTAATTATTCTGACAACTTTGTTGACTATGAGACTATGCGATATTTCCTCGTTCCCATATCTCATCTTCTACTCATGCATTTCTTTAACCCTTTATAAATCCATCAATCAACTCTTCGGCTTTTCTGACCGCATCCAAGAATATAACTTGGCGAAAATCAAACTCAATAATTCGACGAAAAAGTAAGTTTTCTCATTTTGAAATACAGCATTTCACATAAATGTGGTATTATATTACCCCATGGAATTAGATTTCGATTCACAAATTGCGGGTTATGAGGAATATGAAGGTATTTATCTAACTTTGTTAGAAAAAACTTTTAAACATCTCAAACTGAAATGTGATCCAATCGTCAGTGTGACATTCGTCGATAATGAATTCATTCACAAGATGAACCGTCAGTATCGCGGAGTGGATTCTCCCACAGATGTCATTTCCTTTGCTTTCCTAGATAATGAGGAAGATAAGGAACAAATGCTCCATGGAAAAGGTCCGGTTTGTTTGGGCGATATTTATATTTCGATTGACAAAGCCAAACAACAGGCTGAGGAATATGCGCATCCATTAAGAAGAGAATTACTATTCTTATTCGTCCATGGATTATTGCATTTACTCGGTTACGACCACATGAACAAAGAAGATGAAGAGGTAATGTTCAAATTACAAGATGAAATCTTACCTCCAAAGGAGAATTAACTATGAACAAAGAAAATCTAATCTTAAAAGCCAAAGAAGCAAGAAAACTTTCCTACTCACCTTATTCCCGCTTTGCCGTTGGTGCAGCGGTGTTAACCAAAGATGGAGAAATCTTCTTAGGCGCAAATGTGGAAAATTCTTCCTATCCTCTTTGCATGTGCGCTGAAAGAAACGCTATTTATAATGCGATGATGCACGGATACAAAAAAGAAGACATGGTCGCA
>JBGULD010000027.1:0-6656 GCA_045114745.1 Bacilli bacterium
GATGGAACCCAAAGATGAAAAAATACATCTATGGTGCTCGTAATGGTGTTTACATCTTAGACTTACAACAAACAGTTGATTTAGTCACAGTTGCTTATAAAGCAATGAAAGAAATCGTTGATAATGGTGGAAAGGTCTTATTTGTTGGTACAAAGAGACAATGCCAAGAAGCCGTTCAAGCTGAAGCTTTACGTTCTGGTTCTTTCTATATCAACAACCGTTGGTTAGGTGGTACATTAACAAACTTCAAAACCATCCAATCCCGTATTAGATACTTAAAAGACTTAGAGAGAAGAGAAGAAGAAGGCGAATTAGATCTCCTTCCAAAGCAAGAAGCTGCTCAACTCAGAAAAGAAAAAGAAAAATTAGCCAAGAACTTAGAAGGTATTAAGGAAATGAGAAAAGTTCCTAATGCAGTCTTCGTTGTTGACCCACGCATTGAACACAACGCAGTTGCTGAAGCTCGTAAATTACACATTCCTGTCTTCGGTATCATTGACACAAACAGCGATCCAGATGTCGTTGACTATGTCATTCCTGCAAATGATGACGCGATCCGTTCCGTCAGCTTAATCTTAGCGGTTATCGCTGATGCCATCGTTGAAAGTAAGGGTGGTTTACCAGTCGTTGCTTACATCAAAGATGAAGGTGAATCTGTCACTATGAAAGACGTCATCCGTCAAACAGAAAAAGAAAACGCTGAAAAATTAGCGAGAATTAGAGCTGAAAGAGCTGCTCGTCAAGAAGCATTTGAACGTGAACAAGCTGAACGTGAAGCTGCTAGAGCCGCTGCTAATGGTGAAGAAGGCAAAAAACCTGCCAAGAAACCAGCTCCTCGTAAAAAACCAGCCGAACCAAAAGAAGCCAAAGAAGCCCCAAAAGCTGAAGCCGAAGGAGAAAACAAATAATGGCCGCTAACTTAATTGATTTAATTAAAGAATTACGTGAAAGAACCGGTGCCGGTTTGATGGATTGCAAAGGTGCTTTATTAGCTAACGATTGCGATTTAGATAAAGCTTCCGATTATTTACGTGAAAAAGGCTTAGCCAAAGCCGCGAAAAAAGCTGGACGTATTGCTGCTGAAGGTTTAGCTATTGCTAAAAGATGTGACAAATGTGGTTCAGTCGTCGTTCTCGAAGTTAACTGTGAAACAGACTTCGTTGCTAAAGGTGATGCTTTCCGCGAATTAGTGGATAGTGTTGCCGATATCATTCTTTCAAAAAGACCTGCTAATGTTGAAGAAGCAAAAGAATTAACATCTGAATTATTTGCTGATGCAACAGTTAAGATGGGTGAAAAATTTGATCTTCGTAGATTCGTTATCTTCGATTCTAAAGATGCCGCATATATCGCAAGCTACATCCACATGGGTGGTAAGATTGCTGTTGCTGTCGCTCTTGATAAAGAAGATGCCGAATTCGGTAAAGGCTTAGCAATGCACATTGCGGCCAATAACCCACAATATTTATCATTAGACGATGTCGCTCCAAGCGAAGTTGCCCACGAAAAAGAAGTGCAATTAGAAGCCGCGAAGAACGATCCAAAACTCGCTGGAAAACCAGCCGAAATGTTATCCAAGATCATCGATGCCAAAGTTACAAAATACTATTCAGAAATGGTCTTAGGTTCACAAGTCTTCTTAATGGATGATTCCAAAACAGTTGGACAAGCCCTTAAGGAAAAAGGCATTAACGTTTTGAAGTTCGCCCGTTACCAAGTTGGTGAAGGTATTGAAAAACGTAAAGATGACTTTGCTAGTGAAGTCATGAGCCAAGTGAATCAATAATTTTTAGAAACACCTTTGGTGTTTCTTTTTTTACAAAAAGGAGAGTAATTATGTACAAAAGAGTCTTACTAAAACTCAGTGGCGAAGCCTTAAAAGACAAAAACGGACAACAAGTTTTTTCCGTTGAATTTGTCAACAATCTCGCTGATATGATGAAAGATTTACACGACCTAGGTGTGCAACTTGCTGTTGTTATCGGTGGTGGAAATATCTGGCGTGGTAACCTCGCTGAAGGCTTAGGCTTTGAGCGTGTACCTGCAGACTATATGGGTATGTTAGGCACAGTCATGAATGCGATCGCTATGTCTAACTCACTTAAGAGAGCGGGAGTGGATTCCGTCGTCTTCTCTGCTTTACCAGAAATTCCAGGCATTACAGTAACCTACTCTCCTGATGCTGCAATTAAGGCTATGGAACAAGGAAAAGTCGCTTTCTTATCTGGTGGAACCGGAAAACCATTCTTTACAACCGATACCGCCGCGACAATGAGAGCGTTAGAAACCAATTGTGAAGCTATCTTCATGGGCAAGAATGGTGTGAAGGGAATTTATGATAAAGATCCCACCAAATTTGCGGATGCGAAATTTTATGAAAATATTACTTATCAAGAAATTATTAACAAGAATCTTCAAATTATGGACCTTTCCGCTGTAGAATTAATTAAAGACAAAGATATCGAGATTCGCGTATTTTCGATGTCTGATCCAGAAAATTTCAAAAAAGTTGCCAAAGGTGAAAACATTGGTACAACTTGTAAGAAGGAGTTTTAATTTATGGATGAATATGCATTAGATGCACAACAAAGAATGAGCAAAACTATCGATTCTTTACGTCAAAGTTTATCGACATTAAGAACTGGTCGTGCTTCCCCTGCAATCTTAGCGGGTGTGCAAATTGATTATTATGGAACGATGACACCTATTTCCCAGGTTTCCTCAATTACCGTTCCAGAACCACGTCAGTTATTAGTTAAACCATATGATAAGAACGATGTGAAAGCGATTGTTTCTGCAATTAACGCTTCTAATCTTGGATTAAATCCAATCAATGAAGGTTTAGTTATTAGATTAATTATTCCAGCATTAACAGAAGAAAGACGTGTGGAAATCACCAAACAAGCCAGAAGATATGGCGAAGAAGCAAAAGTGGCGATTAGAAATATTCGTCGTGAATATATGGATGTCATCAAAGAAGACAAAGACCTTAGTGAAGACTTCCAAAAAAGAGCCACTGATGATTTACAAAAAGTAACCGATGAAGCCATCAAGAATATCGACGGTGTTGTCGCCGATAAAGAAAAAGAATTGATGTCAATCTAAGGAGGAGCATGATATGGCAGGAAAAGTGTATCACGTTAGTAAACGTGAATCTGACCAAAAGTGGCAAGTCTTCATCAGAGGTAGTGATAAAGTTATTAAACTTTTCAACACCAAAAAAGAAGCTGAAGAGTATTGCGAAAAAATGGCTCGGAATCAAGGCGCAACATTATTAGTCCACAAATCAAAAGGCGCTAATAAGGGCAAAACCGGCGGTGCAAAAATCACTAAAGGTAAAAAATAATTAAAAAAGCAAATGACCACCACGACAAAAAGTGGTGGTTTTTTTGTTGTATTCTATTTTTAATATGAATTGTTTATTGTATAATAAAGCAAGTTATTAGTATGAGTAATAAGAATGAATTAAAACATATTGCCTTCATTATGGATGGCAATGGTCGCTGGGCAAAAGCCAGACATCTTCCACGTCACCTCGGTCATAAAGCTGGATGTGAAAGAGTGACCGAAATATATGAAGAATGCTATGCAATCGGAATTAAAGCTATGTCTTTGTATGCTTTTTCTACGGAAAACTGGAATCGTCCTAAAGCAGAGATTAATCACTTATTTGCTTATTTAGAGATTTTCTTTAAAAAAGAAATTAATCGTATGTTAAGAGATGGATGTCGGATTATGGCTTCCGGAGATTTATCTCGTCTTCCCGTCAAAACACAAAAAGTGGTGAATGATGCTATCGAAAGAACAAAAGATGGTAAGAACTTCACTTTTAATATTTGTTTGAATTATGGTGGCAAAGCGGAAATTGTCAGAGCCGCTAAATTATTCGCCAAAGATGTTCAAGATGGCAAAAAGAACATCGATGATTTGTCCGAAGAAGAATTTGAACAATATCTCTACACCAAAGATTTGCCACCTGTTGATTTATTAATTAGAACTAGTGGCGAACAAAGAACGTCAAATTATATGCCATGGCAACTCGCATATTCAGAATTTATTTTTACTAAAACCCCATGGCCAGATTTCACTAAAGAAGAATTACATAAATGTATAGACGAATTTAATAATCGATCCAGACGATATGGAGGCATCTCAGAAAATGAAAAATAATGAACTTACCCCCAATGAATTAAGTAATGAAACCAAAGCTTCAATGAAAACCAGGATTATTTCCGCGGTAGTTGGCATACTTTTAGTTATTCCACTTATCTTTTTAGGAGACTTCTTCTTCTTTGCTTTAGTGGGATTTGCCGTTGTGGTTGGCACTTATGAAATCGTTCACTGTGCGAAAAAGAAATATAATCCTGCACTTTACATTGTTGCTATCGTCCTAGCCTTAATGCTCACTTATTGGCCAATCATATTTACTCTTCCAAATTTCTTTGGCCAAAATGCCGAACTAGCTGCTAGTAACTGGAGATTATATTCCGCTTTCTATCGTTTGTATCTATCTATCGCGGTCGTGGCCTTAGGTGCTTTCGGACTATTTGTCATGGTCATCATTGATAAAGGCTTTACCGTTCGTGATGCTTGCTTTATGTTCACGATGATATTAATTACCATGCTTGGACTTCAATCCGCTTTATATGTTAGATACATTCCTTCGGTTTTCTATCATAATCAACCAACCGCCACGAATGCTTATTTTAACTGGTATGATAATGCTGAATCAGCATTACTAATAGTATATGTTTTCATCGGCACATTTATGACTGATGCTGGTGCATATTTCGTCGGTGTTTTCTTTGGAAAACATAAGATGAATCCACGCGTTTCCCCAAAGAAAACTTGGGAAGGTTTTGCTGGTGGAATCATCATTTCCATTATCTTCTCCTTGGGATTCGCGCTTATCTTATGTGCATTCAAACATCCGCTTATTATCGGATTGTTAGATTTAGAACACTGGTATTTAATTCTCATTTTATCTTCCATCATTCCATTAGTTTCCGTCCTTGGAGACTTTGTCTTCTCATGTGCAAAAAGACATTTTGACATTAAAGATTTTGGAAATCTCATTCCTGGTCATGGTGGAATCCTTGATCGTATCGATAGTGTGATCTTTTCAATGATTACCACAGCGGTATTCCTTGAACTTGTTCAATATTGGATGGAGTTTGTTCACTAAATGAAAAAAGTTTGTCTATTAGGAGCATCGGGTTCAATAGGTTCTCAAACTTTGGATGTCATGAAAAAGAATCCAAAGGATTTTGAACTTATTTGTTTTTCCGTTGGTGAAAGAACAAGAAAGATATCTTCTATCCTTAGAGTGTTTCCTAATGTTCAAGCGATTTGTATTAAAAACAAAAACAAAATTAGATATTTTAAAAAGAAATATCCCAATATAGATTTCTATTATGGCAACGATGGTTTGCTTCAACTATTTAATTATGAAGTTGATACTGTTGTTAATGCCTTAGTGGGATTTGTCGGATTATTACCCACGCTTCAAGCATTAGAAATGGATAAGATTGTTTGTCTCGCAAATAAAGAAGCCTTAGTAGTGGGTGGAGAACTCGTTAATAAAGTTTTAAAGAATGGTAAAGGCAAATTATATCCAATTGATAGCGAACACGCCGCATTAAAGAAATGCTTAATGGTGGATTCCAATAATGTTGATAAATTAGTTCTTACCGCTAGCGGAGGAGCTTTTAGAAATTTAAATAGAGAACAATTAGTTAAAGTTACTCCTGAAGATGCTTTGCGTCATCCAACCTGGAAGATGGGCAATAAAATTACCATCGATTGCGCGACAATGATCAATAAAGCATTTGAAGTCATAGAAGCTCATTATCTATTTGATTATCCATATGACAAAATCGATATCAAATTACATGATGAAAGTATCATCCATTCCTATGTCTTATATAACGATGGTTCGATGAGATTAGATTATGGAAAACCCGATATGCGTAAACCAATCAAGTTAGCGTTATATGAATATTTGACTAGCTTTGAAACTGTAACCGCGACTTCTTTAGATCAATTCAAAGATTTACATTTCCATGAGTTTAATCCTAATCGTTATCCGATTGTTTCGTTAGCAAAAACAGTCATCGAACAAAAGGGTACTTATGGTGCAGTTTTTAACGCCGCCAATGAAGTTTCGGTTCACGCATTTTTAAACCATGAGATTCCTTTTTTAGCGATTGAAGAAATCGTCAAAAAGTTGATGGATGAACACAAAAACAATAAACATCCAGATTATGCAAAAATTAGAGAAATTGACGAAAAAACCCGTCAAAAAGCCTCTCTTTTGATAGAAAGTAGGAGGATTTCATAATGCAAGTATTAATGACAATCCTATACATTTTGCTCTTTATCTTAATGCTCTCAATCCTAATCATCATCCATGAATTAGGTCACTTTACTACTGCAAAAATATTCAAGGTTTATGTCTTAGAATATTCCATTGGTTTTGGTTCCGCTTTAATTCATAAAAAGAGAAAGAATGGCGAGACCTATTTCTCGCTTAGAATTATTCCTTTTGGTGGTTACGTTTCGATGTTTGGGGAAGAAACGGAACTCGAAGAAGGAGTGGTGATTGATGAGTCGAGAAGCTTAGAAGGTATCAAGAAGTGGAAACGCGCGATTATCTT
>JBGULD010000028.1:0-52244 GCA_045114745.1 Bacilli bacterium
AAAGAATACTTTTTGCTCACTGTTAGGATAGATACGATACTTATAAGCAATTCTTTTCATAAAACTATTGAGATAAATAAAAGGGGAAGATAAAACAATAAATGCTTTCTCATATCCCCTTATCCTAATAATATTATATCAATTAATTGATATATTCTCAATAAATATTTACTTGTATTTATAAACATTTATAATTAGCAATTCATCCCCCACCTATAGAGGTAGCCATCAAACAATACTTTTGATGTGGGGGACTTCTTGCTAAAATATGTTAAAAAGAAAAATCGCAGAATTGAATCTGCGATTTCTTTTTTGATTTGATGTCGAATATTAGAGTTTTCTGTTGTAGTATTCGACGATTTGGCTCTCTGTGATGTCGGTTGGTAATTCCTTACGTTCAACTTCACGGATGTATTTGCCGGACAATTTTTCTGCATCAACTTCGACCCAAGCGTATTTGGCAGCGACTGATTCTAAAGATTCTTTAATGACTTTAAGATCTTTGCTGTTTTCTCTGACGGAGATAACATCTCCGACTTGGCATAAGTATGATGGGATGTCGACTTTCTTGCCATTGACTTCGATGTGGCCGTGGTTGACTAATTGTCTTGCACCTCTACGGGTACGGGCAAAGCCTAAACGGAACACTAAGTTATCTAAACGGCTTTCGAGTAATTTCATGAAGGCGACACCTGTAACTTCGTTACTGTTTAACGCGATCATGAATAAGCGACGGAATTGTCTTTCGTTAACGCCATACATTTGTCTTAATTTTTGTTTTTCGACTAATTGCTTACCGTATTCAGATAATTTCTTTTTACGAGTATTACCATGTTGGCCAGGTCCATAAGGACGTTTGGCTAATTCTTTACCGGTTTCAAGAGTTGAAAAACCTAAACGACGGCTTCTTTTCCAATCTGATCCTGTGTATCTCATGTTCGTTCCTTCCTTTCTTATTATTTTTCGCAAAATAATGGATAGGTGTGAATCCCTGTCTCCGGGTGTTCTCGTTTCACCCTATAGCTTAGGTTACTTTGTAAATTGAGAACGTCAGTCAAGACGTATTCACATGCTGCATTACATGCAGTAAATACTATATAGAAAAGGCAAAAATCAGTCAACCATTTTTTATTTTTTCTCGAAGATATAAAATCTTCACTTATTTTTTATCATTTTCAGAATCATTTTTAAGCTGACTCAGTAGTGGTATAAAAATAAAAATGTAAAAACTGAAATATTAAATACTGATTTATTAATAAAAGAAAGTTATATTTATATTGTGAAAATGAAAACCATATCAAAACATAGGTTAATATGTCATTAGAATAATTTGGTTTCAAAAATAGTGGAAATCCGGCTTAAAACAAGTAGTGGTTTTTCAAAAAAATATTTTTTATGAAAAGTCCTTTATTCTTTAACCCTTTTAACCTTACAATATTATAGAGTCATATGCTGACTTACATTTTAAATGTAGCTAAATATATCACGAACGAATAAGGAGAATTAATTATGAAACCAGTTGCAGTTGTCTTAATCATCATCGGGATTGTTGCCGTTTTGGCCGCTCTCGGAATACTACTTTACATCTTTGTTTTCTCCAGAAATTCCTATAAAAGACAAGTTCGTGAATTAGAAAGAAAATTCTCTTATTTTGATGCCTTATTAGTGGGTCAAGATTCCCAATATATCCATCACTTAGAAATCGTTAGTAGAACTAATCTTCTTTATGTTGAGAAGTACAATACCTACTCCAAGAGATTTAAAGAAGTCTTTGATAACGATGACAAATTTGCTGAATCTATGATTAAGCAACTTAATTCATTAGTGGCCTCTAACCAATTCAAAAACATCAAGATGGTTAT
This sequence comes from Bacilli bacterium, assembly GCA_045114745.1. Lineage (GTDB taxonomy): Bacteria > Bacillota_I > Bacilli_A > RFN20 > CAG-826 > RUG13091. The sequence goes on from JBGULD010000028.1 coordinate 1,863, forward strand.
TGCTGATGCAAAGAAAGCTATCGCTATTTTTGAAGAAGCGGTTAACAACTTAGATGCGGAATTATATGAAATCATCAAACCAGAAGAAGAAGCTAGACAGGCGATCTTAAAACTCAAAGAGAATTACCGTCGTGTTAAACAAATCTTCTACTCTAACTCTAACGACCTTGAATTAGTCGCTGTTTCTTTCAACAAAGTATTTGAGAAATTAGATACTTCTTTCGTGGAATTTGAAAACCATATCGAAAGTGCGGAATACGAAGAAGCCAATGAACTACTTCCTGTTATTTCCAAAGTTATCGCTGCTTTAGAAGAAGCCTTATCTCAACTTCCAAACCTCTGCATTATGGTGCAATCTGTTTTACCAGAAAAGATTGAACAATTAACTAATGAATATACCGCTGTGGAAAGAAGAGGTGTCCCATTATTTAATTTATCTTTCCGTCACCATGTTGATGAATGGAAGAAAGTTATTGAAGACCTCAAAAAACAATTAATTAATTTACAAACCAAAGGTGCTTCCGAAAAGATTGAAAATATCCAAAGAGAAATTGAAAAGACAAGAGAACTTTTGAATGTAGAAGTGGATGACAAAGCTATCTTTGAAGAAGCCGCTGATCATTTATATAGAGCCGCCATTTCTTTAGAAAAAGAATTCTTAAAGGTGTGTTCATTACTTCCTGATGTGGAAAAAATCTACATTATTTCTAATGAACAAAAACAACACATCGAAGAATTAAAAGAAAGTATGAACAAGATGGGTGGTAGTAAGAGAACTCTTGATAACTTCATCCACTCTGGAACTAAACAACCATATAGTATTCTTCGTAAAAAACTCGATGATTTACAACAAGACTATGATGTCGCTAACAAAGGTTTGAACGACTTCAAAGCCTACATTGAATCATTGAGAACTTCTTGTGAAGAAGCATATTCCTTGGTCTTTATTTATTTCTACCGTTGTAAACAAAGCGAATCTATTCTTAGAGAAATCAGTATCTCTTCATTCGCCGAACAATATAACGACCAATTTGAATCCTGCTATCAATTATTAAATGAAATCGACCTTTCTTTGAAAGTTCAACCAATTGATGTCGCTATTGTTAACGATAAAGTTGAACAATTAAAGAACATTGCTAATAAACTATTTGATGATGTCGATAACAAATACCGTGAACAACAACTCGCGGAAAGTGCGATTGTCTACGCTAATAGAGATCGTAACCATCAAGCGGACGTCCATCATCAATTATCTCAACTTGAAGATTCCTTCTTTAAAGGAGAATTCGTCAAAGTTTATCATGACGCTAACGCCATTTACCGCCGCATGCACGTAGAGGATTCTGGTAGTAATGGCAGATAATATTATCTATTTAGATAACGCCGCCACAACCGTGGTTAATAATGAAGTTTTGGAAGCTTATAACAAAGCCAAGAAACTTTATTTTGCTAACCCTAGTAGTATTCATATTCCTGGCCAAGAAGCTTCTCGTTTATTAGAAAAAGCCAGGGAACAAATTCTTTCTATTTTAAAAGTGAAAGACGATGAGCTTATTTTTACTAGTGGTGCTACTGAAGCTAATAACCTCGCTATCAAAGGGTATTGTTTGAGATATCAAAATAGAGGCAAACATATTATTGTCAGTAATATTGAACATCCATCTGTTTTAGAAACCGCGAAACAATTAGAAGAACATTTTGGTTTTGAAGTGACTTATCTACCAGTCAACGAAAAAGGTGTGGTGGAAGTTAACACCTTAAAGGCTGCGATTAGAAAAGATACAATTCTTGTCTCTATCATGGCAGTCAATAATGAGATTGGTACTATCAATCCTATCCATGAGATTGCGGAGCTATTAAAAGAGTATCCATTAATTGTTTTCCATGTCGATGTCACACAAGGAATTACCAAGATTGATTTACCTTATCAAGACATGGATATGTTCTCTTTTTCCGGGCATAAAATTCATGGTTTAAATAGCAGTGGTGCTTTAGTCAAAAGAAAGAAAATTGAACTCCTTCCGATCATGTCTGGAGGAGGCCAAGAAAATAACTTTAGAAGTGGCACAAATGACGTCGCTTTAGCGGTCTCTTTAGCCAAGGCATTAAGACTAGAAAATGAAAAAATAAGCGAGAATTACCGCAAAATTGCGGCAATTTCTCAATTTTTAAAGGATTATTTATCTTCTAGAAAAGACCTCTATGAACTCAATAGTGATGATAATCCTTATATCGTAAATTTCTCCACTTTGACTAGGAAAGCTAGCGTTATTGTCGAGGCACTTTCTTCTCGTGGAATTATGGTCTCTTCGACCTCTGCTTGTCACGCCAAAGAAGAGCCAATTAGCTATGTCGTTTTAGCACTCGGTAAGAGTGAACAAAAAGCGCATAATACCATCAGAGTGTCATTATCAGAAGACACTACTTTAGAGGATATTAAATGCCTCATTAAGAATTTAGAAGAATTAGTTGAGGGTTTGAAATAATGATTAAATATGATCACATCATGGTGAGGTTTGGTGAATTATCCACGAAGGGAAAAAACAAGATAGATTTCATTCGTGTTTTATTCCATAACATCAAACGCGCTCTTAAAGAATTTAATGAATTAGAAATCAATATGCGTCATGACCATATTTATGTGGCGCTTAACGATGTTGATTACAAACCTGTTATTGAAAGACTTCAAGATGTCAGTGGCATTCAAGGATTATCTTTAGTCCATAAAACCACTGATAGAGATATTGAAAACATTAAAGAGACCTCTTTGAAACTCATTGAGCAAGAAGAAGGAAAGACATTTAAAGTCAAAGTCAAAAGAAGTGATAAAACTTATCCGATGATTTCCGATGAGATTACACGCGCGGTCGCGGGTCATATTTTAAGGAAATTAGGTGACAAGTTATCTGTCGATGTCCATAACCCTGATATTCTTCTCTCCATCGAAGTTAGAGAAGAAGCAGTTTATATCTTCTCTCACACCTATCTAGGTGCTGGTGGATATCCATTAGGAGTGGGTGGCAAATCAATGCATATGTTATCCGGCGGTATTGATTCTCCAGTCGCGGCTTATTTATTAATGAAAAGAGGAGTGAGTATTGAATGTATTCATTTCGCTTCTCCTCCATATACCCAAGTTGGTGTTATTTATAAATTGGAAGATTTATTAAAAGTCCTTAATACATATCAATCAAAGATTAGGCTCCATATCGTTCCTTTCACCAAGATTCAAGAAGCTATCTATGACCATGTCCCAGAGAGCTATTGCATCACCATGATGAGAAGAATGATGTTCCGCTTAGCGGACCGCTTGGCAAAATATAGAAAATGTCCAGTTATTAGTACCGGTGAATCCGTTGGTCAAGTAGCGTCACAAACACTTCAATCCATGCACGTCATTAATGAGGTGACAAATACACCGATTATTAGACCATGCGCCACAATGGATAAAACAGATATTATCGCAACATCAATTAGAATTGGAACTTATGATATTTCCATTCGCCCTTATATTGATTGCTGTACGATATTTACTCCCAAAGCCCCAAAGACATCACCTCATTTAGATGATTGTCTCAGGTTTGAAAAAGAATTTGATTACGAACCACTTATCAAAGAAGCATTAGATAATATCGAAGTGAAATTCATATCTGATGAAGTGGAAGAAAAAGAAGAGTTGTTATAAAAAATAAGAAGTAGAGTTTGATACCTACTTCTTTTTTTATGAAAAAACCTCCCAATATTGGGAGGTGTTCTCTTTTAGAATAATTATTTCGCGTTTTTCTTTGCTAATTTCACTAAATCGGCAAATGCAGCGGGATCATTGATCGCTAATTCGGATAACATCTTACGGTTAACTTGAACGTTAGCTTGTTTTAAACCGAACATGAATTTGCTGTAAGAAATGTCATTCATACGGCATGCAGCGTTGATACGTCTGATCCATAATTTTCTGTAGTCGCTTTTTAATTTACGACGATCGTTATATGCATAGTTTAAACTGTGCATAACTTGCTCTTTCGCTGTTTTGAAGAGTAAGTGTTTGCTTCCGAAGTAACCAGAAGCCATTTTTAAGATTTTTTTACGACGTGCACGTGTGACTGTGCCACCTTTAACTCTAGCCATTAATGGTTACCTCCTTACTTAACGATGAGAAACTTAATTCTCTTGTAATCTGACTTGTGGACAGATGTGGACTTCATTAAGTGTCTCTTTTGTTTGGTTGTTTTGTGTGGGGCTAAATGTGAAACGTATGCGTGGTGTCTTGTGACTTTACCACTGCCAGTGACCTTAACTCTTTTCATAAGGCCTCTTTTGCTTTTCATTTTTGGCATAATTTTTCCTCCTACTTTCTTTTTGGAGCGAGAATGGCGATCATCCAACGGCCATCCATTGAGGATGGTTTTTCGATGACGCAATATTCGCTTAATAATGCAATGAATTTATCCATCACTTCTTGACCGACTTCGAGGTGGGTCATTTGTCTACCACGGAATCTGACGCCCACTTTAACTTTGTTGCCATCTTGTAAGAACTTGATAGCAGCGCGAGCTTTGGTTTCCATGTCATGCGCACCGATTTGAGGAGTAAGTTGCACTTCTTTAGTCTCGATGACATGTTGATTTTTTCTGGCTTCTTTGGCCTTCTTTTGCTGTTCAAAACGGTATTTACCGTAGTTAATAATTTTGCACACTGGAGGTTGAGCGTTTGGTGCGACACAGAGTAAGTCTAAGTCGTATTCGTTAGCCTTTAGTTGTGCTTCTCTTGAAGACATTGTTCCTAATTGTTCTCCATTAGGACCAATAAGTAATACGGTGGGGAAGCGAACAAGTTCGTTCACCAAGTCTTTGTTTTGATTGTTTGGCTTGCCTTTATTGCCGGAAAAATTGTTTGTGATGATAAATATCAACTCCTTTTTGTCAAAAAAACGGATGACAGCATGCACCCGTTAACAATCTTAACCCCTAAGATGTAGCGTTAGCCAACCAACTAATATCGGTCTGGCGAGAAGCGGGTGCCTCTGCTTTCTACCTATTTATTTGCGTCATAAATATTATCATTGATAATGATACCTGTCAACAAAAAAGAAAAGCCCCAAAGGGGCTTCTCATAAAATTTGTTGAAATATTTTACTTCATGAATTTGATTTCTTCATCAATTAAGGCAATGAAGTCATTAACCTTAACGGTGACTTGTTCTTTTTGACCGTATTTACGATAGGTAACAGTTCCATCGTCCCTTTCATGATCACCAAGAACAATTGTGTATGGAATCTTCTTCATTTGGGCATTTCTCATGCGATAGCCGAGTTTATCGTTGCTATCGTCGAGTTCAACACGTAATCCATGATCTCTCATTTCCTTATAGAGTTTTTGCGCATATTCTAAATGGAAATTATTGCTGACTGGTAATAAGGCGATTTGTACTGGTGCGAGCCAGCTTGGGAAAGCACCTGCATAGTTTTCCGTAATAATACCAATAAATCTTTCAATAGAACCAAAGCATGCGCGGTGGAGCATGACCGGACGCTTCTTTTCACCATCGGAATCGATATAGTAACAATCAAATCTTTCTGGTAAGTTCATGTCGAGTTGAACAGTGCCACATTGCCAGATTCTTCCCATAGAGTCTTTAAGTTTGAAGTCTAACTTTGGACCATAGAAAGCACCGTCACCTGGGTTGATCTTGAAATCATGACCAGAGTCTTCACACACTCTTTTAAGAATTTCTTCACTCTTATTCCAAATGTTGATATCGCCAATATAGCCTTCTTCTGGACGAGTTGATAATTCGATTTTGTAGTCTAAACCGAAAATGGAATAAACTTCATCGTAGAGTTTGAGAATAGAAATGATTTCTTCTTCGATTTGATCGTCTCTAACAAATGTATGGGCATCATCTTGAGTGAAGCTTCTCACACGGAATAAACCATTTAATGCGCCAGAGGCTTCGTGTCTATGGACGTGACCGAGTTCCGCATAGCGTAATGGTAAATCTTTATAAGAATGCAAGGAGTTCTTGTAAACAAGAATGGCGCCTGGACAGTTCATTGGTTTGACAGCAAATTCCTTTTTGTCAATCTCTGTCGTATACATGTTATCTTTGTAGTGATCCCAGTGACCGGAGGTAATCCAGAGCTCTTTGGAGAGCATAATTGGGGTATCGATTAACATGTAATCATAGCGGGCATGGATCTTCTTCCACATGTCTTCAATCTGGGTTCTTAAGATCATTCCATTAGGAAGCCAGAATGGGAATCCAGGACCGTATTCAGAGAGCATAAATAGGTTAAGTTGTTTGCCTAATAAGCGGTGGTCTCTTTTCTTTCTTTCCTCGATTAAATTGAGGTAGCTTTCAAGTTGTTCCGCGCTGAACCAACTCGTACCATAAATACGCACTAATTGTTTATTCTTACTATCACCTCTCCAGTAAGCACCGGCGAGAGATAATAATTTAAAATATTTGATTTGGCCAGTGGACATAATGTGTGGACCACGGCATAAGTCGATAAATTTACCTTGTGTGAAGGTGGTGATATCTTCGTTGATACCTTCGATTAATTCGACTTTGTAAGGATTGTTTTTAAAGACTTCAAGAGCTTGCTCTTTAGTTAAGACTTGTCTCACAATCTTTTCATCTTTACTAGCTAATTCGTGCATTTTCTTTTCGATCTTAGCTAAGTCTTCTTCGACGATTGGTTCTTTAAAATCAATGTCGTAATAGAAACCATTTTCAATGGCGGGACCATATCCGAATAAAGCATCAGGATATAATTCTTGAATCGCTTCGGCGAGTAAGTGAGAAGTGGAATGGTTTAAAACTTCTAACGCTTCCGGAGCATTTTTCTCCATTTCGATAATGGAGCCATCATGTTGTTGAACTTTCATAATAAAATCTTCTTTCTCCACAATACAGTAGTGGGCTTATTTGTATTTTTATATAAATCAATAAACCAATAAATTGGTTATTGAAGCATATCAATGAGATCTCTTAAACCGTGGGTATGTTCATGTTTCATTTCCACAGCTTCTTCGATTGGTAAATCAATGATTTGGCCACCTCTAATACCGACGATACGGCTGCCGAGTTTTTCGTTTAAGACGATATCGATACTTCTAGCACCCATTCTGGCCGCTAAGACTCTATCTTCAGCGGATGGTGAACCACCTCTTTGTAATCTACCAAGAACTTCAGTTCTAGTATCAAATCCGGTTTCCGCTTCAATCTTCTTGGCGAGTTCGGTAATATCTAACAAGTTTTCAGAAACAAGGATAATAGCGTGGCTCTTGTTTTGCGCTTTCATCTTTCTTAATTTACGGAATAAGACTTCTTCTTTAAGAGGATGTTCGACGCAGATGACGCCTTCGGCACCTTCTGCTAAAGCAGCATACATTGCTAAGTCACCACAGTGACGACCCATAACTTCGATTAAAGAACAACGTTGGTGACTACCAGATGTGTCTTTGAGTTTGTCGACACATTCACAGATGGTATTTAAAGCAGTGGAGAAACCGATTGTGGTTTCTGTGCTACCGACATCGTTATCAATTGTGCCAGGGATACCGACAACTTTGATTCCGTGTTTGGATAAATCGTTTAAGCCTCTAAATGTACCATCGCCACCGATACCGACTAAAGCATCGATTTCGAAGTCCGCTAAGATGGTCGCAGCTTTTTTAGAAACTTCTTGTTCTTTAAATTCTGGAAGGCGAGCACTTCTAATGATTGTGCCACCGCGGTTAATGATATCTTGTGTAAAATCTTTATTAACTTCTTTAATACGACCGGCCACAAGACCTTTTAAACCATCGTAAACGACAAACATGTCTTTACCATGATAAATACCCGCTCTGATAACAGCTCTCAAACAAGCATTCATTCCTGGGGCATCTCCGCCACTAGTTAGGACAGCAATTTTTTTAATCATATTTTTCCAACCTCAATATGTTTTCTGAACCATTAGAAATTAGTAATTTTTATTAATTACTAGAAATTAATGATACACAATTACTTTACTACATTTTGTTTTATTGGTTTAGTTTTTTCTTAAATCTCTTTGATTTATCCACAAAATGCATTGTGGAAAAACTACCTAATTAGGGGGTATTACACTACCTATTTATACAAAGTATAAATTGTAAATATAACTATGTGGATAATTTTATCCCCATTTTTTTGTTTGATTTTTCATATTGAAAAGGTATTTGACCAAGTGCATAATTGAGGCACTAACTTGGAGGAAACATGGTTATTTTATCGGAAAATGATTACCTTGATGTCAAGCTAAATTCTCTCATTGCAGACTACGATGGAGAGACTTTAAGCAACCTTTATCAACCGATTATCGGTTACGCTGCTTTAGCGGTCTATTTTACTTTAGTAGCTGAAGCTAAAAACCAAAAAATAACCAGTTTAACATCTCATAATCAATTACTTAATCGATTGCAGATGGCTCCCGGAATCTTCATTGAAGCGAGAAAGAAACTCGAAGGTGTCGGCTTATTAAGAACATTCTTAGAAAGTAATAACAACATGAGAGTGTACCATTATCAAATTTACGCTCCAAAAACGCCATTGGGTTTCTTCGATGATACGTTACTATTTGGAATGTTAATCAAAACACTTGGTGAGACCGATGCGAATAGGTTTAAAACAATCTATCGCGTTCAACCAGAAGAAAATTCTGGAAAAGATATTTCTTCCTCGTTCATCGATGCCTATCAACCAAACTTTGATGATCCCGCATTTATGAAGGCTCTCAATGGTTCAAAAGCTATCGGTAGAAGAAACGGAAAAATTAATAGTGAGTTTAACTATGATAATTTCTTCCAAAGCTTAAGTGAAATATCGCAAATATCGCAAGATGCCTTTACTAAAAAGGACATGAAAGAAATCGAAAGATTGGCCGCTTTAAATGGTGTTAATGAAACTGATGCCGCTTCTTTAGTGGCCAAGGTTTATGACCCCTATGCCGGCAAAGGAAAACATATTGATTTTGATAGTTTAACAAAGTTATTCCAAGAACAAACCGATTATTCCTATTTATTAAATAAGAAGATGAATAGAAATAGAAATGAGAATTCTGGAAGTACGGAATTAGCGGGAAAAATCAATATCATGGAGACCCGTTCTCCAAAAGAATTCCTCGCCCTTTTACAAAATGGTAGTAAACCAGCATCTAGCGACTTAAAGATTGTCGATAGTTTATCGAAAAACTTCCATTTACAAAATGGAGTGATCAACGCGGTTATCGATTTCGTTCTTGCGACGAATAATAACATTCTCTCAAGACCGTTATGTGAAAAGATTGCGGCTTCCTTAGCGAGAGAAGGAATAGTGACCACAATCGATGCGATGAATTATTTGATTAAAGTCAGCCGTGGTCAAAGAAAGAAAACTATTTCTAAAGAAAAAGAAGAAAATAAACCAGTTGAATCTAAACCGAAAGCGGCAAAGAAAGAAATCAACTGGGATGACTTATTAGATGATATCGAAGAAGATGAAGGAGAAGAAAATGGAAAAGCTTAAACTCAACTTAAACATTGAAAGCGACGATGAACTTATCGAAGCGATGAAAGAAGCTTATCGCGCTTGCCCACAAGCCATTAAGTATTGTAATGATTTAAATATTCCACCAGAAAAAATCGATGAGAATATTGTGAAGATTTTCGACTTTGTGAGTGACATTAATTACTGCAAGAAATGTCCTGGAGTTAAAAAATGCGCTAAACAAAATCCTTTGCTTTGTATCAAAATCATCTATTCTCATGGTGAAGTCGATCGTCAATTAGTTCCTTGTAAGGAACTCTTAAAACAAATTGCCTTTAAAAATCAATTTGCCATTAGAGACTTCGAAGAAGATTGGTTAGATAGCAATTTAAGAACTATCGATAGAAATGCCGGAAGAGATTTAGCGTTATCGAGATATCATGACTATCTTAAAACTAAAGATAATTCTTGGATCTATTTAACCGGTAGCAAGCATAGTGGTCGTAGTTATTTAGCCGCTGCTTTAACTGCGGATGCCGCCAGAAGAGAACGCGGACCAATCTGTTTCTTAAATAGCACACTTCGTTTACGCGAATTAAACGATTTGGGTTATGGTAAGAAAAAAGAAGAATTTGAAAAGAAACTCGACTTATATAGCAACGTCCCAATCCTTGTCTTAGATGACTTTGGCAATGAATTCAAAACTGACTTTGTCAGAGATGCAATTTTATTCCCAATTCTCTCTACTAGAGCAAGCAAGAGACTATTAACAATCTTCACCAGTGATTTCTCCATTGATGACATTGAAACTTTATATAGCAACACAAAAGCTGGCGCGATTCGCGCTAAACAAATTGCTAATTTGATTAAATCAATGAGCCATGAAGAAATTAATCTAGGCGAGATTTCAATTTATTAATAACTTTATTAACTTTATTATTAAGTGAATTAAGGTCGGAATCATTATTAATAATGATATCGGCCTTTTCTTTATTGATATCGTAATTAGAGGCTTTATTAATTTGTTTTAGTTGAGCACTCTTATTGCCTTCACGTTTATCTAATAATTCCATTTGTTTCTTTGCGGATGCTTCCACACCGATAATGACATCAAATAGATTATCCATTTTGCTTTCATATAGTAGTGGGACTTCAACCACAACTAAACCTTGGTTGTTTTCTTTTAAGAATAACTCAACTTCTTTTCTCACTAATGGCCAGACAATCTTATTGAGTTTGCGGATGTTTTTCGGTTCATCCGCTAGAACAGTTCTTAATTTGTTCTTATCAATAGAGGAACCTTCAAAACCAAAAGTGGAATTAATCTTATTAATGACTTCTTTTCTTCCGTATAGTTCTTTAACGACTTGATCGGAAGATAATGTCGGAATATTTGCTTTAGCAAAAATATTTAATACTTCTGATTTACCAGAAGCAATCTTACCGAAGATTGCCACTTTGATTTGCTTGTTATGGAGTTCTTGACAGTTAGGACAGAATGTTGTTCCTCTTCCGCCAACTTTAATAAATCTAAATGGATGTCCACATTTTGGGCACGGTGTATTAGCCTTTCCATAGGCAAGTAATTTACTTTGAAAATTACCATCGATATCTTTGCCTGGATGATAACTCTTAATCGTGGAACCACCAGAAACAATTGCTTCTTTAAGAATTCTTGAAGCTTCTTTAATGATAACGTTCCATTCTTTTTCACTAATATTCTTTGCCGGTGTTAGTGGATGAATGTTTGATGCGAATAATGTTTCATCAACATAAATGTTGCCTAAACCAGTCATGAGTTCTTGACTTAAGAGAGCGCTTTTAATTGGTAAAGACATTCTTTTAACTTGTTTCATGATGGTTTTAGCATCAGCATCCCATGGTTCTGGTCCTAATTTAGCGATTTCTTTATCTTTTCTATAAGAAGATTCATCGCTAAGTCTTAAATAACCAAAACAACGAGAATCGTCATAACAAACTTTATGACCATTATCTAAATGTAAAACTACACGTGCGTATTTGGTGTTTTCTTCGTTTTCTAATAATTCGTAATATTTACCTTCCATTCTTAAATGGGAGATGATGACTCTATCATTTGTTAAATGGAAAATAAGGAATTTACCAATTCTGGTGACATCTAAAAATGTCTCCCCAGTTAGAGAAGATATAAATAAATCTCTATCTCCGGGAACACTGGAGTTTCTTAAGATATCAATACCAGTAATCTTATGATTAATAACAACTGGTTTTAATATCGTTTTAACGGTTTCAACTTCTGGTAATTCAGGCATATATTCTCCTATTTAGCGTCATACCAATCTTTGCCAAATCCTCCATCGACTTCTAGTGGGACTTCTAACTTCATCGCATTTTCCATCGTGGATTTGACTAGTTTATACACTTTATCTTTTTCATCTTTATAGACTTTGATAATTAATTCGTCGTGGATTTGTAAAACCATCTTTGATTTAAATCCACCTTCTCTTAAGGCTTTCGCAACATTGATCATCGCTAATTTAATTAAGTCAGCAGCAGTGCCTTGAATTGGAGCGTTCATCGCTGCACGTTTAGCGAATTCTCTAACGTTATAATTGCTGTCGTGGATTTCTCTTAGATATCTTCTTCTACCTAACAAAGTGGAGACATATCCATTCTTTGTGGCGTCCGCAATAATGCCTTGGAAGAATGTCGATATTTCTGGGAATGTTTGATAGAAACTAGTGATGATGCTCTTGGCTTCTTTTGGAGAGATTTCGAGTTGCTCGGCTAGGCCCCAGTCAGAGATTCCATAGACAATACCGAAATTAACGGTTTTGGCCTTTCTTCTTTCTAGCGCTGTAGGTTCACCTGATAGGTTAAACACTTTCTTCGCGGTTGCGGCGTGGATATCTTCACCGGAAAGGAAGATTTCTTGTAACGTTTTACAGCCCGATAAACTAGATAAAACACGTAATTCAATCTGTGAATAATCTAATGAAAGAATTTCCACATCATCTTCTGGGTAGAAGAATGCTTTTCTAATCATCTTTCCTTCTTCATCTCTAACGGAAATGTTTTGTAAATTTGGTTCACTAGAAGATAGACGACCAGTTGTAGTTAATGCCTGGTTAAATTTAGCGTGGATTTTGCCATCGCTATGAATGTGGGCTTTCAAACCTTCGACATAAGTAGTGGTGAGTTTGAAATATTTCCTATATTCAAGAATCTTATTAACGATCGGATGTTCATCAGCGATATCTTTTAAGTTATCAACAGAAGTGGATTGCTTGCGGTTACCCTTTAATCCCATTTTGTTAAATAAGATGTCACCGATTTGTTTTGGGGAAGCAAGATTAAATGTCTCTCCTGCCATTTCATATATTTCACTAGCAAGAGCGTCTTGTTTTTCTTTATAGACATTACCTAAATCATCTAATACTTTGACGTTGAGTGGGAAACCTTCAATTTCCATATCAGCGAGTGTATCGATGAGTGGTACTTCTAATGTTTCGTATAAGTTGATGGCCTCAATTTTCTTAAGTTCAGAAAAGACCTTATCTTTGAGCATCCTGCTAAAATATGCCATTTTTGCAGACTTTTGTGGCTTTTCTGCGCTGAATAATGAGATTTCTTCTTCCTCATTTCCGAGATCAACGCCATAGATATTCATGACGATTTCTGGATTGTTCTTTAAGGAAGAGTCGACCAAATATGAGGCGATCAATAAGTCAAAATAGACGCCTTTGATTTCGATGTTTCTTTTGGCTAAAGCGACCTTGATAGCCTTATAGTCATAACAATATTTTTTGATATTCGGATCTTTTAAGATAGCTTTCGCCGCATCATCTTTTTCTAGGTCATCAATGGACATATATAGATGATTATTTCCAAAGCTAAAAGCGATGCCATATAAGGAACTAAGTGTGTAATTGTCATCTTCATAATCTAAGGCGACACCTAGTTCGGTTCCGACATTGATATCTTTTAAGGAAGAGACGTTAACTACTTTAAGTTCGATGTTGGATAAGTCTTTCTTTTTCCATTTAGGTTGTACTTTATTAATGAACTGTTTAAGTCCGTATTTTTGGCAGAATTCATTGATGGTTTGGAAATCATATCCCTCATATTCTGTATCTTTAATATCAAATGGTAATTCAATATCGGTTTGAATGACCGCTAAGTCACGAGAAATACGACCGATTTCTTGGTTTTCTTTAATGGTTTCACCGAGTTTACCTTTAATCTCATCTGCGTGAGCAACAATATTATCGAAACTACCGTATTCTTCGATCAATTTAACCGCAGTTTTTTCTCCGATTCCTGGAATACCTGGTAGGTTATCACTGGAGTCGCCTCTTAATCCTTTATAATCGATGATTTGAAGAGGCTCAAAACCATATGTTTCTTTGACTAATTCTGGTGTCATAGCGACAACATCAGAAAGACCTTTTTTGATGATGTTAACACTGACCTTATCAGTGACTAATTGTAAGAAGTCTCTATCGGATGTATATAGATTAACGGAGTATCCTTCTTTTTCCGCAAGTCTAGCCACTGTACCAGCTATATCATCACCTTCAAAACCGACTTCTTCGAATTGGAAAACATTTAACGCTTTTAAGAATTCTCTAACGATTGGAAATTGTTTAACTAAATCCTCGGGAGCGGGTTTTCGATTAGCTTTATAAGTTTCCAATTGATCGTGTCTAAAGTTATGTTTACCAGCATCAAAGGCGACGAATATACATTCTCCTTCTTTTAAATCAGAAAGGATTTTGTTCATCATATTGGAAAAAGCAAAAATCGCGTTTGTGGGTGTGCCATCTTGGCTACGCATGATTTCCACACCTGGATATGCGGTCGCGTAATACGCTCTAAATAGTAACGAGTTACCATCAATAATGACGATTCTTGGCATATTTATTCTTCCTCCAATCTTTGAATTTCATCTGCAATATATGTATCTTCACCTTGACTGACTTGGTGAGTGATATTTACAAGAATAATATTATTCTTTTCTATTAGTGACATAATCGGACCATATTGTTTTGGGAAGATAGTGATTTCCATATCACCTGTTTCATCAAATATCTTCACGAACGCCATCGGAGTACCTTTTTTGGTATTAATGACTTTCTTGGATTTAATGATTCCAGCGACAACGGCTTTATCCATTTCTTTAGCTTCCACAATAGAGGTGACATTTTTCTTTTCTAATAAGTCATGTTTATAGCGAAGTGGATTATCAGAAAGCATAATGCCAATAGCTTCATATTCTTTATCGAGATTTTCTAATGGATTATCTTCACCCTTATTCATACGTGGTGGAGCAATCAAATCAATGCCGATAGATAACTGACCATCATCACTATGATTGAGTTCGGCATATTGTAATGCACTTTTCACCGTTAATCTCATACTCTCTCTTGATGGATAGAATTCATCAAAAGCACCAGAGGAGATTAATGATTGCATTTGATTCTCAGTAATCTTGTGATTAAACATTCTTAAAACAAAATTAAAGAAGTCTTTGAATAATCCGTTTTCCGCTCTTTCTTGAGCAATCTTATTCATTAATGTGATATTCACATCTTTAATAGATGTAAGTGGGAATAATAAAGCATTATCTTTGATAATGAATGTATCAGAAGAATAATTAATTGATGGTGGAAGCATCTTAATACCTAAAGATGACATCTCAGCGACATATTCATTGAATTTGCTATCACTTGTCGCCGCTGAAGAACCTAATAAAGCGGAATAGAATTCTAATGGGTAGTGGACTTTTAACCACGCCATACGGCAAGCGATAATGGAATAAACCACAGAGTGAGACTTATTAAAACCATATTCGGCGAATCTTAAAATATTGCTAAATACTTTTTTCGCGACATCTTCGCTATATCCGTTTTTCTTCGCTCCATCAATAAACTGTTTCTGTGAACTTAAGATTTTATCTTTTTCTTTTTTACTGATCGCTCTTCTAAAGACATCAGCTTCTCCTAAGGAGAATCCCGCCATCTTGGTGGCGATACTGTTGATTTGCTCTTGATAGACAATAATGCCATATGTTGGGGCTAAGATTTCTTTTAAATCATCGCTCACATAATTAATCTTTTCTTTTCCTTCTTTGCGTCTAGCATAGTTAGGAATATATTCCATTGGGCCAGGTCTATTTAAGGCTAATAAAGCAACGACATCATCAAAGTTAGACGGTTTTAAGATTTTAATGGCTTTCTTCATCGCATTAGTTTCGATTTGGAATAAGCCCATTGTTTTATTTTTGCTAATTAAATCAAAGATTTCCGGTTCGTTATAAGGAATCTTATCCGGATCCAAATTAACACCTTTATGGTTGTGATTTATTAAAGCAACACAATTATAAATAATTGTTAAGTTACTTAAAGATAAGAAGTCCATCTTTAATAAACCCTGTTCCTCTAAATATCCCATTTCATATTGGGAGACGTAATTATCCCCTAAAAGAATAGTGACAGGGATGGATTCTTCAAGTGGTTTTTCATCCAAAACTATACCAGCAGCATGTAGGCCACTTTGTCTTGGCAAACCTTCAATCTTACTCGCTAAAGAAACGATTTCTAAGAAGTAGGGGTCACTGTCCACCAAGGAACGGAATTCAGGAAGTTTTTTATATGATTCTCTTAATCCGAAATCTTTATTGGTTAATCTCTTGGATAATAAATCGATATGATGACTTGGGAAATTATAAATTCTTCCGACGTCTCTAAGTGATTGTTTTGCGCCGATAGTTTGGAAAGTAACTATGTTAGCGACTCTATTTGGTCCATATTTTTCTTTCATATATTGAACCATCGCATCGCGTTTGACATCCATAAAGTCGACGTCGATATCCGGCATTGTTTTACGATATGGATTTAAGAATCTTTCAAATTGTAAATCGTAATCTAGTGGATCAACTTCGGAGATGTTTAAAAGATAACTAACTAAACTGCCGGCGGCACTTCCTCTTCCAGGACCCACTAAAACGTCATGGGTTTTAGCAAAATTGACATAATCCTGAACGATCAAGAAATAATCAGCGTATCCCATGGAGAAGATAACTTCTAGTTCATGATTTAATCTATTGATGTGTTTGTCATCATTTAAACCTAATTTTATTAGGTTCTCATGACATAATCTCTTTAATTCTTCTTTTGAATCTTTCACTGGATAGTGGAGTAATTCTCCTCTTTTTTGCATCAATTCAAAGGAAGATGATTTCACTAATTTAACAGTATTTTCCATTTCTTTTTTGGAATAGATTTTGGCATAATCTTCTTCCTTCATGAAATAGTCTTGACCACTAGCTTTTTTGATATCTAGTTTTTCATCATTAGATATCGCCTCAACCATATTGATGACAATTGCGTCATCTTTTTTCTCATATCTAATTCTTGGGAAAGCGATACATTCATAAGTGAATTCATTAGCGAATTTTCTCACCCTATTTGCGTATTTCACTTCTTCTTTAGAAGTTACTTCAATTCCAAGATAGAAATTATCAGAGAAAATAGAGGCATATCTTAAAAGATATTTATTGAATGAAGAATCGTAATCTTCGACAAATTTTTCTTTAAAAGATCCTCTAGCTGTTTCTAAGATTGCCACTAAACCAGAAGAATTCTTTTTGATCAAATCTAAAGATAGTTCTTCTTTTTGCATGGAATTATTAATCGTCATCAAATTGCGATACCCATCTTCGTTAATGACATATAAGCAAAGATAATCACCTTCCACATAGAAAGATTCACCGATAATAAATGGCTTATTTAATGAACTAGCCATCTTTGCAAATTCAGGAATCCCATACATCACCTCATTATCGGATATGCCCACGCCAAAATAATCGTTAGCCTTAAGGGCCTTACTTATTTTCTCAATAGTCAAACCACTTTGTAAGAAGGAATATCCAGTGATAATATGTAGTGGAACAAATTTCATACTAATATAAGTATATTAGAAATAAATAAAAAAATGTACCCAATTTTGGATACATTTTTCACTTATTTTTCACTTATTAGAACAAGGCATCAAGTGCGGCGATAAATCTTGGCAAATCATCAAGTGTATCGATTTTCGCACCGCTGGCTTGAGCGTGACCGCCTCCACCGAATTCAGTAGCGACACCATTGATGGCTTTTTCTTTAGAACGGATGGAGATTCTCCAACATGGTTCTTTGGGATTTTCATCTTGAGTGATGGAACACCAAACATTAATACCTTCGATATTAGCGAATAAGTTAACATTCTCTTTTCCGCGTTCAGTGGTGATGTTGAGTTCCTTTTGAATTTTGCTATCTAAAACATAGTAGGCAACACCTTTTTCGCTGACATGGAAGTGGTTTAAAATATAAGCGGTAACTTGTAAGTCCTCAATCTTCTTGAGATACATGTTTTGATAAATCTTGGAAAGTTCAATTCCCGCTTTCAATAATTCACCCGCAATAGCGAGGGTGTGTTGTGATGTGGAAGAGTACATAAACCTTCCAGAATCACCCACTAAAGCGATATAGAAATAGCTAGCGGCTTCTTTACTTAAAACATAGTCGCCTTTTAAGTTTAATAAAGCACTGACGATGTTTTCACTTGCGGCAGCAGCGCTAGTGTTAACGATGGAGATATTACCCCAGTGTTCAACATCTGGGTGATGGTCGATTTTGATTTTGAATTTTGCTTTTTTAAATCTTGGATCTGCAATTCTCTTTTCGTTGCCGACATCAAGGATGAAAGCAAGGAATGGTTTTTTAAACCAAGATTCTGGTAATTCTTCCATCTCTGGGAATAACCTTGGAGTGAATGTCACGTGATTATCACCGACAACATGAACCTCTTTTTCTGGGAAATTATCTTTAATCCAAGTATATAAACCCATTTGGCTACCTAATGCATCATAGTCAGGCATTAAGTGACGGAAAATACAAATTCTGTCATATCTTTTAATCGCCGCGAGAATACGACGAATATCCTTCATATAAGGTTTGGAAAATTCTTTAATAACGGGGTCGACTCTTTTCATATAAACTCCTTATATTATTTAATGCACATTTCGTAGGCATCTCTAGCAATCATGACCTCTTCATCGGTCGGAATAATGACGACTTTAATCTTGCTATCAGGAGTGGAAATCAAGCATTCTTTTCCGTGAATAGTGTAGTTTAATTCTTCATCAATCTTCACACCGAGAGATTCGCCGATTAATCGACAGACATCTCTTCTAGTTCTTGGTTCATTTTCACCGATACCAGCAGAGAAGATAATTAAGTCACATCCACCTAAGCGGACATAATATTGACCGATAAAGTCTGCAATTCTTCTATTGAAAATCTTGTTGGCTAAGATACATCTCTTATCGCCTTTTTCAGCATTAGCGAGAATATCTCTAGAGTCGGAGGAACCACCGACACCTAAGAAGCCGGATTGCTTATTGAACATTTGATAGACTTCTTCTGCGGATTTACCAGTGACTTGGACAACATAGTTGAAAACACTTGGATCCATATCACCAGTTCTTGTGCCCATCATAATTCCACCTAATGGTGTTAAGCCCATTGATGTGGCGACACACTTACCATCTCTAATTGCAGTGATGGAAGCGCCGGAACCGATGTGACAAGAAATAATTCTTGGATGTTCAACACCCTTTAAATATTTCAATGCTTCTTGTGATAAATATTTATGACTGGTTCCGTGAGCACCATAACGTCTGATGTCATATTTTTCTGTTAATTCATATGGAATAGCAAATGTATAATCTTCTTCACTCATTGTTTGATGGAAGGCTGTATCAAAGACTGCGATCATCGGACAATTTGGAAGAACTTCTTTAAATGCTTTGAAACATGTTAAGTGAGCGGCATTGTGAAGTGGTGCAAGAGGAATTAAAGAACGAATCTTTTCTTCTGTATCTTCATTAAACATTTCGGATTTGCTGAAATATTTACCACCTTGAACAATTCTATGTCCCGCTGCTTTGATTTCATCAAATGATTTGATAATACCTTTTTCAATAAAAGCATTAACCACTGTTTTTGCGGCATCTTCGTGATTCTTAAATACTGGGAATGTTTGATCTTTTTTATCACCGTATTTAATTGTAAAAATGCCATCCGCTAAACCGATTCTTTCACAGTTTCCGGCAGCTAAAACCTTTTCTTCTGGCATCTCATATAGTTTGAATTTTAAAGAAGATGAACCAGAATTGATTGTCATTACTTTTGCCATTATCGTATACCTCTACTAGTCGTTAATATTATATAAATAATCGCTTCTATTTTTCAATTAATTGAACGAGAAATAAAAATCGGTTTGAGACGGAAAAACGCGATTTTATCTTACAATATATAAAAATTGTAACGTTTCGCTTTACTATTTTTTCATACACATGTAATATATACGCAATAAATTAATAATTTGTAGGAAAGGAGACGAAAACATGAAAATTAAAGCAATTATTGCTTCTATCGCATTAGCCACTATGGGCACGGGCGCACTTACTGTTGGCCTAGTTAATAGCTCAAGTTCTAAAGAAGCAAAGGCTGAGATTGTTGCCTCCGGAAAAACTTATATTAGCTTATTCCAATCGAAAGACCAATGGGCATCGGATGGTGCTAAATTTGCTATGTATTATTACAATCAAACCGATTACAACCCCAAACGCGAAGGTTGGTCAACTGGTTTTGCAACTTTAGTTGATTCTGAATGCTATGTTTATTCGGCAGATTATTCTCTTGAATTCACTCCTAACATGATGATTCTTGTTAGATTTAATAGCAGTTCCTCAACTCCAGGTTGGGACAACGGCAAGATTAATCAAACACAAGATTTAGGATTTCATGATGTTGCCTGTGTTTATCAATGGAGTGATAGCAATGCTTGGACTGATGATTTGGCTACAGTTAAAGGTTTGGCCTCAGATATAGTTCTTGATTCTTATAAAGAAAGTACTGTTGATGGTAATCACGGCGAAAGCTATAAGACTGGCGTTTCTTTGAAAGCTGGAGACAAATTCACAGTTTCTCATCAATCAAACACCTATTATGGTTTAAGAACACAAAGTTCAATCTCTGCCAACTTCAAAGTGAATGGTACTCAAATTGAATGTTTGGTGAGTGGAACATATGATTTGTTCTTTAATACTTCTGGCGATCACATGTATTCAAAACAATTATGGATTGAAACAAGCGCTGCTAACGCCGCTGAAGCTTACGCGAACAACTTCCTCACTAACTTTACCTGTGGTGGTACCGAAGGTCCAGATGCTGGAACAGTTACCGCACCAGAAGGAACATGGGCCAATTTAAAATCCGCTTGGAATTTATTAACCGATGGATCACATTCATACTTCCTTAATGCAACACCAAGCGAAAGTGGTGACATTTATGCTCAAGTCATGGCACGTTATAAATACGTCATTGAAAAATACGGCACTGCAGTTTATGAAGATTTCATGAACAAGGGTTATCAAAAACTCGGCGCAAGCAAAATGAATATAGCAGGCAATACCTCAAACTACGCTGTCATTATTATTGTTTCAGCCAGTATCATTACAATCTCTTTATTAGCGGCAGGCTTGTTGCTCAAAAAGAAAAAAGAATCAAAGTAATCGATTCCTTACAAATTGATGAATAGACACTTACATTAATGTAGGTGTCTTTTTTTTCATTTTTACATAGTAATTATGCCTGGATTTTTTGGTTTGTTTTTAAATAAATATGGTTTTATAATGTTAATGCTAATATATTGTGCGCATTTGTTGATAAGCGCAGAAAGGAAAATAATATGAAAGCAAAACATGTTTTCACAACACTTGCACTTGCTTTAACTATGGGTCTTGGCGTTGCTGCCGGTTTATCTAATGGAAGAAAAACACAAGAAGCAAAGGCCACTCCAACAAGTTTAAGTGGTGTTACTCTTTATTTGGATTCCACCAATTGGGATAACCATAATGCTGAGTGGCCAGAAAGATATGCCGTTTATACATTCGGTAGTGAAGAACTTTGGTATGACTTAGAACTAGTGGATGGCGAACTAGAAGTATATTCAGTTACATTCCCTGGTGAAAATACCAATACAAGCTTTATCTTGTGTCGTATGGATGGCAGGGTAGATCACGAAGCCAACAATTGGAGTAACAGATGGAACCAAACAGAAAACTTAGAATATGACGGTTCTAAAAATCTTTATACCATTACAACTGCTGTTCCAGAATCGGAAAAATACAATGGTACATGGGGAACATATGTTGAAAAAACAGATCCTTCTAATGTCACAAAACATTTTTATGTTCATGACCCGAATTCTGTTTTAGGCAATATTAAATCAGATTCTGATGTAGCAAAAGTCAATGTCTATGGATTTGGTCAAGCAGCGACTATTAAACCAGCTGCGATGGTATGGCCTGGAATTCATGACGGAATTACAACCGCTGTCCTTGGTGACACTGATGTCTACGAAGTAGAATTAAGTGAATCCTATCCATCATTTATCATTAACTGTGGTGATGGTCAAAATCAAACTGATAACGTTACAGATTTAGCAGATCACGTTGATGATGTTTTAGTTATTGATGGTGTTAAATCAGCCAAAACATACAACGTTCACTGGACAAGTGATGTTGATTATAGCATTCCAGAATCCGATGGCTATTATTTAGTCGGAAGCAAAACTGGATTCAAATTTGAAGGCGCAACAAAGATGGAAACCGTTGGCATTGCCGCCGAAAACTGTGCTGAATTATTAAACTATTCAGCGGAAAAAGATGAAAAGATTAAAGTTCGTGGTTTCTTCAATGCCGAAAATCCAAGAAATAAATGGAGCTTCTATGGTGGTGCTGATGGAGATTTAGGTGAAAAAGATGGCAGCGCAAACTTTGTTTTAAAGAAAGCAGCCGATATTGATATCTTTGCCAAATGGGTCAAGACATCAGAAGATCCAGAACCAGAAGTTTGGGAATTACAATTCTTTGTGACCGAACACGCTGAAAGATATGACATTTCTATTTATGATGTTTTATTCGATGGCTCTCATAAAGCCAGTGTTGCAGTAACACCATATGTTGCTAGAGCAACAGAAAACGTTAATTTTGAGTATGTATTACCAGCTAAAGCTGGCTATGTAGCACGTGGTTTATTCACTAATGAAGATTGTGGTGATGGCGATGCTTACACACCATCCAAGTTTGATAGCGATGGTACTTTATATGCAAAATATACAAAAGTCGGTATGTATATGTTTGGTGATGATACATTCTCTGGCACCGATTTAGGCTGGACCGTTGATGGTGCTGCAATCCTTCCAGGAGCAACTGATAATCCAGATGCCAATTTATACGAAGGTATCATTACAATTACTGGCGCCACTCCAGCAAACCCTGTTCAAGTTAGACCTTGCTACTATGAAGCAGATGGCACTTTAAATTATCCAACCTATTCATTAGGCACAAGCTATGAATTTGCTGTGAAAGTCGGAAACAACATTAATTTCAAAGAAGATGGTGTTTATGCAATTTACTACAACAAGGAAAATCAAATTTGGATTAATGCTGGTGCAGATGCCTTCTATACCAAATTCATTACAGAAGTTGGTATGATATGTGATTATGATGGTGACACTAATGTTACCAACTTAAAGAGCACTTGGTCCGCTCAAGAAACAGCATATAATTCCTTAAGCCTTGCTGAAAAGAACACAATTAAAGCTGTTGGCTTTAATGGTGGCAGCGAATCATCTGAACAAAACTTATTGAAGATGGTTGCTAAATATGCTTACGTCGTTACCAAATATGCCTCTCAAGGTGTTAATGACTTCATTTGGGAAGGCGTCCATAGTTCAACAGGTAATATGAATGCATTAAGTGTTGCTAATAACACAACATTAATCGTTATCTTAGCATCCGCGATTACAGTCATTGGTGCTGCCGGATTATTCTTCGTCATTAGACGCAAAAGATTAACTAAATAATCATATTGTTGATTATCTATACTAGGGCTCTATTGTGAGCCCTTTTTATATGCGCTAGAATAATATTGTTATGAAACTAATAGTGGATTATATATCTTCTAATGAATATCCAGACAAGTTTACTATTGGCGATCTTTTACGTTATAAAGATGTCGAACCAGTACCATGGTTAATTGTTGCAGTTAACGATGTTTTCTATAAAAGAGATAGATTTGATGAGACTTATCTTAATGATGGAGATAAGGTTGATTTGATATATGTTCGTGGTGGTGGATAATATGAGAAAAGAATTAACCCACGAACAATTAGAAAAATACTATTGTTCCATCAAATTAAAAGAAATCGATCAAAAAGGACAATTAAAGCTTCTAAATTCTAAAGTCCTCGTCGTTGGAGCGGGCGGTTTAGCTTCCTCAACTTTAATGTATTTAGCGTCTTCCGGAATTGGTTTAATCGGCATTATTGATGATGATAATGTTTCCCTTAATAATCTTCCAAGACAAATACTATATACTCAATCTGATGTCGGTAAGAAAAAGGTTGAAGCTGCAAGAAGAAAATTAGAATCCTTAGATAAGGATATAGAAGTTAGAACATATAATGATCGGCTTACAAAATTAAATGTGAGAAAGATTATTAGTGAATATGATTTGGTTCTCGATTGCGTTGATAATTTTGAAACCAAATTCTTAATTGATGATGCTTGCGTTTTCTTAAATAAACCATTCGTTACCGCTGGGGTTAGCGATTATAGAGGACAAGTCATGACATATGTTCCGAATGTCTCAAGTGACTTCAAATCTTTGTTCTCAGAATTACCGATTAACATTAACCCTCAAGACCAAGATGATGATGGTGTATTTCCACCCGCTGTTGGGATCATCAGCAACATCCAAGTTTGCGAGGCTTTGAAATACTTGCTAGGTATTGGTGAATTGTTGATTAATCAAATGCTGGTTGTGGATACGCTACTCTGGCGTTTCCAAAAAATCGCAATTAAATAGAATTGCATCGATTTATGAAGATAGCACACGTAGTGTGTTATTTTTATGTTTGACACACTCGTATGTATTTATATACAATTAGCGTAATCACATTTGTGCGAGATATAGACGTATGAAAAGTTTGAAAACAATTCTTGGTATCGCCTTATCAATAGGTGGATTCGGAACCGCAGCGACAGTTGCGGGTGTTTCAATGTCC
Organism: Bacilli bacterium; assembly: GCA_045114745.1. GTDB lineage: Bacteria > Bacillota_I > Bacilli_A > RFN20 > CAG-826 > RUG13091. Next base: position 26,514 of record JBGULD010000028.1, read on the forward strand.
GCACAAAACAATGTCACTTCTCAAGTTGAAGCTTATGGTGATGAAGGAAAAATCACAATTTATTTTGCTGGTGTTTCCGGTTGGAGCGATATGGGCACAGTGAATATTGCTGTTAACAACTCATGGAGTGCTGCAACCGCAACTTCTTCTGGTGTTGATGCATATGCTGGTCAATATAAATACCAATATTCTACTAACTCAAATCAAACATCTTTGAATTGTTATTTTACAAATAATCAAGGTCAATATAGACATCCATCAAGCGGATCCCAAGATTATGATACAAATTATTCTACTATTAAATTGGGATCGACAACTCCTTTAAAACCAGGTCATTCTTATGTCATCACATTTACCAGTTGGCATTACGATAAAGATAACTGGTATCATGCTTGGTTCAATTATACTTTTGCAGAGTTTGAATTAGATGATCCTTCTAGTACCACAAATTCTTTCTATGTATATGATCCACATAGCGTATTAGGAGATACATTTGCAAACATTAATGTTTATGGTTTTGGACAAAATGTATCCGTTAAATCAATGTCTTGGCCAGGAACACATAGTGGTATTTCTCAAACAACATTAGGAAGAGCCCCAATGTATCAAGTGGCTTTAAGTGAATCTTATCCAAGCTTTATTATGAATAATGGGTCTAGTCAAACCGGAAACATTACCGATTTATCTTCACACTTAGGTGATGTTCTCGTTATTGATGAATCGCAAACCGGAAGTGACTACAATTCACATTGGGATGAGACATCTGTTTATACAGATTGTCCCGCGACCGATGGTTATTATTTAGTCGGTGATTCCAATTTCGTTTCTGCGATTGGAAGTGCTGGTAATCCTTGGAAATACTCGGGTTCATTAAAAATGAATTCATTGAGTGGCGAAGGAAATAAAGCAAACTACGTATTAACAGTTAATAAAACTGTAGAATTTAGAGTCAGATCCTATTTCAATCTTACAAATTTATGGTTGAATTTTGGTGCTGAATTTGACGGAACAGATGGCATTACAACTGTTGGCGATAACGTTCAATTAGCAGCCGGGACATATTCCATTTATGTTAATGAACATTCCGCAATTTATGTTGCTAAAGGCATGCCATTAGATGCATTCTGTTCAACATTCTTAACAGACATAGCTGAAGTTTGTGATGCTCAATATGGCAATACCGATTTGGACGATTTAAAGGACACTTGGTCTTCATTATCTACCTTATATAGTGGCTTAACCGCTGATGCAAAAACTGAGATTAGAAATATTGGTTTCAATGGTGGCAGTGATGTCGATGATGCACACAAGGTTGTCAAAGCATACAAGTATATCGTTACAAAATATGGCACAACAAATTGTCCAGACTTTATCTGGGGTCAAACAATTAGTCCAGCAAGCGCTTCATTTATGAAGGCAAATAATAGTAACAACAACCCAACAATTATTATTGTTCTCGCAATTAGTGTTGTCTCCGTTGCAGCCTTAGGCGCATTCTTCCTTCTTCGTAAAAAGAAAGAAAACTAATTTATAAATAAATTATAAGAGCGGATTTCCGCTCTTTTATTTTTGTGTTAAACACATGTGATAGAATATTAAAAGGGTGTTTCATATGAAAAAAGATGATGTTGTAGTTTTGATTAATAATTTCCTTAATCGATTAGAGAAAGAAGGTGGCGCTATTGAGTCAATCGTGGTATCTACTTCTAAGGGTAAATTCTTTGATAAATATTATTTACCAAAACATCGTCGCAATATCTATTCCCATTCCAAAACATATGTTTCTTTTGCCTTTGGTATTGCTCTAGAAGAAGGCTTATTACATTTAGATAATCATTTAGTGGATTATATTAAAGACGAGATAACTCCAGAACAATACGATGAGTTTTATAAAATAAAAGTCAGACACCTTTTAACCATGACTAGTGGTTTTGGTGAAGGACTTTTAATGAAAAATGATCGTTTAGGAATCGATGATTATCTTTCATTTACTTTATCCCATCCTTTAAAACATGAACCAGGAACTGTTTTTTGGTACAGCAACGCCGACACTTATTTATTAGTGAGAATGTTAGAAAAGGCTTTCCAAAAGAGTCTCTTAGATGTCGTCTCCGAAAGATTTTTAAACCCGATGGGTATCTTTAACGCTATTTGGGAAAAAGACGCTCAGGGGCACTGTTTTGGGGCTTCCGGGTTAGAATTAGATTGTGAAGAGATGAACAAATTAGGAATCTTATTTTTAAATAAAGGAAAACATAACGGCAAACAACTCATTAGTGAATCATATATTGATACCTTATTAAATACAGTTGTTAATACAAATAACTGGGACTGGGGTGATTATTCCTATCAGATGTGGCATACACCAGAAGGTAATGGTATACGCGCTGATGGGGCATTCGGTCAATTAACAATCATCTATCCAAAGCAAGATTTAGCTATTTCTATTCAAAGAAGTGAAGATGATAAATTCGGAATTACAAAAAAGATTCTCGTTGAAGAAGTACTTAATAAACTATAAGATGTCGTGAAAACGGCATTTTATTTATTCTAAAGAATAATGTTATAATATCTCTATGAATTTCAAAATTGCTTTTATCGATATAGACTGGACTTTATTAGATCATGATATCCTCGACTGGGATTATCAAACTTTAGATATTTTGAAAGAATATCAAAGACAAGGCCTCCTCCTTTATTTGTGCACCGCTAGACCATATGATTCAGTGACTGATACTGGTCTATTAGATATTCTCAAACCAGACGGGATTATTTGCACAAATGGTGGTGTGATATTTATTAAAGAAGAATTATTCTTCTCTAATATCATCCCGGAAGATATCGTTAGAAGTATTGAGAAAACTGCGAACAAGCATCACTTAGTGCTTGAATTATCAACGGACAAAGAAAGATATTTCACAAGTCCTGCGAATCAATATGTTCATAATTATTTTTCTATTTATCACGAAGTTATTCCAGAGGTGAGAAAATACCAAAATAAAGGTGTCTCCGCGATTCTTCTTTTTGCGCCGGAAAAATATGATGAAATATTAAAGAAAGAATTCCCTAAAGAGATGAATTATTTAAGGTTTGATTCTCATGGTGTGGATGTCGGATATTATAAAAACACCAAAAGTGCGGCGATTAGAAAAGTATTAGATTATTTAAAAATTAACAAGTCAGAATCTTTAGGTGCTGGCGATTCCTTTGATGATATATCTATGTTTAAAGAAGTGGGCGTATCTATCTGTATGGGTAACGGTAGTGAAGATGCCCAAAAAGAAGCCGATATCATTTGCGACACAATCGCTGAACACGGATTAGGCAAAGCTTTAAATGCTTTATTAAAATAAAAAAGCCCATAGGGCTTAATTAAATGTCATTGTTTGACCGCCAGCGATGGCGTAAAGAATCGTGAAGAACAATGCATTGACGAAGAATATAGCGCTGACAACGAGAATGCCAACGAATTTTTTATGTTTTTCACTGACCCCCACAATTGCGAGAATTAGACCTGCTAAACAGAACACTAATGCCGGTATTGCGGTAATCAAGAAATATTTGCTTAATTCAGTGATATGTTTAGCAATATTGAAGAACCAGTTTGGAACATCAAACATGTGATTACCAATCCAGTTACGATAACCATCATTCATAAGAATGAGACCGATGGTAATGATAACCGAGAAGATCATAAAGAAGATAAGAAAAACAGCGATTAAAGCACCGATAAACGCGGAGAAAATCGGTAGGAGATAATACATCATGGTAATCGTGGAGGCGATAGCACCAAAGATACACAAAAGACGGGCGGGGATTCTAAGTCCATTTCCCGCTTTATATTTCTCTCTTTCGAGCTTAGCGAGGTTTTGTCTTTCGATTGATTTTTCGTCTGGTTGGTAACTACCAAAACCAATCTTTTCTTCTTGTTTTTCTTCCATTAATTCATACTCGCTGCTGCGGCATCCTCATTCATTTCATCGGTAATATTATCAATAGCGATAACTAACGCTACAAATGTATAGACATCAAATTTATCATCAATAGTTAAAACAAAGGAATCTCTTAAAGAAATCTTTCTAGCGATATGTCCAATTTCTTTGCCATTAAGTACGATTTGATAATTGTATCCAAGAATATTACCTCTAATTTGTAAATCACCTAATGTTGAGGTGATGAAGTAGTGGTCATGGAAGGAGAAAATCTTTCTTTTGATCGTGCAGACTTTTGTTCCTTCAGCATTATAAACGAACGCTGAATAACGGAATAATTTCCAGAACTTATTTCTGACAATATACTTTGTATTTCCTTGCAAATCTTGGACGAATTTCTTTTTGGTGAATGTCCAAAATTTGCCTTTAACTTTTAAGACATCCTTGCCGCTTAAATCTTGGACAACGGATGAACCTCTAAGTGATAACCATTTGTTCTTAATTGCTAGTTCCATAATATTTCCTCTTTATATTTTTTATAGCAACACATGTCGCTGTATTTATCATAGAGAAACTTATTCCCTTTTTCAAATTATAAAATGCGAGCGATATTTTTTTAATTATAAAGTATTAATACTTTATCTTTAAAAATAAGACACTTTGAACGAAAATGCTTTATTAACATTATTTTTTATTATTAGTATAATAATAGTAAATTGAGGTAAGTTACTATGAACAAAAAGTATTTTATTCTGTTACTTTTTCCACTTTTAATCACCTCTTGTTCACACCAAAACGGTAAGAATAATTCCGATTCTTCCGGTGGTGGCGAAGGTGGTGGATCAATCGTCGATATTGATCAAGATGAATATGATGAGTGGGCAAATTCATGGTCAAAGCCTGGTCATATGTATTTTCACTATAACCGTGGTAGCAAATTTGGCTATGAAAACTATTGCTTATGGTTGTGGCAACACGACCCCCAAGATTTAGAAGGTGCCTTATGGGGTTTCTCAGCTAACCCAAAAGTTTCTGACAAACTCACCTTACAACCAATGTCTACATCTTTCATGACTTACGAAGATGTCGGTAAAGGTAGTGAAGGATCGGGCACTTTTATTGATAATTACGGAATTATTATTGATGTCGATTATTCTTCCACAACTCTTAAGGGTGGAAAAACCGGCACCAGTGTCACATATGAAGGCGCAACCGAATTAGGCTTCTTATTACCACAACAAGACTCCATGAGTGGTTTGACCAACTGGGTCTCTGATGGTGGTAGAGAAACTTATGTAACCGGTATCGATAGCGCTAGCAACTGGAGAACTGTGCAAGGCGGCAAAGCCCTTCACTTATTCGTTGCTTCTGGCGCGCTTGATGATTTTGCTTTCTATGCCGGTGACGCCGTAGAAGAAGCCAAGGTTAATCCTGTCGACGAGGATACCACTGGTCAATATTCTTCTAGCGTGGACGCTAAATACAGCAACACTTTAGGTGTTAGCTCAACCGCGGCCTCATTTAAAGGTCTAGGCGTTGGCTATCAAGTGTTCGTATCTTCCTTCCGCGATTCTAACGGCGATGGCAAAGGTGACTTAAGAGGCATTATTGATGCTTTAGATGATAACTTCTTCACAGACTTAAATGTCGATGTTTTATGGTTAACACCAATTCAAAAATCAGACTCCTATCATGGATATGATATTTCCGATTATTATGCAGTGGACAAGAAATTCGGAACCATCGACGAATATCAAGAATTAATTTACAAAGCGCACAAGAAAGGCATTAAAGTCCTTATGGACTTAGTCCTTAACCATACTTCTAAATCCAACAAATGGTTCATCAATTCTCAATGGGCCAAGGAAGAAGAAGTTTTAAGTGGTGGATTATCCAAGACCATTAAGTGGCGTGATGTTTACACTTGGAAATATGAAAACGAACTCATTGAAAAATGGAATGGTTCCTCATATGAAAAGATTACCGTTAAACAAGATGCCGAAAGCGATAGCCCATCCTGGTATAGAGATGGTGAATCTCATTACTATTACTATGGTAAGTTCGGCTCTGGTATGCCAGAGATTAACTACTTATCCGAAACAACCAGAGAATTAGTTATTAATATGGCTAAATACTGGATGTCATTTGGTTTAGATGGTTTCCGTCTTGACGCAGTCAAACACATCTTTATGAGAGATGAATGTTATCAACAAGGCGATATCATCATTCCTGATACCGGCACAAAGACTTCTTATGATACTGAAAAAGGTAAAGAAGTCACCAAAGCTTATGACTATTCCTCTAACGTCACTAAGAACGTCATGTGGTGGAAAGAATTCGCCCATGGTGTCAAAGCTTCTTATCCAGAATGCTTCTTAGTGGGTGAAAACTTCGATGGTTGGGGCAAACAAACCGCTCCATATTATCAAGCGTTAGATTCTCAATTCTCCTTCTCACATTACTATCACATTCCAGCTTACTTATTCGCTAGTGGTGCTTCCGCAACTCACTTCCCGAATTTACAAGCTAATGAATCATATGATGTCTATGCCACCTCAAATATGGTGGAATTAGATGGCAAGAGCATGTCTGTTCCTGGTGGTAGCAGACCAGACTTCATCGATGGTGCATTTACTTCTAACCACGACGTTATGAGAGCCATCAACCAAGCTAATGCTTCTGGTAATACCGCTGGTACATCTCCATCCACTAAAGTGACTGGAAGTGCCACCGAGATCAACAAAGCGAAGATCCATGCTGCGATGACAATGTTCGCCCAAGGTATCTCCTGGATCTATTATGGTGATGAACTTGGTATGTCATCCAATACTGACCAACACATCGAAAAATACCAATACGAAAACAATATTGATATTTGGTATCGTCAACCATACTTATGGGCTGATCAATCATTAAGACCAAACTACAAAGCTGGTCAATACGTTTTCGAATTAGATTCTTATAATAAGACACTTGCGAATTACGAAGCCCAAAAAGCCGATCCAAATTCCATGTATAACTTCTATAAGAAGATTACAGAAGTGAAATCCTTATATCCATCTTCTCATAAGATTGAATACTCCAAGTCTTTCACTTCCAATAACGTTTTAGCGATCAAGGTTACCGGTATCGGTAAACCATTAGCCATCTTCATTAATATCGGCCAAACTGGCGATGAATATTTAATGAATCCAGGCGCACTTTTAGGTAGCGAATGCACAAATGTTGCCGCGCTTAATGGTGCACCAAATGCAGCTGGAGGAAATATCGGAGGTACTGCTTATGGTATCTCGGTATTCCAAGCTAACTAGGAGGTAATGATTTATGAAAAAGAAATTCTTAACATCCATTATTCTCGCTTTATCCTTAGTCGGATTAACCGCCTGCGTTATGTATAACGGCAGAAACAAAGACGGTTCTCCAAAAGGATCATCTCAAAATCCAAGTTCGGAACCCGCTTCTAGTGACCCAGGTTCTAGTGGCGATGATTCCAGCACACCTTCTTCATCAGAAGAACCAGTTCCACAAGGTGATGTCAAACTATATTTAGTTCTCGGCCCACACGGAAGAATTGATGGTAACCCTGGTGATGAAGTTCCCGCAAAATTCTTAGAAAACACTTTTGTAACCACAGTGGCCATCGGTTCTGACCTTCCAAAAGCAGACCGCATTACCACAAATGTGACAGGTTCCTCATTCTCACATTGGGTGAACCGTGAAACTACCGAAACAGTTTCCAAAGCTCCTGCTACCGAATCTGTTTTAGTCGCGGTCTTTACCGGTGGTGATGGTAGCAATACTCCAGCCCCATCAAGTGGTATTCCTTCTTCCGGTTTCGGCTTCTTATTCGTTACCGCCCCAGGAGCGGATCCATATTACAAAGTTGGTGAAGACCAAGGTGAAGTCGATGTTTATGGTACTAAGTACCATCAATATCACATCCAAGACTTCCAATTAATCGAAGGACAACAATTCCAATTATATGATTTCGGTAGTACAGCCGGTTGGGTTGTTCCATTAGATCCATATTCTGTCGGTGCTAATGGCGATGCCTCTAAAGTCGCAGAATATATCACTATTTCTGGTGGATATTATGTCGTACAAAAGACATTTGATGCCAAAGATATTTACATCAAACTTCTTTATGAACATGACAATCTCTACATTGGCAAAAAGTAATTATTATGAGAAATAATCTAGGTGTTTTATTTCCAGTTGCATCTTTAGATGGTCATCACGGAATCGGTGATTTCGGCGAACCATCAATGAGATTTATTAAGTGGTTAGCGAAGAACAATTATCGTTATTGGCAAGTTTTACCATTAAATCCTATCGGACCAGGTAATTCCCCATATATGTCCACTTGTTCTTATGCTTTAGAAACCCGTTACATTTCTCTTGATGAATTAGTGAAAGAGGGATTATTAAATAAAGTTCCTCTTCATAATCCACATGCAGAAAAAATCAACTATGTTGATGTCAATAATTTCAAAGAAAAATATCTCTATAAAGCTTATAAGAAATTCATGAAAAGACCTTATAGAGGATATCAGAAATTTAAGAAAGATAATCCATGGCTTGTTCCGTATGCGATTTTCCTTAAATTAAGAGAAAAAAATTATTACAACCCTTGGAACCGTTGGAATAGGAATGAATTAGAAGTCTTCTCGATGAAGAAAGTTCCTGACGAATATAAAGAAGTCGTGGAATATGAATCATTCAAACAATTCATCGCCTTTAGACAATGGGCCAAAGTTAGAAGATTCGCAAATAAAAACAATATTACTATCATTGCGGATTGTCCATTCTATGTCGGAATTGATTCCATCGATTGCTTACTAAATCGCGATCAATTCTTACTCGACGATTTATATCATCCCACACTCGTCAGTGGTTGCCCACCAGATGCCTTCAGTGATGATGGTCAATTATGGGGCACACCAATCTATGACTTTGAAAAAATGAAAGCGGATCGTTATAGATTCTTAATCGAACGTCTCGCTTCATACATGAAAACCTGCGATATCTTACGTCTCGACCATTTCCGCGCATTTGATACATATTGTGTCATCCCAGCCGAAGATAATAACGCTAGACGTGGGGTTTGGAAAAATGGTCCATCATACGATTTCTTTGATGAACTATATAGACAGCAACCTAATATTAGGTTAATTGCAGAAGACTTGGGTGATCTCTTCCCATCTGTATTAGAACTTAGAGATCATTACAACTTACCAGGCATGTTTATCGTCGAATTTACCATCTTTGATGTTAAAGCGGAATCAACGCCGAAGACGATTGTCTATCCTGGCACCCATGACAATCAAACATTAATGGGCTGGTTAAAGACATTGCCAGAAGAAAATGTCAAATTCCTCAAGGTTAAATTCGGTGAAAATGTCAATCTATTTTCCGCCGTATTTAAATACATATTATCTCTACCTTCAATGATGACGATTTTCCAATATCAAGATTTATTGAAGTTAGATGATAAAGCTAGGATTAACTACCCTGGCACAGTTGGAGATCAAAACTGGACCTTCAAACTGAAGAAACTAAATACCAAATTGAAGATTGATTTATCAAATCAATAAGATATGAAAGATTTAGTGATAGTTAAACTTTATAAGGAGAGGACCAACTTATGAAAAAAGTTAGAAAAATGTTGTCGGCTTTTTTACCTCCACTTCAAGTTTTCGGCCTGGCTGTTGGTGTCTTATCATCCGCATTAGTTTTTAATGAAGCGGGGAGAGACACTGCTATTTATAGCAAAGAAGCATCCGTGACCGAATACGCCCACCCTGCCTTTAGTAGTGATGATGAAGATGAAGATGAAGACGTCACCGTCCAAGTCGACAAAGTAATCCTCCATTATTACAACGAAGGTGGTGGCAATGAAGAAAGAGCCTTCTATCTTTGGGTAACTGGAGTTGATGGTGTTGAATTCAACACCAAGTTTGGTGATACCTACAATCCTGGTGGTGTCATGGTCATCGATAATACGGATTTAATGACCATTACAATCGATTTCTCTAATCCGACTTTTACCGAATTCGGTGGTCGTTCAGGGTTATATTTCATCATCAAATATGCCTTAAAAAGTGAAACCGACCTCAACTGGGGCGGTCAATCTGATGATATGTTCATTAGATATGCAGATTATCCAAACGCGATTAATGGTGATAATGTCTGTGAATTATGGACCATGCCTGCCGCTGGTGGTGGCATCGCCATTTTAGATAGCGAAGCAAAAACCAAAGTCCATGGTGTTGCCTTAGCTCAATTCACTGATTGGAAGACAATTCACTGTACTTTAACCAGCAACACTAAGAGCGTTAATTGGAAACTTTACGCATATGATCAAACATATTTCAAGATTAAACCAAAGAAACGTGCGGAATATCAAAAATGGTATTTGGTTAAAGAAAGTTCCGGTACTGGTGATTTTGATATTTCTTTGAAATATGAAGCGCACATCAATGTTGTTTATTCATTAGAATCACACGACCCTTCCACAGATAGCGATCCCGATATGGCGGCGTTATCAAAGGTTGTGACCGTTGGTTTTGATAAATTATATGATAGTGAAAAATTCCACACCTATTACGAACACGCCAATGAGAATGTTCAATTAGGAGCGACATATTCTAGCGAAGGAACCACCTTTAGAGTGTGGTCTCCAGTTTCCGCAAATATGAATCTCTTAGTCTATGAAAAGGACACCTCAAGCGAATATTGTGGTTCCACAGATGAAGCCACCAAGAAAGCTTATGATAAGTATCAAGCTTACCATATGCAATATAAGAGTGGTGGTATCTGGGAAGTCACAGTCAAAGGTGATTTGGAAGGAAAATATTACAACTACCAAGTTGATAACACTTTAGGTACCAATGTTTGTATGGACCCATACGCAACTAGTGCAGGTGCAAATGGTTTGCGTGGTCTTATCTATGATAAGAATGGTGCTAAAGTCACTCCAACTGGTTGGAATGAATTAAAGAATAAATGGGGCAGTGGTGCCTATGATATTTCCTCACCACAAGAATTAACCGTTTATGAAGTTCACATCCAAGACTTCACCGCTGATGCTTCTTGGAACGGAACAGAAAAACCAGGTACCTACAAGGCATTTGTGGAAAAAGGTACAAGATTACAAGGTGAAACTGGCGACGATTTCTGGAAGATGACTGGTTATGATCACTTGAACGGCTTGGGCGTAAACGCTGTTCAAATCATGCCGACCTTCGATCACGACAACAACGAAGTCGCCACTCCACTTAAATATAACTGGGGTTATAATCCTCTTAATTATAACGTCCCCGAAGGCGCGTATTCTTCAGATCCTCATGATGGATATGCCCGTGTAAAAGAATTTAAAGAAATGGTTTTAGGAATGTCTGAGACTGATGCTCATACACGCGTCATCATGGACGTTGTCTATAACCACGTTTCCTCCGCGACAGGATCTTGCTTCCATAAGTTGATGCCAAGATACTACTTCAGATATGCGATGAAAGATTATACATATTATTGGGAAGAAGGCGGAGTTACTAAATCATCAACCGTCAAGCAAGGCGAATTATGGGATGGTTCAGGCTGTCATAACGAAGTCGCCTCTGAAAGACCAATGATGAGAAAATTCATCGTCGATAGCTTATGTATGTGGGCAAAAGATTACCAAATCAAAGGTTTCAGATTTGACCTTATGGGTTTAATCGATTTCCAAACCATGATTGCCGCGAAGAAAGCTTTATATCAAATTGATCCTGATATTTATCTATATGGTGAAGGCTGGACCAGTGGTGGATACCATGGTGAAGGTTCTTCCGAATATAACGAATATTATGGTGGTACACCTCATAACTATGGCGCCTTTACATGGCAAGTCTATAACGAATGTAATAACTTCCGTAATGGCACAATTACTGACGAAATCTACTTAGGTGGATTCAACGATACTTTCCGTAATGCTGTTAAAGGTAGCAACGACGGTGGTGGCGGTGGCTATCCTGGTGAAGGATGGGTCCAACGCGGTAACTATGTTGGTACGGAATTCAAAGATGATTTCCTCAGCGCAGTTGCGACTGGCTTATGGGGTCTAAATATTGGTGTCCATGGTAATGGTCAGCAAGGCAATAACGATAATACAGGTCGCTTCCCAGAACAAACAGTTAACTATGTTAGCTGTCACGATAACTGGACAGTGAGAGACCAATTATTCCAAACCTTATTAAATAAGGGTGCTGATCCTAGCTCAATTGGTGATAGAGTCCTTAGAGCCTCTATCCAATCTCACGCGATTACATTTGCTTCTAATGGTGTCGCATTCATCCTTGGTGGTGAAGAATTATTGAGAACCAAAACTGTTAAAGATGCAGCCGGTAGTTACGACTATACCGCTAATGTCGCTGATAAAGACTCTTATAGAGCCATGTATGGCAATATCATTAGCCACAACTCTTATAACTCTCCAATCGAAGTTAACTCCTTCAAATGGGGAAATAAGAAAGAAGTGACATTTGTTGGCGAAAAAGATAGTGTCGCATTCACATCAACAGTTCAAAATAGCGTCTACAACTATTGCGATGCATTCAGAACCATTATTAGAATGCATAACTACGATGTGGGTAACAACAAACGCACATTCAAACGTGGTGAAAACGTGGGCTCAATTGAAGAACTCGGCTTCCCATGGGCTAACTACTGGTGGTCCAAAACCAATCAAGATATGACACAAGCAAGTAACTGTGTCGCAATTAACTTATTCAACGAAAGAACAGTGTTATTATTTGTTGGTCCAGGTTTAGGCGAAGCAGGTAACTATTTAAGGAATGCTGTCGATCTCAGAGATGATTCTAGAAGAATCTTCCAATATGGAGATTGGTATAAAGATAGCGATCATTATGGACCAGATGGTAGCCAAGGAGCATGGAACGCCGTGCTGATTGGTAGACCATAAGAAAGGAGGACAATATATGAAAAAGAAATTACTATTATTGACATTATTGGTTCCTCTCTTCCTCTCTTGTTCAGGCAGTGAGACATATAAACCGAGATTCCCATATCCAGGTGAAGATCCAGAAATTAAAGAAGAAGATATGACTATCAACTTCTATCTTGATTATTCTCACTCAGATGAACCAATTTATTCGATGAGATGGTACATGCTAGAACCTTTAGGTTCTTGCCCAGCCGAAGCTGTCTTAACAGACGCGGACGCTCCCGATCCACTTTATCCAACATTTATCGGTTATTCTGAATTCTCCTCATCTTTGGATGAAGACCACATTTGGAATTTTGCAACCGATTATAAACAATCCAATGTCTTAAATCTTTATGGCATTTGGGTGAAGAAATAGGAGGTATAAGTATGAACGTTAAAATGTTTAGAAGATCATTACTCATCCTCCCTGCCTTATTGTTATCAGCGTGTAACTTTAAATACACATATAACATTCAAGGTTTAGTTATCTCTGGTGCTGATTTCGACGATGGAGACGACATCGACGATAGCGGTTCCTATGATGTAAAAATTTGGGTGGACGATAAAATCGTCAACTTAACCAAATCACAAATTGGTCAATTTGTTGCCGCTAGCGGTGGCAAATATAAGATTAACGCAACCATCGAACCAGTCGGTGAAGCAAGTGCAGCTAGCAGTATGCTCCAAGACGTTCAAGATGGTGCTGATATCTTCTGCTTTGCTCAAGACCAATTATCAAGATTAAAAGTCGCTGGTGCTTTAGCCAAATTAAGCAACACCTATGTCGCTAATCTTGAAAAAGAAATGGGTGAAGAAGCTGTTAACGCAGCGCGTGTTAATAGCGATGTCTATGCTTTCCCAATCACTTCTGATAACGGATATTTCTTATATTACGATAGAAGTGTAGTGAGCGATGAAGCAGCACAAAATATGACTACTTTACTCGCTGCTTGTAAGGATAAAGGCAAGACACTTAACTTCGAAGCTAGAAGCAATGGCTTCTATGCCGCTTCATATTTCATGGCTACCGGTTGTTATTCCTCTTGGAAACTCAACTCCGAAAGTGGCAAATTTGAATCATATGAAGATAATTACAATTCCGCAGCTGGACTCGTCGCCGCGAAAGGTTTGAAAGAACTCGATAATAAAGCTCTTGTGGCCACAAACTCGCAAGCTTCTAAATTAGGTTCTTCTTCCGCAGCGGTTGTCTCTGGTATTTGGGAATACGAAGTTGCTTTAAAGAACTTAGGCGAAGATAGATTAGGATGTGCTCCACTTCCAAGCTTTACAGTCAACGAAGGAACATACCATCTATCCAGCTTTGATGGCTATAAACTTCTCGGTGTCAAACCACAAGTCGACGCCAAAAAAGCTTCTGTCTGCCGTAAGATCGCTAGATTCTTAACTGGCGAAGATTGCCAAGGACAGAGATTCGATGAAGCTAGCTGGGGTCCAACAAACATCGCCGCTTCTCAAAAACCAAGTGTTTTAGCGCATAAAGGCTTAGCGGCCTTAACCGCGCAACACCAATATGCAAAACCACAAGGACAGTGTCCAGGTAGCTGGTTTACCGCTTTAGCAACGACTGCGAAAGCCGTAACTGCCAGTGCAAGCGATGAACAAATCAGAGTCATCCTTCAAAACTATGAAAATGGTTTACCTGAACTACTTGATTCCGACTAGAAGGGGGTGAAGATATGGCTCAAGTTAATGAATTAGAATATCTTAAGCTGAACAAACTCCAAAGATTTGGTGTTAAGTTCGTCGCCTTCTTCAAGGCTATTCCTGGATGGTTTAAGAACTTAGGACTTAAAATCGGAAGATTCTTCAAGAATCTTTTCTGGGGCGTTGTCAACTGGTTCAAATTTATCGGTTTGACATTTGTTCGCGGAGATTGGAAAACTAAAGTTTCCTACTTCGTCATGGGCTTCGGCTCAGTGATGAGAGGACAATGGCTAAGAGGTATATTATTCTTCATCTTTGAAATAATATTCATTCTCTATTTAGTCTTCTTTGGGGGTCAATATCTCGGAAGATTATATATCTTAGGTAGTGTTGGCTCCACAACCAGTGATAACGGCACAATTATCTATGGTGAAAACTCCTTTAACATCTTGTTGTATGGCGTTTTGACATTATTCTTCATTGTTGCCTTCATTTACACCTGGTATTTAAACATCAAACAAAATCAAATTGGTGAAGAGCTCGAAAAAGCTAACAAGAAACTTGCCACCGCAAAAGACGATGTCAAAGCTCTTGTTGATCGTGATTTCTATAAGACACTTCTTGCTTTACCTGCAATCGGTATCTTGATCTTCACAGTCTTACCAATCTTCTTCATGATTTTGGTGGCATTCACCAACTATGATAAATCTCACTTCCCACCACAAAACCTCTTCGGTTGGGTTGGATTTGATAACTTCGCTCTCTTGTTCAACTGGACGAATAGTGATGGAGCAAGCTTCTCCATGACCTTCGGTCAAATCTTACTTTGGACATTAGTGTGGGCGTTCTTCGCCACCTTCACCAACTACTTCTTAGGTATGTTAGTGGCGATGTTAATTAATAAAAAAGGAATTAAATTGAAGAAGTTATGGAGAACGATTCTCGTCTTCTCAATCGCCATTCCACAATTCATTTCTATCTTGTTTGTCTCTAACATGTTCCAAACCGATGGTATTATCAACGGTATCTTGGGAACATTAAGCGGTGGCAAAGTTGTCATCGACTTCTGGGGCAACACAACACTGGCAAGAATTACCGTCATCATCATCAACATTTGGATTGGTGTTCCATACTTGATGCTCGTTGTTACTGGTATCTTGATGAATATTCCAGCTGACTTATACGAGTCCGCGAATATCGATGGTGCGAGTGCCTGGCAACAATATAGTAAGATTACCCTTCCTTATATGTTATTTATTACTGGTCCGTACTTACTGACGAGTTTCACCGGTAATATGAATAACTTCAATGTTATATATCTATTAACTGGTGGTGGACCAAAGGTCCAAGAATACTATGGTAACGCTGGTAAAACCGACTTATTAATTACTTGGTTGTTCTCCTTAGCGGTCAACGATACCAACTATAAATTAGCCGCGGTTATCGGTATTATGGTGTTCATCGTCGTCGCGGTCTTATCACTCATTATCTATAACATTATTCCATCTACACGTAATGAGGAGGAATTCCAATAATATGGCAAGCGAAAAACACAGCATGTCGATGTCCAAGAAAAAGGCGATTGTTAACACTGTTTCCTATATCGTCTTGGCGTTGATCTCAATTATATGGATCCTTCCATTCATCTTCTTAGTGCTTAAGTCCTTCGATATCGGTAATACCGGTGTCACTAGAGACTTATTACCAAGCAAATGGGGATTTGATAATTATTCATATCTCTTCTCCAGCGAATGTAACTTCTTACAATGGTATTTCAATACCTTCATCATTGCGTTATTTGTCTGCGTCATTCAAACAATTATGCAATTTATGATGGCTTACACATTATCGAGATTTAGATTCAAACTTCGTAAGCCATTAATGAACATCATGTTAGTTCTCGGCATGTTCCCTGGATTCTTAACAATGATCGTTCTCTATCAAATCTTAAAAACAATCGGATTAACTGGTGATAACGCAGTTCCCGGTTTGATCCTTGTTTATGTCGCTTCCTCTGGTATGGGTTATTACGTTATCAAGGGATTCCTTGATACCTTACCAAAATCACTCGATGAAGCGGCGTTGGTCGACGGAGCGAATAGATTACAAATCTTCGTCAAAGTAATTATTCCTCTTTGTAAACCAATTCTCATTTATACCATCTTGACATCATTCATGGGACCGTGGGGTGACTTCGTCTTCGCCTATACCGTCTCGCTTGGTTCTCAAGCAGGTATGAACGTTGCTGCTGGTCTTAACTCTTGGTTAAGCGCAGCGAATATCGGTTCACACTTCACCCATTTCTGTGCGGGTGGTGTGATTGTCGCCATTCCAGTTATGGTCCTCTTCATGTTCTTGCAGAAATACTATGTTGAGGGTGTTACTGGTGGTGCTGTTAAAGGATAGGAGGCTAAATTATGGCTACTGTAGAATTAAAAGATGTAAAGAAAATTTATCCTGGTGGTGTTGAAGTTGTTCACAAATTCAACCTCTCCATTAAAGACAAAGAATTCATTGTCTTCGTCGGTCCTTCGGGATGTGGTAAATCCACAACTTTAAGAATGGTCGCGGGTCTAGAAGAAATATCCGCCGGTACCGTTTCTATTGATGGAGAAATCGTTAACGATTTACAACCAAAAGATCGTCACATTTCCATGGTCTTCCAAAACTATGCCTTATATCCGCACTTAACAGTTTACGAAAATATGGCCTTCCCATTAAGACTCGATAAGAAAGAAAGAGTCATGGAGCTTTCCGAAGAAGAAAAAGCGAAAGCTCAAGCGGAAATCGAGAAATTAAATGCCGAAAAGCAATCTAATCCCGGTAATGCCAGTAAGTGCGATAAGAGAATCGCGAAATTAGAAGACGAAATGCAAAATGGTCGTAAACAAAAAGGTTACACTAACGACCAAATCTACGAGAGAGTGACAAGCGCGGCTAAAGTTCTTGGTATTACTCAATATTTAACCCGTAAACCAAAGGCTCTATCTGGTGGTCAAAGACAACGTGTCGCCATCGGACGTGCGATGGTTAAGGATTGTAAAGTGTTCTTAATGGACGAACCATTATCTAACTTAGACGCTAAACTCCGTAACCAAATGAGAGCGGAAATCATTCTCTTAAGAAAACGTATTAATACAACATTCATCTATGTTACCCATGACCAAACCGAAGCTATGACCTTAGGTGATAGAATCGTCTGTTTGAAAGATGGTTACATTATGCAAGTCGGTTCACCAAGTGAATTATTCGATATGCCTGCTAACTTATTCGTCGCCCAATTTATCGGTGCGCCAATGATGAACACAGTTAACTGTGGTCTCTCTCACGAAGGTGGCAAATATTATGTCAATCCATTTGGGCATAAATTAATCGTTGATGGTGAAAAAGCTAAAGCTTTGAAAGCCAAAGGTATCGAGAATCAAATGGTCATTTTAGGTGTTAGACCTGAACACGTCCAACTCGCTAAAGGAAAAGGCGATAACGCCATTCCAGTGGAAATTCTCGTTAACGAAATGATGGGTAGTGAATATCACTTACACGTCCAAACCGAAGAAGGTACACAACTAGTGGTCAGAATCCCAACCATTAATCTCAGTGAAGAAGAAAGAGAAAATATGGTTATGGGTAGTAAGATCTTCATCACCTTCGAAGGCAAAGCTATGCACTTCTTCAATCCAGAAAATGAACGCAATTTATTAGTTGATGAAATCTATGGTCCAGACGCCGTCGCTTTAGAGCTTGAAGCGGAAAAAGGCGAAGCTAAACCAGAAGAAAAAGTTGAAGAAAAACCTCAAGAAGAGCAACCACAAGAAGCTCCAGTTGAAGAACCATTAGACGAACCACAAGTGGAAGAACATCAACCTGATGAAGTCGCTAAAGATGATAAGACTGATTTAGTTGTTGAACCAGGAGCTGAAGAAGCCACACCAGAACAATAGTAAGGAGAGTTTTTAGATGACAAAGAAATTAAAACGTACCCTCGCTTATATCGGCATCATCGGTGGATGCGCGGTTATGGCTTTGACTTTCTTCTCCATTTCCCAATACCAAAAAGCTAAATATCAAGCTTCAGTGACAGTGCAATTAACCGCAAAAAGTCATGTTGATAAAGCGACTGAAGAACAATTAGCAAATCCGGAAAGCGAAGCTTCTTGGTGGAAGTCTGTCTATGAAGACTTCACAAAAATCACCAAGCAAAATTCCGCAGCGTATGTGGGAACTGCTATTCCTGCTTATACCTTCTCCATGGCTACCTTAGTAGCGTTTGGCTTAGTCTTAAAACATGCTGATAAGACTAAAGAAGCGGAAGAAAAAGAAGTCTAGTCCTTTAATCTTAATAGCCGGTAGTGAAAACTATCGGCTTTTTCTTTTACAAAAAAGTAGTCAATTATTATATCTATGATAAAATAATGGTTACATGGAAAAAGAAAAATCTTTATTCTTGGGATTATTACTCGCTTTAGTAGCGTTATTTGCCTTATGCGGATTCTCTTTGGTCCAATGTTTTGTCTATGGAACTTCCTCAGAAGATTCTAACTTTTTAGAAATCGCTTATTTATTTGTTCATTTAGTCATCGTGGCTGTTATTTTCTATTTAGCGTTCCGCGCTTATAAAACTAAATCTTCGATCATTCAAATGATGATGATTGAGGAAAGTGGTGTGAAAAATAGGAAATCACTTATCGTTTCCGGCATTTTAAGCGGCGTTTTCTTCTTTATCGGAATCTATTCCATGCTCCATGTTTTTGGTCTTAAAACACCGCCACTAAACTACTTATCTAGCAGTTTGTCACATGATTTGATGAATGCTGGATATCTATTTGGTGTCATTGCCTTAGCTTTCTTCCTCTATCCCTTCCTTCATAAGCAAGAGATAAAAGCGGAATAATGAATAAGGATTGCTGTTATAGCAATCTTTTTTATTTATAACTACGTTATGCGTGTGCTAATATTAAATTGGCAAGATATGCCAACACGGAGGTTTTAAAATGGCTTTTGGATTAACTTATGACTTTTTAATGGGTCAATGCATTGATGCACATAATTATTTCGGTGCTCATTTCACCAATCAAAATGGTGTTGATGGTGTCGTCTTTAGACTCTACGCTCCATGCGCGAATGATGTTTCCGTCATCGGCGAATGGAACGGATGGGATGTTGGCGCTCATAAATTAAATAAAATCGATGATAGTGGTATTTGGGAAATCTTTATTCCGGGATTAAGCAATTATCAATCATATAAATTCCATTTCTTAAACGCGAAAGGCAAATACGTCGATAAGGTTGATCCCTTTGCTTTCTTTGCGGAAATGCGCCCTGGCACATGTTCTAAGTTATTCGATAACCGTAACTTCGCTTGGCATGATGATCCATGGATGAAATCTAGAACCAGAAACTTTGACTCCGCGATGAGCATCTATGAGATGCATTTAGGTAGCTGGTATGGAAAAGCCGAAGATGGCCATACCCTTTCCTATGAAGAAATTGCTGATAAATTAATTCCATA
Source organism: Bacilli bacterium (assembly GCA_045114745.1). Classification (GTDB taxonomy): domain Bacteria; phylum Bacillota_I; class Bacilli_A; order RFN20; family CAG-826; genus RUG13091. The sequence continues at coordinate 46,603 of JBGULD010000028.1, forward strand.
TATTAAAGGTATGGGTTATACCCATGTCGAATTTATGCCTCTTGTGCAATATCCATTTGATGGTTCTTGGGGCTATCAAGGAACTGGTTTCTTCGCGATTGATTCTCGATATGGCAATCCATTCCAATTAATGAGTTTAGTTGATAGATTACACCAAGCTGGAATCGGTGCGATTATTGACTTCGCTCCTGTTCACTTCGCCAAAGATAAATGGGCTTTAGCGGAATACGATGGTACCCGTATGTTTGAATATGACAATAAATGGAGAGTTTCTCCATGGGGTAGCTATCAATTCGATTTAGGCAAAGATCCAGTGAGAAGCTTCTTAATGAGTGCGATTAACTACTTTGTAGATTATTTCCACTTCGACGGTGTCAGAGTTGATGCAGTCAGTAATATTATTTATTACAATGGTGATTCCTCCATTGGTTTAAACGAAGGTGCGGTGGAATTCATTAAGAGATTAAATGCGAAGATGCATATCGCTCACGATTCCGTGATGATGATTGCGGAAGACTCCACAGCTTTTGCGGGAACCACCAAACCAACCGAACAAGGTGGCTTAGGATTTGACTATAAGTGGGATTTAGGCTGGATGAATGATACTTTGAAATACTATGCTTTAGACCCAATTTATAAGAAATATGACCACAATAAACTTACCTTCTCGATGGCTTATTTCTACGCAGATAACTTTATGCTTCCTCTTTCCCATGACGAAGTCGTCCATGGTAAAGGCACAATTATTAATAAATTATGGGGCGATTATGATCAAAAATTTGCCTTGTTAAGAAATCTATATACATATCAATATGGTCACCCAGGAAAGAAACTCAACTTCATGGGTAATGAACTTGGCACATTTGATGAATGGAATGAAAATAGAGGGTTGCAGTGGAACTTAAAACAATTCCCAAAACACGACTCCTTGTCGAGAATGCTTCATGACTTAAATGAAATTTATAAATATCACAAGGCCATGCATTTTGAAGAACATAACCCAGAGAGATTCCATTGGTTAATGGTCGATAATAAAGATCAATCCGTCTTCGCCTTCCAAAGAAAAGTCGATGATGATGTTTTAGTCTTTGTTTATAACATGACCACAAATTATTACGACTACATTAACATTCCTGTTTTAGAACAAGGAACATATGAAGAAATCTTCAATACCGATAAAGATATCTACAGTGGTTGGGGTCAATATAACGGCGCTCCTATTAATTCCGAACCAGGTAGTTTTGAAGGTTTGCCAGCACATATCACCATCAAATTAGCGTGTTTAGGTGCTTGTATCTTTAAACTTAAGGTTGAAGATAAAGCCCCAAAAAGAGTAAAATCTTCTACGGCAAAAGCCAAATCAAGTAAAAAGTAATTTTTAGGAGTTTACATATATGTTTGAAAATAAAGTGGCGTTCAAGAAATCTTTTACTGAACGCATGCTCGAAAGATATGGTGTTACTATAGCCGATAGTCATATCTCTGAAAGATACGCTATTTTGGGCGAAATGGTCAGAGACTACGCTAACGTTGACTGGGGTGATACCAGAAATAAATCCATTAAAAAAGACCAAAAGACTTTAATCTATTTTTCTATGGAATTTTTAATTGGTCGTTTGCTTGTTAATAACATGCAAAACATGGGCATTTATGAAGTGGCCAAAGAAGGATTAAAAGATTTAGGTATTAATATTCACGAATTAGAAGAACAAGAAAGCGATGCTGGACTCGGTAATGGTGGTTTAGGCCGTCTTGCCGCCTGTTTCCTTGACTCTATTGCCTCTTTAGGATATTTGGGTCATGGTAACTGTATTCGTTATCAATATGGCTTCTTCCGTCAAAGAATCATTGATGGTAAACAAAAAGAATTACCGGATCAATGGTTAACTAATGGTAACGTTTGGGAAATTAGACGTCCTAAATATGAATGTGAAGTCAAATTCTATGGTAATCCCGAGACATATTTAAAACCCGATGGAACATATGCGATTAGAACCGCGAATGCGGTTATCGTCCGTTCCGTTCCTTATGATATTCCTGTCGTCGGTTATAGAAATCATGTCACCAATTCATTAAGACTTTGGAATGCTGAACCATCCGCTCACCACTTACCAAGCAATATGACATTTGAAGAATACCTTCGTGCCTTAGATGAATTATGCCATGGTTTATATCCAGATGATTCTACAGAACACGGCCGTATTTTAAGATTAAGACAACAATATTTCTTAGTCAGTAGTGGTATTCAATGTACCTTAAAGAGCTTCTATAGACATCATGGTACCCTTAAGGGTATTCATAACCATTATGTCTTCCAACTCAACGATACACATCCAATTTTAGCGATTCCTGAAATGATGAGAGTGATGATGGATGAATATGGCATGGGTTGGGATGAATCCTGGGAAGAAGTCAGACAATGTATGGCCTACACAAACCACACCGTCATGGTGGAAGCTTTAGAGAAATGGCCAGTTAATTATGTCCAAACATTAATCCCACGTTGTTTCATGATTATTGAAGAAATCAACCGCAGATTTAATATTCAAATGAACGCTTTAGGCGTTAATGATGGTGAAAGATATGCGATGAACATCATCAAAGATGGTCAAATCCATATGACTAATTTAGCCATCTATACCGCTTTCTCAGTCAATGGTGTTGCTGCTTTACATACCGAAATCTTAAAAGCGGTCACATTTAAAGATTTCTATAAATATATGCCAGAAAAATTCAACAACAAGACTAATGGTGTTACACATCGTCGTTGGTTGATGAATTCCAATCCTGAATTAGCAAAGCTAATTACCAGCAAGATTGGTGATGACTGGTATACAAATATGGCTAAGATTAAAGGCTTTGAAAAATACGCTGATGATAAAGAAGTGCTAAAAGCCTTAGCCAAGATTAAACTCGATAATAAGAAAGCTCTCGCTAAATACATTAAAGAACACCTCGATATCGATGTGGATGTGAATTCCATCTTTGATGTACAAATCAAGCGTCTCCATGCTTATAAACGTCAATTACTCAATATCTTCCATATCATCTATCTCTACCAAAGAATGAAAGCGGATCAAAACTTTAGAATTTATCCACGCACATTTATCTTTGGTGCGAAAGCTGCGCCTAGCTATGTCTATGCGAAGAAGATTATTGAATTAATCGTTGCTGTCGCAAACGTCATTAACAATGACGATGAGATTTCTCCATACTTAAAAGTCGTCTTTATCGAAAACTATGGTGTCTCTTTAGCGGAAATCATTATTCCTGCCGCTGATGTATCCGAACAAATCTCTACCGCTGGTAAAGAAGCAAGTGGTACATCTAACATGAAATTAATGATGAATGGCGCTATTACTTTAGGAACCATGGATGGTGCCAATATTGAAATCGCACAAAGCGCTGGCGAAGAAAACGAAGTTATCTTCGGTTTAAGAAACGAAGAAGTGGAAGAGCTCAACTATAACGGTTCTTATAATCCATGGGATATCTATAACAATGATTACCGCATCAAAAACGTTTTAGATTCCTTATTCTCTGGTGAATGGACAAACTATAAACCAGATCGTTTCAGATTGATTTTTGATGAAATCATGAATAACCGCGATAACTACTTCATCTTAAAAGATTTCGATAGTTATGTCGCCGCTCAAGAAAGAGTGGAAAGATTATACAAAAACAAGCAAGGCTGGCAACGTATGTGCTTGATGAATATCGCCAATAGCGGAGGCTTCTCTAGCGACCGCACAATCAAGCAATACGCCGAAGAAATCTGGCATCTTAAAAAGGTTAAATAGTCATGGCAAAGATTGAACTTGAAGAACTATTTAAAGCCCAAGCCGAACTAGATGCCACAATTGCCAAAAACCACAATATTTCTTATCAGACAACTCGCCATAGAAGAATCATGGCTTGTTTAGTGGAAATTGGTGAACTAGCAAACGCAACTAGATGTTTTAAATACTGGTCCAATAAAGGCAAGGAAGCAGATGACATCGTCTTAGATGAATACGCTGACGGTTTACATTTTTTCCTATCTTTAGGTGTGGATATTAAAACTTCTAAAAGAAGTTATAATCGCACCAAACACTGCGATAATTTAACCGATCAATTCTTAGAAGTCTATCATCGTTTAGACGTCTTTAGAAAGAAACAAGATGATGCTAGTTATATTAAAGCATTCCAAGCATTCTTAAATCTCTTGCCTCTATTAGGTTATAGATGGTCAGATTTAAGAAAAGCATATTTTAAAAAGCTTGGTGTTAATTATAATAGACAAGAAAACAATTACTAATATATGTCCAAATTCAATGATGCGCTAAAGAAGGTTAATGATATAATCATCGATTTCTTAAAGAAATACTGGTTCATTTTTGCCCTTGCGATAGTGGTTATTTTAGCTATTGTGGCTCGTATTCCTCTATATTCCAAAAAGAGTGGTGACTTTAATAGTTTCTTGCTTCCTTGGTATAGACAGTGCTATGAGAATCCCAAAGCATTTTTAGCGAAAAATGATGCTGATTATACACCGACATACATGTATTTCTTAGTGTTCATTTCCTGGTTTAAAGTTAATCCGGAAAGTAATGCCTATTTATACACACTAAAAACCATCAGCGTCATATTTGAATTTGGCAGTGCCTTTTTGATTTTTTGGATGGTAAAATTCATCTTCAAAAAACCGAACTGGTTAGTTTTATTAAGTGTATTTTTAGCATTATTTGTTCCTCAGATACTTCTTAATAGTGCGTTTTGGGGACAATGTGATTCGATTTTCACTTTCTTTATTATCTTAACTCTTTTCTTATATTATAAGAAATTACCGCTTTTCTCGGCGATAAGCTATGGTATCAGTTTCGCTTTTAAACTCCAAAGTATTTTCTTCTTACCAGTTCTATTCTTGTTATGGCTTAATAAGAAATATCGCTTCTGGTATTTGTTATTAGTCCCTGTCATCTATGTCGTATTAATGGTTCCCGCTTTGATATGCGGAAGAAGTTTTATTTCTTGTTTGATGGTGTATGGTGAACAAACTGGTGAATATACTTATCTATCACTCAATGCTCCAAACATTTACGCTTTTGTTTATAAATCAATGGTGACCAATAGTTCCGTGGAACAAGAACTCGTTCCTGCCGCAACAGTACTTGGATTAACTTCTATCTTAGTTCTTTGTATTTTCATTTTCTTAACTCATAAAGATATCGCCGCGGAAGAGTTAATTAAGATATCTTTCCTCATCGCTTTATTTGCCCCATTTATGCTTCCAAAGATGCATGACCGTTATTTCTATTTAGCGGAAGTATTAGGAATAATGTATTTAGCGATTAATCCAAGAAAATGGTATATTCCCGCTTTATCGATTGCCGGTTCCTTCTCTGGATATAATGTTTATTTATTCAACACCTATTATTTAGATGATCGAAATATTAATCTTATGATTGGTGCTACCTTAATCGTAGCGGCCTTAGTCTTACTTGGTATCGACGTCTTTAAAGGTAAAAAACCGACCTTTAAGTCGGAGGAATTAGAAGAAAAAAATAACACGATATAATGAACTGAACCCCATTTAGTTCACAGGTTGAAAAAACCTCTTGACGTAAAATATACGTTAGGAGGTTTTTTATATGGCTAGTAAG
>JBGULD010000029.1:0-7725 GCA_045114745.1 Bacilli bacterium
AGCCACTCACCGATAAGTGACTCTTTAGAGATGATTTTGACATCATTAAAAGGGTTATCTTGACGATACTTTTTTAAGATATCTTGATGTAAATTTGTGGGTGCAATTATTAGTTTAGTCATCACTAATATTATAAGATTTAAGCATAAAAAAATCAAATAGGTACACTGTACCTATTTGTTTTATATTCGCGTGATTTTACGAATTATTTAAATGTTCTAGTGGCCTCAACAGCCTTTTTCCAACCGGAATATTTCGCTTCAATTTCCTCTTTGGACATCTGTGGTTTAAAAACCGCTTGATAGGAGTGAATTGACTTAATTTCTTCTAAGTCTTTATAGAATCCACTGGCTAAGCCCGCTAAATAAGCGGCACCTAATGCGGTTGTTTCTAAACAGCTTGGAAGTTTGATTTCGGTATTTAAGATATCGCTTTGGAATTGCATTAAGAAATTATTCTTAGTGGCGCCACCATCAACTTTAAGATTCTTTAAGCAGCAATTAGTTTCTTTGCTCATGATTTCAAAGACATCTTTGCATTGATAGGCAATAGCTTCTAAACACGCTCTAATGAAATGACTTTTTGTGGTGCCTCTAGTCATACCAAAAGCGGAACCTCTAGCATCATCATCCCAATATGGAGTACCTAGACCGACGAAGGCTGGTACAAAGTACATGCCGTTTGTGTCTTTGACTTCTAAAGCGAATTTTTCGCTTTCCGCAGCGTCATGTAACATACGCATCTGATCGCGTAACCATTGCACGACCGCACCACCGACAAAGACTGAACCTTCTAAGGCATAGGTAACTTTGTTACCAATTTGCCAACCGACTGTGGTTAATAATCCGTTTTTGGATAAAACTGGTTTATCACCAATATTAATTAGCATAAAGCAACCGGTACCATAGGTATTCTTACTTTCGCCGACTTCATAACATGTTTGACCGAATAATGCAGCTTGTTGGTCACCCGCCACACCACAGATCTCGACTTTATCAGAGAAGAATGAGGCTACACCATAATGGTGAGAGGATGGCAATACTTGCGGTAAGATGCATTTTGGAATGTTGAATAATTTTAATAATTCATCATCCCATTCGTTTTTGTAGATGTTATATAGCATCGTTCTACTAGCGTTACTAGCATCTGTCGCATGGACTCTGCCTTTGGTCATCTTATAGATGATCCAGCAATCGACTGTACCGAATAATAATTCGCCATTTTCGGCACGTTTTTGTCCATCAGGAATATGGTCTAAGATAAATCTTATTTTGCTCGCTGAGAAATATGGATTAATCAATAATCCAGTACGTTCATGGATGAAATCTTTCTTATTTTCAAAAGCGTCGCATATATCCGCGGATTGACGGGATTGCCATACGACTGCGTGATAGACAGGTGTTCCAGTTTTTTTATCCCAGACAATTGTGGTTTCTCTTTGGTTAGTGATACCGATGGAATCGATACTGTCCATGGTAATGTTAGCTTTGACAAGGACTTCATTAACAACGTCAATAACACTGACCCAAATGCCTAAGGCATCAGCTTCCACCCAACCGGGATTAGGGAATAAACATTCCACTTCTCTTTGCGCCATCGAACAGACATGTCCTTCGTGGTCAAAAAGAATCGCTCTACTAGAAGTAGTTCCTTGATCAACGGAGAGAATATACTTTTTCATAACTATTAACCTTTCGTGCGGAATAATTTTTCAATATCGGCAATTTCCTTTGGAATACCGATAGATAAGACTTCTGATTTATCTTGATGAATCAAAACATCATCTTCAATACGAACGCCGATTCCTAGATTAGCAAAATATAAACCTGGTTCGACAGTAATGACGTTACCTTCCTCTAATGGTTTTTCACGGTTAGAGGCATCATGGGTATCTAAACCCAAGTGGTGAGAGATGTTATGATAATAAACTTTTTGAATATCATCACTTTCCTTTAATAATCCCATTCTCACACATTCATTCTTTAAGAATGTCTTGGTGTAATCTTGTAAGTCCGCAAGAGTTAAACCAGCATGAACGTATTCAATAACCGCTTTGTTGCAGTTTAAAACTGCTTCATAGATTTTCTTACCAACACCGGAGAAGACACCACTCACAGGGAATGTACGTGAAATATCTGCACAGTAATTGTTGCTGCGATAACCAAGATCGAATAAGACCATGTCATTAGCCTTAACAGAACAATTTTGTGTTGGGTAATGTAATGTGGTTGCGTTTTTACCCGCCGCCACAATTGTGGGGAAGGCTAAACCGCTTCTATTATGTCCACGACCGAAGAATTCAAAGATATCCGCTAATTCGTATTCCATGATTCCTGGTCTTAAGGAGAGAATTAATTTATTAATACCTAAATTAGTCGCCGCAATCGCATCTCTTAATTGAGCGATTTCAAATGGTGATTTCACCATTCTTAATGCGGTGATAATTGGTTTCACATCTAATGTTGATAGTTGTGGATATTTGGCTTCCATTTCTTCATGGAAATCCGCTGTCGATTTAAAGGATCCAATTTTCACTTCGGGAGTTAAATCCAAATATAAAGTGGTAATCGCTCCATATTGATTGTTCTCGTTTGTTAAAGCGAGATTGAGCATGTTCTCAAAGTTATCACTGGAATAGACATTTTGAATACCGCTTAACATTTCCGCTTCATCAAAGGTGAGTCTTCTTCCAATCCATTTCTCTTTGAGCTCATTATATTCATCGACGAATAAATAAACTTTCTTTTCACCTAAACCTTTAACGAGCATTAAAACGGAATGTTCTTGCTCAATATTAGTTAAATAGAAGAAACTTCTATTCACTTCAAAAGGATAAGTCGCATCTTCTGAAGAGACTTTGCTGACGCCAGAAAAGATGACAGCGACGCTGTTATCTTGCATCATTTGGAAGAGGTTTTCTCTTCTTCTTTCAAATTCCATCATAATTATTCTCCCTCCTTTTTAATGGCTTCCACTGCGGGAAGTATTTCATCTAAGGAGATTTGTTCCACTAAACCTTGGTCCACTAAAGTGGCGTTTTCACTGACTAATGGAAGTCTCGCCAAGATATTAAAATCTAATTCTTCCGCAAATTGTTCAAGATGAGATTCGCCAAATAGAGGAATCTTCTTTCCGCAATCTGGACAAGAGAGATAAGACATATTTTCAATGACACCTAAGATTTTGATATTCATCATATTAGCCATTTTAATGGCTTTGGTGACAATAAGACTGACCAAATCTTGTGGTGAGGTGACGATAATCAAATCATCAACTGGCAATTGTTGGAAGATGGTCAAGGCCACATCTCCAGTTCCTGGAGGCATATCGATTAATAAATAATCAAGTTCTTCCCATAAGACATCTTCGTAGAACTGTTTGATAAGTCCACCGAGAAGTGGTCCTCTCCAAACGATAGGATCGGAATCGTTTTCTAGTAAACAGTTCGCTGACATAATTTTGATTCCGCCTTGACTTAAAATTGGGAAGATCAAATTATCTTCACCATAAGCTTTTTCTTTGATACCAAAAGCTTTTGGAATACTCGGACCGGTAATATCAGCGTCCATAATACCCACTTTGTAGCCTTGTCTATTTAGATAGACCGCTAATAAAGAGGTGATATATGATTTACCAACACCACCTTTGCCAGACAATACTCCGATAATCTTTTTGATTTTACTTCTATCGTTGAGTTTGGCTTTTTCAATTCGACTGGAGCAATCCTTGACTCCACAGTTTTCACAATTATGATCACAATCCGCCATAAACAGTAATCCCCTTTCACTCAATACCGGCCGCTTTGATAACGCTCACTCCTGATTGGACATAGGTTCTTAATAATCGACCTGCACCTAATAGGGTGCCACCGAAATATCGTACCACCACCAAAGCGACTTTATTTAAATCTTTCTTTAGAAGCAATTCTAATAGAGGTCTTCCCGCTGTTCCTTTAGGTTCCCTGTCATCACATGATTTAGTTTTATTATCAATGCGATAAGCATAAACAACGTGACGAGCTTTAGAATGCTCTTTTTGAATCTTAGCTAGCTCTTTTTTGAATAAATCAGGATCGTCGACAGGAAACAAAATTGCGATGAACTTGGATTTCATCACTTCAGTAACCGTTTGATATCTCTGATTAATTTCCATAAAAAGCGAATTATAACATTAAGTTATCACTACATTTTGATTCGTAATTAGTGTATAGTTTTTTCTATAAGAAAGAAACAAAAAATGTTATTCGGAAAGAAAAAATGTGCAAATTGTCAAAGTGAATATGACGTAGTTCTCGACACTTGTCCTGCGTGTCACGAACGAGATGCGGACTTTGACGGAAGAGGAATTAGCAAAAAGATTTTGTGGGTTCCTGTTTTAAAACAGATTCTTCTTTTCGTTATTGGCTGGGCTGGACTCAATAGTATTTCACTAATTATCGAACTCATTATTCTTCTTGGAAATATCGAGATGAAAGAGATTGACTACTATATGTTAGTCAACATGATTCGTTATTTAGCGACACTAGGTGGAATGGTCATTTTGTTATGGAATAGTTTCCCGACATTCAAGCGACACTTCATCAACTGGTTCCCTTATGTGATGGGTATTGTCGGTGGTATTGCCATCCTTGCCGCGAGCATTATGTGCAATTTCTTTGTTAACCTATTCTACATACCATCAGATAATCAAAACCAAGCGATTGCTAATTCAATGGTCACTACTTATCCGATACTATGTATTTTCCTATTAGGTTTTGTCGGTCCAGTTGTGGAAGAATTCACCTACCGTGTCGGTTTATTCTCTTTCTTCTCTCGTATCAATAAGTATTTAGCGTACGCACTTACTATAGTAATATTTGCCTTAATTCATTTCGATTTCTTCGCTAAAGGTGATGCGATGATCAATGAACTCTGGAATCTGCCATCATATATTATCGCCGGATTCTTGTTCACGCTTTGGTATGATTTGTTTGGTATTTCATCATCCATCGTTGCTCACGTCTTTAATAACCTATATTCTGTTTTAATAACTATTATTATTTCCAACATCAGTTAATATGAAAAATCGTAACTGGACTTGTCTGTCTAATTTCATCTTAAAAATCATCGCCATTGTGACGATGACGATTGACCACATCGGTGTTATCCTTGGCGAAAATGTCGGTGGTAATTTTTGGCTCGCTATTGTTTTCCGTTCTATCGGTAGATTAGCGTTACCACTTTTCTGCTTCCTTCTTGTGGAAGGTGTTTTACACACGAAAAGATTTGGTAACTATTTGTTACGTTTAGGAATTATGGCCACCAGTATCACCATCGCGATTATTGTCGTGGAATACGGCTTTGAAGGCATGAGTATGCGCAACGACGGGAATATATTCATCGACCTTTTATTAGGCGCTCTATTTGTCTTTTTAATCCGTAAAAAGCAGTGGTATTACAAATTACTGGCATTAGTGCCAATAATAATTGCCACTTTATCATTTGTGGTGACGTGTTTAGAAACTAGCGAACCACTATTTATTCACTGGTATCCATTCTTCTTAAGATGCCAATATCACATCTATTCTGTTGGCATGATGGCGTTATTCTATGTCGCTCACATATTAAAAGATATGTATCTCAATAAATACTCTAATGATTCTGGTATTCCAAAGGAATCTTTAGAAGGAACTAGTATTGAAAGATCCGCTTTAAATCTTCTTTCCTTTGGTGCGGTAGTTATCGCTACTTTAGGATTATTAGTCATCTCCTTCTTATTAGATCCTATCTATGTATTCTGGATGGCGGATATTCAAAACTTCGCTATTATTTCTGGAGCATTTATTTTGCTATATAACGGAAAACGCGGATATAATGCTAAATGGTTCCAATATGGATGCTATTTGTATTATCCGTTACACTTATTAATCCTCTATGGAATCGGTAGTTTGTTATAAAGGAGAATAACGATGATTATCCATGTTAATGATTTAAATGAATTCAATGAAAAGATTGCTTCTGGTCGCGTCTTAGTCGACTTCTTTGCTACTTGGTGTGGACCATGCAAAATGCTTGCTCCATTATTAGAAGAAATCGACGAAAGAAAAGAAGCTGGCAAATTATTAATCGTCAAAGTTGACGTTGATGAAGCTCCAGAAATCGCGATGAAATATGGCATTCAATCCATCCCTACTTTATTCCTCTTTAATGAAGGTAAAATCGCTAATAGCGCTTTGGGATATATGCCAAAACCTCAATTATTGAATTTCTTAAAATAATAAATTGGATATTTTAATGGCGCTGTTATATAATAACTAGCGCTAACTGCAGATGTAGTTCAGTGGTAGAACATCAGCCTTCCAAGCTGATTATGCGGGTCCGATTCCCGTCATCTGCTCCAAATGAATAATACAGCACATATTGTGCTGTTTTTTATTCTTTTCTAATTGTAAATATAACGTAATTCCGTTATAATATAGCCATGACATTTAAAGAATTACTAATTGAGAAAAACGTCACTGGATATGGTTTAGCTAAAAGCGCTGGAATACCATATACCACTATAAGCGATTTGATTAATGGCAAAACAGTTATTCAAAACGTTTCGCTAAAGCACGCAATTATGATAGCGGATGTTTTAAGCGTTGATGTAAAGTTCCTTAACGAACTGAATAGTTATACACCTATAGAGTTTAGATATTTTAGAAACAATCTCTTGAATGATTTAAAAAACGCCAATTCATTGGATTTTGCTAATCGTTTAATCAAAACAAAAGAAATAGATTTCTACTATAAAAATAACGCTAAACCTTATGCATATTATTTATTGGCGTTAGTCGATTATTTATATCGTAAAAATGGTCTGCCTATATTCATAGATAGGTATAACGAGATGCGACGTGAAAAACTAGAAAAGCCGTTCTTTGTTGGGAGTGACTTGATATCGTTTGAAACAATAGAAGAAGCCGAAAGAAAACTACAAATCAAAACAATACCAGAATTTAAGAAATTCAATATCGTCGAGGAGGATGTTTTTAATGTTGCATAATTTTTTGTTTAAAAAAGAAGACATAGACCAAGTATTTGAAAAACTAGCATCCGAATACATCGAATTAGGCGGTACAAAAAGAGTTGAAATATATCTTGTTGGTGGAGCTGCCATTGTATCGAATTTCGATTATAGAATGTCCACAATTGATATTGATGCACTTTTCAAGGACAATCATATTCTAGGAACTGCAATACAAAATATCGCTAAGAAAGATAACTTGCCAGCTGACTGGCTAAACAAAGATTTCATCAAAACACCATCATATTCCCCAAAAATAATCGAAAAGGCTAAAATGCGTACAGTCTACAACGAAATCATTGTGGTTTATTCTTTTGAACCAAAATATTTAATTGCAATGAAGCTTAAATCATCTAGGCCAACAGGAGGAGATTTAGACGACGTTATCAAAATGATTTATGAGTTACGATTTAAAGGCACAGAAATAACATACGAAACAATCATAGAAGCCTATAAAGAGTTGTACGCAGATTTTTCAAATACATACGACTATTTTTTAGAAAAAGCCAAAGAAGCATTCGAAACACCTATAGAAGATTTTGAATATTTGTTTAAAAAATATTGATTATGCGGGTCCGATTCCCGTCATCTGCTCCATACGATAAAAAAACAGACCTGCTAGGCCTGTTTCTTTTTTTACTGTAGCAAGTTTGTTATTAATTTAATGATGATTTCCAC
>JBGULD010000030.1:0-2284 GCA_045114745.1 Bacilli bacterium
GGTGAAAATTTAAAATCACTCATCGTCATTATCCTCGCTTTCCATATCTTCTTTGTCTAATAAATAACGTCTTTGATCCGCTCTCACGTAGCAGATATCGCGGTACGTACAATATGTACAAGCATTATCGCTTTTTCCCTGATATTGTGGGTTAATAGGAAAATCGTTGTGTCGAATACGTGTATCAGCTTCTTTATATTTATCTAAAGCAACCCTTGCGTATTCTTTTATTTCCTCAAATGAAGATAAGGCATTAGAATTCTTGGAGAATTGTCCATCTTTGGTCTTATTAACACCTTTAATGAATTCTGGTTTGCCACCCGAAAAAGTATTATCTAAATCTAAAATCGCATTTTCTTCAGCGACGACTTTGCCATTCAATCGATAATACGGATTGATTAAAGCGCCTTCCTTAACTTCATGACTTAATGATGTATCAATCACATTATTAATAAAGACACCCATTACTGGATATTGTTTTAAATCATTATCGGATTCCGCTAATAAGCAATAAGTCGGAAGCTGCAAAGATAAACCTTCATTAATCTTACTAGCGTTAAACGAATCAGAACCGGTTTTATAATCGACAATCGCTAGATATTTCTCATTTAGGATAATTGATTTATCAATTTTTCCTCTAAGAATAGAATTAGGTCCGATTTTCACGCTAATATCCTTTTCAAATAATTGACGAGGATTATTCATATAGTGCATATGTAAACGACATGCGTCGCTCGCTTCTTTAATTTGTTTTCTTAAATTCTCTAAGATTGGATATTCTTCAGGAGTGAATTCATATTTTTTGACATATTTTTCAAAAGCGACATCAAAATCAAATCCATCATCATATTGATGCTCAAATATCGCATGAGCGAGACTTCCAAACTTCGTGGAGAAATTACCTTCAAATGGATCGATGTTTAAAACTCGGCTGAGATAATATTCAAATGGACATTGATAAAATGTATTTATTTGTGAATAGGAATAAGGAATGAATTGTTCTTCGTTAAAAACATTTACGCCAGTATATGAATTATCATATATTCCATAAGGAATATCGCTTATCTCTTTTAGGGCGTAATAATCAGGCGTATATTCGGAATAATATTTCTTTAAATCAAGAGCCTTAGCGAAATAGAAATCCGCCATATCCTTGGAATAAATAGTTTCGGGTAATTCATCTTTCTTTAAATCAAGACTAAAAGTCACCTTCCAAGGAGAGATGAAATATTTCTGAGCCAATGAACGATGAGAAAAGGAAAAATGGAAATGATTATTTGAGGAGAAGAAATTCTGCATGATATCTTCTGACATCAAGGTTTTATCTAATGATGTATTCATGCCGAATAATTCTTTTTCTTTATCGGATAAGAATGAATTATCTTTGTTGCTCTCTGGATAAATACCTTGGGCAAATCCTAAAACAAATATTTCCGCATTTTCTTTATATATCGGTTTATCAATCACGCGAACGACATTATTCAAATGTCTTTTTCCGTATCGAACAGTTTTTAATTCGCCCAAGAAATAAGATAATTGTTGTTCAAAAGATAATTCTTCATCGATCGAGTCATTAATGACTTCTTTAAAAGCCTCTAATAATTCTTTATCTTTAGTATCTTCGATCTCAAATAATGCAGTGCTGACATTCTTACTAGAAATATATTCTTTTAAAAATGATGCCGCTAAAGAGGTATTAAATAATGGATAAGATAAATCCAAATCGATAGAGAATCCGAAATCGTTAGAAAACTTCTCTAAATAATAGTTATATTCATTATTTTTATTAATTATATAAATATTATTAATATCGATTCCTTGATCGATTAAATGAGCTATTTCATTAAGTGTATAAAACACTTCATCAATAACTGTTTCGTATTCTTTGATTATTCCCTTATTAAGGAGATCGTTTTTCTTTTCAAATTGATAATCCAAATGGAAATAGTTAAATAAACTAATTAACTCTTTATCTAAGGAAGAATAACCGATAACTAATATCTCCTTTCTTTCAAAGAAAGTTTTTAAATATGAATTATCGATGAATAAATGATTATCAATTAATTCTTTTTTAATTTCATATAAATTAGATTTCTCATTTAAATAAGGTAAATAAGGAAGAATGACTTTCGCATTATCATAAGAATAATCATGCTTCTTCATTAAATAATTGATTGCCCCTTTTTCCGCTCTTCCAAGCCACTCACCGATAAGTGACTCTTTAGAGATGATTTTGACATCATTAAAAGGGTTATCTTGACGATACTTTTTTAAGATATCTTGA
>JBGULD010000031.1:0-3384 GCA_045114745.1 Bacilli bacterium
TAATGGGTGGACAGTTCCACCTAATCCTTTCGCAGAAATATAAACATCACGATATCTCTTATCGCTCTTCTTGCAGTAATGGACATCCCCAGTTGCGCAGACTGGTTTACCAATTTCATCTGCGGCTTTCACTATATCTTTGATATATTGAATGATTTCTTCTTCCTCTAATTCACCCATATTAACGAGCCAGGAATAGTTCGCTAATGGTTGAATTTCGATATAGTCATAGAATTCCATGACTTTCTTAAGAACTTCTTCGTTATAGTATCTAGCAGTTCTAAAGACTTCACCATTAAAACAGGCAGAGCCAATAATCAAATGACTTCTGAGTTTTTCAATTTCTCTTTTTGGAATCTTTGGAACGCCCGCTAAGTAGTCAATATGAGACATGGAAACGAGCTTATATAATTGCTTAAGACCTTCTTTGTCTTTTGCTAATGCAATTGTGTGAGTTGGTCTTAGATGTGCTAATAATTCTGTTGAAACTGATAAATTACCTAAATCTTCGTGGGTAATGCCAGGTTTTTGTTTGTTAAGCAAAACAATCATTGGTTGCCACACTTCGTTTAAAACACCAGCGTCGTAGTCAGCACGGTGAGCGCCTTCTTCATCGTAGTTAACTTCGAAGTTACGACATAAAGCACCTAATGTATGTCCACGTGCGGTTGGGAATAAATATCTTGATAACGCTAAAGTATCGATGACTGGATTCTCTAAAATAGGTCTTCCGCAACGTCTCAATTCTTCTTGTAAGAAAGAAATATCGAATTCTGCGTTATGTGTAACAAGAATAGCATCTTGAATAAATTCTAAAATCTTGGGGAGGGCTTCATCCATTGTTGGTTGATTCTTCACCATATCATCTGTAATACGAGTGATTTGAGAAATCTTTCTTGGAATTGGCACACCTGGATTGATTAAAATATCTAAACGTCCGGTTTCAATACCATGTTCAATTCTCACCGCACCAAATTCAATTGTGCGATTATAACGACAACTTAAACCTGTGGTTTCTAAGTCGAGAACGACGTATTTAGCTTTACTTAATGGGGTTTTGCATGGATTTTTAATAGCGTTGAGATTATCATCCACCATATAAAATTCGCAACCATAAAGCATTTTAATATCTTTAGATTTAGCGGCTTTTTGGGCATCTGGATAGCCTTGGACAACAGCGTGGTCGGTAATTGCGATTGCGGTATGACCTAACGCTTTTGCGTATTCGCAATATTCATCCATGCTAGAAACACCATCCATCGCCGACATTTGCGAATGGAGGTGAAGTTCAACACGGTGTTTATCAAATAGTTCAGGCTCTACTTCATCAGGCGGTAATAAATCGATATAGTGACCCTTAATAGTTAGTGCTTTGGTAAAGTCATCAACATAGGCAACACCTCTAATTCTGATATTAGCGTTTCTAATAATATGAGCGATAACTTCATCGTTAACTTGATTGTTTTCATACATGTTAACGTAAATCGCACCACCCTTTTCATCGCCAACACCAATATTGAGTCTTCTACGACCACCGAATTCTTTGATTTCAATAGCAAAGACTTTGCCGTTAAAGTCGACACTACCGGAGTTTTCATTTATGGAATCGATATTATCGATCGGATGATAATTGCCTCTTTTGTTTAATCTGGCTCTTTTTCTTTCTTCAAGCATAGCTTGTTGATTTCTTCTGGCCATTTCTAAGAAAGCATCACCCGCATTTTTAGAGAGTTCTTCTCTTTCTTTTTCAATTAATTCTTCAGCTACAGATGCGTCATTAGCTTCCACTTCATCTTCACTTTCAATAGTTTCTACTGCTGCGGTATCAGCTTCTTTGACAAGTTTTTTCATTTGTCTTTCACTGATAACGACTTCTTCCTCTTCTTGAGGTTTGATCTTTTCAACGATGACAAATTCGTAATAAAGGAATTCAAGGAAACTCTTGAAGTCTTCAATTGCACTCTTATATTGTTCTTTTTCCGCTTCATCAGCGTATTCAATCACGATATGTTCATCATCTTCACAAGTCACTGTTAAATTATGTGGTAAACGATAGATTGTTTGATACCAGTCTTCAAATAAAGATAAAACATCGTAAGAGTTTGGTCTTACTATGTAAGAGAATCTTAATAAATATTTATAAGTGATTGTTTGTAAACCATCTTGAAACTGTCTTAACAAACTATATTTCCATGGTGTCTTTTTCACGATCACCATATCTAATTGTTTTTTATCAAAACGGTTATATCCGAGCATTTCAAAATCAAGATCAAAGTCTTCGACATTATTGATCTTAATACTATTTAGAAAGCGAACCATTTTGTCTGTCATAACTTAAATACGTATACAAAGAGATCTTTAAATAATAATACACCCATAAAGGCGAAAAGAATAACTAGTCCCACAATTGAAACAATTGTCTTGACCTTATTTGGAATCTTTTTACGAGTAGCACCTTCCACTGCTAAAACGAGTAACTGCCAACCATCTAATCCCGGGAATGGTAATAGATTAACAATCGCTAAGTTAACGGATAAAGCACCCCATAAATATAGGAACTTGCCCCAACCAAAGTTTTGTAAAACACTTGTGGACTGGAACCCAATTGCGATAATGCCTCCCATGGAATTCCATGTTTCTTTAGTAAACATTGTGGCAAAGGCTCTCACGATAATCGTTGAAGCACTACCAAAGTCTTTAAATGATTGAACAATAGCTTTTCCAAAGGAAAGTGGTTTTTCGACATGGAGATATAATTGATATCCGAAGTCTTCTAAAGCTCCTTCGGAATTCTTTTCAATAACAATTGGATCATGGTTGACGATTTCGTATTTTAAATTACCTTTTTCATCTTTCTCTTCGAGATATTTGACGGTTTTAAAAGTCACAGAAACTGATTTAAAGTTTGCGCCTAAATCAATTTTCTTTGAGAAGTTTACTTTGTTATCTTCTTTACCTTCATAGAAGGACATAAATTTGGTGATAACTAAGTTCTTATAATTTTTAAATGAAGACAAATCTAAATATGTATAAATATTCTCTGCGGTTGTTCCGTCTTCATAAGTGACGACACTTTGATTATCAATTAAATGTAAATCATCGCCATAATTATCGCTGACATCACTAATTTGATTATCAAGGGCGAGAATATCTTGTGTTCTTAAACCAGAGGCATAGGCTTTGCTATCTTCAGCGATAGTCATCATGCCGTAATAGCACATCTCATTTTTAAAAGCGACATTAGAGATAAAGAATAGATGAAGTGCTAAGATGGCATTCATGGTAACGCCGGCGACTAAGATAATCGCGCGTTTCCACTTCTTGATACCTTCTAAGCTTCTCGACTCATCAATCACCACTCCTTCTTCGAGTTCCGTTTCTTCC
>JBGULD010000032.1:0-22359 GCA_045114745.1 Bacilli bacterium
GGATATCTTTTATCTTCATTATCAAATTCATAATCAGAAGGTAACCAGACACGAATCATTCTTTTGTTTTCTTTAGAAAAAGGTAATTCAAAAGAAGCACAGTAATAATATCCATATTTCATCGTGGATGGCTTTTTGCTATATCTAATAAACTTACCAATCTTCTCTGGAATCATAACAATAATTATTTATTTAATAATTGTATCATTGCAAATATGTTTTTGTAATCTATTATAAAAGCACCCCTCATGGAGTTCCATCAAGGGTGCTTAATTATATTAATCAGTTTGACTAATTATTGATGTTTTCTCTTACGAATAATGAAGAAGACACCAGCGAGAGAAATAGCGGCAATAGATGACATAACAACGATTAACCAAACATTGTTATTGTTCATTCTAATTGTTAAGTGAGTGTTGCTAAGTAATTGATAGTTATCAATGTGTTCACCATTAGCAGCAGCCCAAGCCGCTAAACGAGCATTACCTTCGCTGCTCATTAAAGCTTTTTGTGCTTCAGTAAGAACATTGTTATAAACATTCTTGGCATATTCATAATAATGATTTGATTTACATAAGCCAGTTCCTTTATCGCTTTCTGAGATGGCATCCATCTTTAGTAAAGCATCTTCGAATCCAGCGATAACATTAGCGTTTGTTTGAGAAGCATTATTTGAATATAAATCAAAGAGTTCTTGTGTGGTTGTATCAGCGGCATAGCAGCTGAAGATCTTGCTTGATTTATTAGCAAACATTGTATTTCTTGTCACATCAGTACAGACGCTGACGATATTAACTTGTCCGGCATCAAATGTGATATTAAATAAGCAATACTTGGATAAAGAAGCATTTCTCTTTAAGTAATTGTTATTACCAGTACCAGCGGTTAAGAAATATCCGTTGTCATAGAAAGCCCAACCGGTTAATTCATCAATGGTGAATTGCCATAATGTATATTCAACAGCACTACCACCAGCATTTGATAATGAATTACCATCATCAGAGAATCCGATTTCAACAGCAGGAACATTATTACCACCAGTGTGGAGACCACTAGCTAATTTATGTTCGGAATTACCGAGGATGACTTTCACACCATTATAAATGGAGGAAGAACTGGTAATTTTGTTATGAGTTGCTGAGTATGGAGAGACAACGAACGCCTTATTAGCGACCGCTGTGGTTGTATATTCACCAGTTAATGTAATTGTGACATTACCAGCAACAAGACCTTTAACAGAAACTGTTAAGACGCCGTCCGCCATAACTGGAGTACCAATTTCTACTTCACCATCAGTATTTGTCGCAGTAACAACGATACCTTCGGTCGCGGTAACTGGTAAATAGTTCGCGGTTAAGTTAACTGTGCTATAAACTTCAAAGTTTTCAATTGCCACATCAGAAATAGATGTTAATGGAATATCATCTGGTAATGAAGTTCCAGCAATGTATAAAGATGCATTGCAATCGCTTGAATAGCAGGCAAAAATTGGATTACCAGAATTATAGTTATATCTCAAATGACCATTTCTTGAAGAATCGCAGCTAACGATTTCTGCAACACCAGCAGAGATGGTAATTGTGAAGCTAGAATCATCCGCTAAAACGGTTGTTGTTTTTAACTGATTGCTAGTTCCAGTACCAGCAGCATAAATATATCTTGTTGTTCCACTATCATCATAGCTAAAAGCAAATGAATTTGGTTGTGTTCCAGCGACCAAGTCAAACAATTGAACATTATCTTCTTGGATCTTGGAAATCTTAAATCCGCCCACTTCATCACTTTCTGCTGCAATAGCGGCTCTGTTATTTGTGTTTTGTGTTTTGGATAAAGAATAATCACCAGCGTTATTTAAGATGGCAACTTTCATACCTACTTTAACGCGTTGTGTTTTATCTAATTGAACGTAACTAACAAGAGTCTTTAAACCAGAAGCGACACATTGTACACTGCCTCTAACATTTGTATATCCAGCAACTGTAGATGTCGCAAAGGCATAAACTGTAGCGCTATCGGTAAATGTAATTTTACCTTTATTATCAATAGAAGCGCCTGCGACGGATGTTTGGCTGGCTACATAAGTAGAATTACTGGAGATTGTCCAAACAACATCTTGTGATGGGTTATTTTCACCATTTACGGTTGCGCTACATTGAATAGTTGAATAACCTTTGTAACCACCGGAAAGTGCACCTGCGGTAACTGTCACGGAAGTAACTGTTGGATCGGCGACAGCATTGCCTTTCTTATATAAGGCTGGGGCTTTACCTGTTGAAGAACCATAACACGCCCATCCACTAGTAGTATTATTTCTAAGATATTTATTACCAGTATCAGAACCACCATTGGCACGACCATAGTTTTCAAATTCGTATGTGGAACCAGCGGTAACTGTCCATTTTGCATAATCCGTGACACTACTTAATAATGCACCTTGGTTTTTGGTGGTGTTGCCACCAGCATATTTTTCAGCGGAAGCATTATAAAGCGTCCAATAACTGCCGCTTTGTGCGATATGCCAAACAGCAGTAACATCATCAGTCACAATTTTATTATCAGAAACTGTAACGCTAAGATTGGCAAAACGATTACTAGAAATAGAGGCCTTCATTGCGTAGGTGCTATTGACGAGCAAATAATCACCTTCTGTGAGTGCGCCAGAATATAAATTATATTCATATCTAGTCGCGGCACTAGCCATCTTTACATCACTACGATTGTAATGGGCTATGCCTGCACCGGTAGATCCTGCCAAAACAATGCCTAAAGTTGTAATGGCGATTTTGTGGAATAATTTCATATCATTCTCCTTTCAAATGAAAAAAATGCCGAAAAAGACCCCTGTTAAATCAATTATTTAACATGCCATTATTTCTGCATTTCATCTTTATAAATTAATTCTATCTCAATAGGAGTAATAAAGAAACTTAGAAATAATATTTCTTATAAATGAAAAGGATTCCGGAGGTCCGGAACCCTTAATTTTTAATTAATATTACACTTATTGATGTTTTCTCTTACGAATGATGAAGAAGGCACCCGCTAATGAAGTAGAAGCAATAACTGCAGTAACAACGATAACAAATGTAACGCTGTTATTCATGCTGTTGATAACTAGTTGTGCTTTGACAATTTCGTTACCTTCGAATGGTTTGGTATCACCATTAATTCTTGCCCATTCATTATATCTAGCTAATGCATCAGTGTATTTACTACCATCATTGGTTCTAAATTTATTAACATTTTCAGAACCTAATGCCACTAGAGCACGTTTTGCGGTGATATATAAGTTATCACTAATACATCTTCCAGTACCATCGCCATCGAATGAATCGTCATTCATAAACATATATTCATCAATCCAGTCTTGAACTAAATCAGAACCAGCATGATGGATGGTGATGTTATGAGCATCGAATAATGATAATTGTGGTTCACCTGGATTTGAACCGCCTGCCGCAATGGCCTTAACGCCTTTAGCGACATCGAATGTATCTGTAGAAACTAATGATTCAAGAGCAGCAACGATATTATCTTTATCATCAGCGAAACGAGAGACAAAGAGAACGACATCATTACCACTAGAATCTGAAACTGTTGCGATACCATCTTTTTTGTTGTCCATATCAATTTCTTGATCCCAAGCAAATGTTGAACCTTTGAGTTTCAAGCCATTGAATGTGACATAAGTGCTTTGATTAACAGCATTGAAGGCAGTAATTGTATTAACAATTGTCGCGGCTGGTAATGTACCTGTACCGAGAATTTCAGCACTTAAAGTACCACTACTTTCCATTAAGTAACCTTTGTAGTTAACTACCTTGGAATTAACATGGACTAAATCGCCAACTTTCATTCCGGTTGGAGGAGTGACAGAACCACCATAAATCATGATTCCGTAGTCACCTTCTTGTAAGTAATAAGAATTACCAACGATACCAATGACTGTTCCTTTATAATCATATGGTCCAGATGCGGTTTGGGAGATATTTCCATCACCATAGAACCAAGATATTTGTGTATATGTAATTGGGGTTGGACTGCCTGAAATTACGGAAATTAAATATCCACTAGTTAATTCTTTTGTGCTGTTATAGGTCTTTAAATCACCATAAACAACAACTGTGTCTCCGTTTTTAATTTTATTTGCATCAGTGAATTTAGCATTGCCTTTATCTTTAATACGGAAGATGTTGAATGTTGGTGAACCATCAGCTGTGTCAGCGATGTCGAATGTTGCGTTACCAAAAGACGTATCAATATTTGGTGTTCCAACAACGACACCCTTAACATATTTACCAGATACTGTTCCAGAAGTTGGAGTGGCGAAGATAGCATCAGCGACTGAATATGGATCAACTTCTGTACCAGCATGTTCAGTAGTTGGACTGGTACTATCGCCATTAATTGATATTAATTGGCTTTCAGCCAATTGTTTAGTACTATTATAGGTTTTTAATGTGCCATAAACGACCACGAGATCGCCGGCTTTAAGTCTATTTGGATTGGTCATCGCCGCACCATCAATATCCACAGCACGGAAGATATTGAATGTTGGTGAGCCACCGACTGTATCAGCGATGTCAAATGTTGCGTTACCATAAGACGTATTAATATCTGGAGTCCCAACAATATACCCCTTAACATATTTGTCCATCATGGTGCCGGTTGCTGGTGTAATAGCAATGGCATCAGCGACTGAATATGGATCAACTTCTGTACCAGCATGATCTGTTGTTGGATCCGGGTCTGGGTCTGGATCAGGGTCTGGATCAGGATCGCTGGAAGTAGTAAATGACAACGCTGAAAATCTTAATTGCGCGGAATTAGATAGTTGCAAACTAGTTGCGGAACCTGACCAAGTAACCGCAGTACCGCTTTTAGAAACGGAACCACCGCCGCTAGTTACTGTCCAGTTACCACCAGTTCTGTTATCAGCATTACTAGTTGCTGTAAAAGTAATACTGGTAAATGTAAAGCTCGCGGAAAAAGAAATATTTCCAGCAGCATACGCTCTCACTTCTGTGGCACTATAACCATAGCCTTTATCAAAAGTAACGGTTAGGCCACCATCAGTTCCAGTCATTTCGCCACCATCGTTAGCGACACCTTTACCATTAAAAATACTAATGTCAAAAGTTGTGGCAGCTTTGGCTTGTTTCATTTCTTGCTTATTTGCTAATGCAAAACCTGTTCCAATAGCCATTGCGGTTCCTAATAATGACGTAGCAATAATATTGAATACTTTCATATTGTTTCCCCTTTCATTTAATAACTGATATCTATTCTATCTTATTTATATAAATAAAGAAACATAGAAAAAAGCATCTATCAGATTTCTCCGATAAATGCTTATAAGTTATTTATAATCAGCAAATAAATTTGTTAATTATTTTTATCTTTCTTCTTTTCTTTTACGGAGTAAGAAGTAACCACCGAGAGTTGTCATCGCCAATAAAGACATAACAGCCGTTGTAACAACAACGGATTCGTTGCTATTATTGAATACCATTATACGAGGAGCAGTTAATGGAGAAATTGTTCTACCCAAAAAGTTATTATAAGTAGAAGAACCATATTTGCTTAACACATAATCGTATTTTGCTAATGCTGCAGCAATGATTTGTTCATCTGTTGAACTATCAGTAATAACAATTGTTTTGTCCGCAGTAGCGGTTTGCAATGTTGTTTTATCTTCTGATGATAAAAAGTCTGTTGCGTTATATAGATCTTTAATTTGATTCCACTCGCTGACAGATGGTGCTGTTTCTCCGGTACTATCACATTCCAAGAAATCAAGAATATTTCTACAAAGAATAACTTTATGGTCTTCTGTAGAACCTTCTTCAAATTTGTATAATTGAATAGCTTCTTGAGAGACTGTTTTGAAATATCTAAATCTTTCTTGGCCGGAAGTTTTATTAAATTGCAATGTGCAATCACCACTAGCGGTAATGATTGCATTCCCACTACTAATTGTAATTGATTTATTGGTCATTACAGTGGTTTTAGAATCCAAACCGTTCGAATTAGCTGTTTTATCTATGTAAAATCCACTCGCTGATTGAATTGTAAATCCGCCAGCAACTGGTGTGATGTGGAAAATTGCACCATTTGTGGTGCTGTTGCTTTCAATTACTCCTTCAGAAATGATATCTGTAAGAGAAATGGTATTCGAAGAAGCATCTAAAGTTCCTAAACTGCCATCAAAAGCCACATTGCCAGTTTCATAGACGATTAAATAATCGCCTTCTACAACATCAGATGTTTTGGTAACCTTAACAAATGAACCGGTTGTGGTTGGAACAGGTAATTTTTTATTTATGGTTACAACACATTCATCTTTAATGTTTTCATCAAATTCGGATGTAATAACAATTGTTACAGTGCCTTTAGTATCACCGGCTTCAAATGCTCCGTCAGCAAAAGTAAAATCGCCACCAGTTGTGTCATCTTTTGTTGACCAACTGAAACCACCCAAATATGGTCTAGTGTCCGTTGCTGTCAAAACAAAAGACTCACCTACATAAATTGTCTTTTCATGTGAGCTGAGCGTTAAGCTATAATTCACAGGATCGATGCCAACTAATTTACAAGAAGATACATTTTGGATGTAGCATACTTGCGGAACATCGTTGTAAGTTTTGAGTGCACCAAAAACAACAATATAGTCACCAGCCATCAAATCGCCAGAAGCAAAATCGGCAACATCACCAAAATCGTTCATATTATAAATGTATAATGATTCTAAAGAATCAGCGGTATCTCCAATATACAATCTTGCTCTTTTGCTTGAATAAGTAATCTCTCCAACAATATAACCAGCAATATAATAGCCTTTGTCTGTTCCGGTGGTTCCTGCTTCAATTGCTAATTCTTTTGCTTCATCAATTGAAAGTGGGTCATCTTCAGTTCCTTCGGATGAATTTAAAACTTGAACATTAAAAGACACTGGCTCTACCACATTTCCAGCTTTGCTAATTGTGATTGAGATTGGACTAACAGTCGCTTTGTTTGCAGTAAGAATGAAGTTCGAAATTGAGAAATACTCATTTGCTGAATATGTAACAGATAGTGCAGCAGCACCGGTGGCAGTAATGTTATTTCTAACATCATATGTTTTGCCAACTCTAACTGTGACTAAACTATTCTTTACAGCAAGGTATTCTATTTCGCTCCATTGAGCATATAAAGTTACATTAGAAGTCATAGTAATGGTATCACCGGAAGAATATTCGGAGCCACTACCATCAGCGCTTGTATTCCATGAATCAAAAACGTGACCAGAATAGCTCAAATTACCAGCACCAAGAACTGTTGCAACTGCATTGTGACTATATTCTGTTGCGTCTGTTGGGACGGTACCACCATCACTTCCGTTTCCGTTATATGTGACAGAGTATTTATTTGCCGTCCATTGTGCATATAGAACTGTATTTTCGGTAATTGTAAAACTATTTCCAACGGCGCCGCCACTTGTTTGAGTACCCCAACCAGAGAAAGTGAATCCGACTTTAGAAAGATTTCCTGTATTGCCCAATACAGTTACACTATCATTAGCCGCATATGTATTGTTATCAACTGGGACTGTGCCACTATCATTGCCATTTCCATTATATGTGACAGTTAGTGTTCCGCCAGATGTTGTTTTGTACAAGTCAAGTGTTGTACATGATAGAGCGTGATCGCTTGGAACGCTCATAACAATTTCTTTGGTTGCAGAGAATTCAAAAGTAAGATCATATTGCGATGTTGCGTTTGTGGATTCTCTTGTCTCAGTTTCTCCATTAAAAGTACATTCAACAGCCTTCTTTGGCCAACTATAAACATGCAAGACGGCTTTTGAAACACTATCACAATCATTTTTTAAAGTGAATGTAATGGAACCGGCTGCTGATCCAGTACCAATTTTGAAAACTTTGCTTGGAACTCCGGTTCCACCGCTACCTTTTGCATCATAGCATTTTGCTGTTGATGAAACAGATTGAACAATATTTGAACCGGAAGCGTTCAAAAAGGTTAAGGCGGTATCGGTTGTTAATTCAGTTGGGCTTCCGGAACCGCTCGAAGCTGATGCAAAATCAAAGGAATATGCAAGAGAGTAGGCAGCCATAACTTGGCTATCAATTGCCTTGTTACTTTTCGCCACGACTGCGGTTCCAACTCCGACAGCCATTGACGTGCCTAAAACTGCACCGACAATCTTTGTTAATAATTTGTTCATATATTTTTTCCTCCTTTCCTTATGATCCCCAACCCTTTGGTTGTGGGACTGAACAGTAAGGAGTTTTATATATGAAGTTATTAGATACTTTGGCCATTAATATCTAGGCCTCTTTATATAATAAAAAACCTTACCCGTATATCATATAGGATATGCACCCCCCAAGCAAGCAATAAAAAAAGGAAAAATAAATAGGCTAAATTATATTTAACCTCTTTATATCTCCACTTCAAAAATAGTACATCCCCTATTATATAGAGGGGCTCTTTTAAGTGGTTATTTACCACTCAAACGGTTTTTATATTTAAGAAATAAATTTTATAAATTTTATCCGCGTTTGATATCCATGAGAATTGAGCCAATCTTGTAGCCCCTTCTTCTTCTCTCACTTAATTTTTGTGAATTTGGTTTAGATTGTTGAGGATAATAAGTAGAAATATTAATTAATTTCTTCTTAAATACTTCCATTTCTGGCGCTCGTACATTGTTAAACATAATAGCGAATATGACACCAAAAATAATGGCAATAAACACGCCTATTCCTCCGACGAAATAGAGAACAATAAGTGCGGAACTAATATTCTGTTGTTTTGTCAAAACGAATATTAATAATGTCACTCCAAAAACAATTGCCGCGGCAACTATCATTGTCATAATCGCACTACAAATGGATTCCACTATTGTTTTTTGATTTGAATATGACACGGCATTTAATTTATGTTTTTCTTCACTAGTTAAAATTACTTTCATCGCATCGGTCGCAGAGACAATAGAACCATCTGATAATTTAACAGGTCTATTCTCTTCCATTAGCTGATCATAGAAGATTCTTAAATCAGTGTAGTGATTACGATTTTGTGAATAAGTATTCATAATAACGGTTTCACTACCATATGGTGCTAAATAGAATTTAGCGATTTTAAAGAATTGTAATCCTAAAGGAATGCCAATAATTGTGGCGCATAATAAGAAAGCATAGACGTTATAAACTAAATATGCTTCAAATCCACCAAAGATGATATTCACAGTATTCCAGAATTTATGATCACCATAATGGAGTCTCACTTCTCTTCCAGCGGGATGGAATACTAAAGGAATAATTTTAAAACAAGAGATGCCCGCAGGAATACCCACTATTGTGATACATAAACCCACACCTATAATCGCATTAGAAATCGCACTCCAAATACCGACAAAGATAATCCAAAAGACATTAAATACTTGTGCTAATACTTTATTCTTTGGACCAGTATCACCACTAACGGGTCCATGATTAGGAACAACAGTTAATTCTTTACTATAATCAACCTTATCAAGGGAATCATAATGAGTGGCTAAAATAGTTTCTTTAAGAACTTCTCTATCTTTTTCCGCCACAACGGCATCTTTCTCATCGGTTGTAGATTTCGCTAATGTGACACCATTATTAACCGACTTAAACATACCGATAAAAAATGGAGGAAGACCAAGAAATCCAAGGAAGAAAAATACGATAGTACGCACCATACTTCGACTTTCTTCTGGTAAAGCTAGCATTCTACTGAAGCCGATAAAGCCAATAATTGCCATTGTTAATCCAATGACAAAAAGTCCAATACCCACTATTAAATTAATGAGTAGTTTTTTGTTGTATTCATTTTTGGACATAAAGAATCTCCTATTAATAAAACTATATTTTCATTTTATATGAATAATTAAAGTCATAAAACAAAAAACACTTTGAGGTTTCATAAAAGCGATTCTTTCGTAAAACGCCAATATTGTAATTTTTTATAAATAAAATATAATAATAAGTAGCCAGGCAAAGTCGGATTGCCGACCTCTTGGACTGGGCGTTTGGAAACGAATGTCGAAGAGAAGGCATGGGTTCGTCCCACCCTTTGAACGGTAGAGCATCCAGTTAAGGGGATTGGCCCCGGTATTGGACCTCAGTTTATCAGCCCATGATTGGGCTTTTTTAGTGCTTATTGCTTTTTTGATACGCTCTTATATAATAAAAGTAGCCAGGCAAAGTTGGGGAGTCCAACCTCTTGGACTGGGCGTTTGAAAACGAATGTCGAAGAGAAGACGGGGCCCATAAAAAGGTACATCTTCAAACGGTAGAGTATCCAGTTAAGGGGATTGGCCCCGGTATTGGACCTCAGTTTATCAGCCCATTGTTGGGCTTTTTGTTTACATTTGAAGATATAAAATCTTTTTGACCTTTTCTAACAACTTACCAATATCGTTTTTGGGATACATAGTGACAAATTTATTAATATTGGCATCTATTTTTCCAATGAGTCCAGATCCCACTTCAACGATTATAATAAATGTTTCTCCAGTAGCCCTCTTGACCATAGATATAATGCCATATCGATTGGTTTTGTTTTCATAGATACAAAAAGGATTTGTTAGGTTATTCAAAACATCCAATATTTCTTTCGGAGTTAATCCGTGATGGTTGTGAGTTCCTCTTCCTCCGATTGGTTGCATAATGTCATACAGTGTATCGGAATTAACATAAAGGTCGTTCTTCCTAAATATCTCCTTACGTATCAGTTCATTTATTTTTAATAAATGTACATTTTCAAATTTGATATCAGTATTTTTATACCTTTTGCGTTTGAACCGATAAAGCATTTTTTCTGCGTCATCTTCGTTTTTAATATTAATGGTCTTTTTCATAAAAAATCCCCCTACTATATAAATAGGGGGCAAATGACGATTTTCGTCTCAAAAAAGTTTGAGAAATTATATTTTATAGTTTTTCAAAGTCAGAAGCGCCGTGCTTACAAAGCGGGCAGATAAAGTCATCTGGTAATTCATCACCTTCGTAGACATAACCGCATACTTTACAGACATAACCTTTCTTCTTTTCTTCTGGTTTTGGTTTCACATTACTTTGATAGTAGTTATAAGTTAATGTTGGATTGTTATTGAGCTTCTTAGCTTCAATAACTTTACAGATAAACATTCCATGTGTATCTAAATCAACATAACTCTCCACTTCTAAGGAAAGAACTGCGTTCACGTGGTTAGGAAGAATGACTAAACCATTGCTGCTTCTTTCTAATTCTTCGCCTTCAAACTTATTGACATCTCTACCAGAGACAAAACCATATTTCTTGATTAAATCAAATGTGGAATCTTGGCTTAAGATATTAACATTTAATTTACCAGTCTTCTTAATGATTTCGTGAGAGTAATTAGCTTTATTGATATTAACCGCGACACGGAAAGGTGTATCGGTTAATTGAGTAACAGTATTACAGATAAAGCCGTTATCTTTCTTACCATCATTAGAGGTGATGACATATAGACCATATTCAATCTTGAATAAAGCGGTCTTATCAAAGATAATCTCTTTCTCTTCTTTGATTTCTTTTCTGGCTTGATATTCTTCACATAATAAGTCAGAGAGTTTTTCTAATTGTTCTAATGACTTTTCTTCTAATGAAGAATTAATGGTAACAACCGGAGAAAGAATATTTAAATTCTTACATCCACTTAATTTATCTTTCATGACCTTCGCCGCTTGTGGGAACCAGGTACCATTTTCAATAATACCGATGGTCTTATTTTGGAAGTTTCTTTCCACAAGGTGTTCTAAGAAGTTATTCATGAACGGGAAGATCGATGCGTTATATGTGGTTGTGGCTAAGACAATCTTAGAATATCTAAATGCATCTTCCACACATTCGGCGAGATCTTCTCTCGCTAAATCATTAAAAGCAATCTTTGGACAACCTTTTTGTTCTAATTTCTCTTTCAATAACAAAGCGGCTTCTTTTGTGTGTCCATATACAGAAGTATAAAATATCGCCACACCATCGGTTTCACTTTGATATGAGGACCAAATATTATAGAGATTGAGATAATATCCTAAATCTTTATCAAGAACTGGTCCATGAAGCGGGCAAATCATTTGGATATCTAAAGTTGCGGCTTTCTTTAAAAGAGCTTGGACTTGCATGCCGTATTTACCGACGATACCGATATAATATCTTCTTGCTTCACACGCCCATTCTTCTTCAACATCTAAGGCACCAAATTTACCAAATCCATCCGCGGAGAATAAGACTTTGTCATAGCTATCATAGGTGACCATGACTTCTGGCCAGTGCACCATCGGTGCAAAGACGAATGTTAATGTATGTTTACCTAAATTTAAGGTATCCATATCATTAACGACTAATTGATGCTTAATCTCTTGATGGAAGAATTGTTCCATCATCTTAAAGGTCTTCGCATTACCGATGACAAAAGTATCGGGATAAACTTCTAAAAATCTCATGATATTCGCTGAGTGGTCTGGTTCCATGTGTTGGACCACTAAATAATGAGGTTTTTCTTTGCCTAAGACTTCTTTAATGTTCTTCATCCATTCATCGAAGAAATGAACATCCACCGTATCCATGACAGCGATTAATTCATCTTTGATGATATAGGAGTTATACGCCATCCCATTAGGGACGACATATTGACCTTCGAATAAGTCGATATTATGGTCATTAACACCGACATAAAATAATTCATTTGTTAACTTTTTCATATTAGAGAACCTTATCTAACCATTCTTGTAACTGTTTATCTGCTTTTTCGGCTTCATATCCACGACAGGCAAAGCCGGTTTTAATAATCGCACCTTTAGCGGCACTTTTGAGTTCGCTTTCCGCAAAACCCATCGCTCCTTCTTCATTCGTGCAGAAAGGAATGATGACTTTACCAAAGAAATTATGATCTTTGATAAATGTGGCGATAATACGAGGATAGGTTCTCCACCAGTTTGGGAAACCTAAAAAGATGACATCGTATTCATCCAAATTTTCTTTTTCGTTATGATATTTGACCCAGCCTTCATTGTTCGCGCGTTGCACGCACTCATTATAATTAAATGGATAAGGCTCTTCTGGTTCTAACTTCCACATTTCCGCATCAACGAGTTTGGCAATCTTTTCCGCGAGGATTTCGGTATAGCCCTTTTGAATAACTTCAATTTGTCCATTGACGGAGTTTTCTCCCACACGAGAGAAATAAACGACTAGTTTTTTCATATTATAGATATGTTCTCCTTGTTACCATATTTATCTTATGAGAAATTCCTTCTTTTATAAAGAGAAGAAAACAATTTGGTAAAAGAAAAGTGCTATTTAAGCACCATTCTTTAAATCATTACAGATATCAAGGTTTTAACACTATTTCAATAGCTTTTTTAAATCTTCGTTTGGTTCAGGCGGATTATCTATTGTTTTGAGCAAAGAATCTCTTTCTCTATTTGTCAAAACAACCTTTTCTTTATTTGTTACCAAAGATAATTGAACAACTGGTTTTCCATATTTTGTGACGACAATTAGCTTTTCTTGTTTATTAATAAGTATGTCCGCCAGCTTGTAGAAACTCTTCTTCGCGTAACTAATACTAACTTCCATCATAGTTTTATTCTTCTCCAGCTTCCAATAATGTAACAATTTCTTTAGGACTAAAGATTACCGATTTTCCTTTATCAAAATCTTTTTTGTTATTCGTCACTAAATAGTTAATACAATTAACAGAACACACTTCATCTATTAAAGCATCTTCCAAATCACTAATCCTACTATTTAAACATAAATTTATATCGCTTTTTGTAGTTGGTATTATTTCAAAAGTACTAATAATTGTTTTAATAACATTTTTTCTTTTTAACTCACTAGAACAAAACTTGTGTAAGCAATAATAAATGTCTGTTATTTGTTTTGCGGTAATATATGCTTTTACCATGCCAGAGGCAACATATCGAATTAATTGCTGGCTTGAATGATAATCGTAATCTCTTTCCGTAAAAGCATCTAAAATGACATTGGTATCAAAGAGTAATTTCATATTATTCTCTATCAATATCATCATTAAGAGCTTCTTTTGGCAAGAAACCAAACAAACTCTCCCACTCCGCAAGAAGTTTTTCTTTTTCTGGAACAATTGTAAAAATGGTTTTGCCCCTATGAGTGACTTCAATTTTTTCTTTTTGGCCTAGAATAACATATTTACCAAAGTTTCTTTTAAGTTCTGTTGCAGTTATTGTACACATATTAATCTCCATTAATATTTTATAATAAATCGCACATATATTTCAATACAATCGCACACTTTATAAAAATAATCGCACAAAAAGAAAAAGGAGAAATTCTATTTCTCCACTTCCTCTTTATATGTATCGTGTGTTTCCGGATTATAGATTTCAGAAATCCACATAATCGTATGGCTATCCTTTTTCCCGATATTTGTGATTTGGTGTGTATATCTAGGGATGATATTAATCGGCTCTGGTTTATCCCCGCTTACAACATTAACAATCAAATCGTTATTATCGATACTTCTTTGTTTAATCTCACATTCACCGATGACTGTGTAGAATATCTCTTTTTTATAAGTGTGATAATGACCACCTTTGGTGATACCTGGATAAGCGACATTATCACTTATCTGACCCCATTTCTTCGATTTATATAATTCTTCAAAAGAACCGCGATAATCTGATGCGTAATTAAATGTATATCCAGGATCTGATAAATAATCGCAGAAGGTCTTAAATAGTTTTAATTCAAACTCATCATGTAATAAAGGAAGATGTCTATCAGATTCAATCTCTTTCTTAAAATAACGGAGTAATTCCGCGAGTCTTCCTAAGGAACAATCATATGTCGGATTGACATATAATATATCCTTACTACCTTCATATTTATCTAAAGATAACACTTTTAAGAATTCTTCGACGATGTCATCGACATAATTGTAGTGAACAACATAATTTGGATCTCTAACAAAGATATCTAAATCATGAGCGATGTTATAACAAAATGTCGCACAGGCGGAATTATAATTAGGACGACACCACTTCCCGAAGACGTTCGCTAATCGGTAAATATAAACTGGTAAACCAGAAGATAGTAAATAATCTTCACCCATCTTTTTGCTCTTACCATAATCGTTATCTAAACTAGCTTGTGTGGAGCTAGACATAATAATCGGAATATTTCGTTTACTATCTTTCACATAATCCACGACTTTCTTCGTGAAATTTGTGTTGCCGTTATAGAATTCTTCATTCGTAAGTGGACGATTTATTCCGGCAAGATGGATGATAAAATCCGCTTCATTAATATAATTAATTAAATCCGCATCACTATTATCAATATCAAAAGATAAAACATCATATCCATGTCTAGTTAAGGCCAGACACATATGTTTTCCGATAAATCCATTGTTTCCAGTAACTAATACTTTCATACCACTACTTATTCCAAATCTCTTTATTGACGACATCAATCTTGGTTTTGATTTGTTCTAACACTCTCTCTGAGACATTTGTGACATCGTAATTCTCTGGAGTTTTGGCAAACTTATATCTCATGAGTTCAGCATCAATCGCGAGCATAATGCCTTTTTTATCTATTCCAGAAACGATGATGGAGCCCGCTTCGACACCTTCTGGTCTTTCAGTAGATGTTCTAATTAAAACTGCAGGGAACTTTCTCATCGCACTTTCTTCGGTTAAAGTTCCAGAATCACTTAAAACAATAAAAGCGTTTTCTTGTAATTTGACATATTCTAAGAAACCTAATGGTTTAAGATTTCTCACTAATGGGTGCATAGTAAAGTTATTCGCTTTTAATCTATTTCTCGTTCTTGGATGGGTGGAGAAAATAACGGGCATTTGATATTTCTCTGCGATCGCATTAATCGCCGGCATTAACTCGTTAAAGTTCTTCTCGATATCGATATTTTCTTCTCTATGAGAAGAGACAACAATATATTTGCCCTTTTCTAATTTCAATTCTTCTAATATCTTAGAGGATTCAATCTTCTCATTATTTGCGTTTAAAACCTCTAACATTGGTGAACCAGTAATATATGTATATTTCGGTTCAATCCCTTCCTTCATCAAATTCGCATAAGCGTGTTCGGTATAAGGAAGATTGATATCACTGATGTGATCGACGATTTTACGGTTGATAGTTTCTGGAACATTCCAGTCTCCGCAGCGATTGCCCGCTTCCATATGGAAGATAGGTAATTTTAATCTCTTTGCGCTTATCGCACACAATGCGGAATTAGTGTCACCTAAAATCAATACGGCATCTGATTTTAATTCTTTTAATAATTCATATGATTTAGCAATTGCGTTACCGATGGTTTCCCCTAAATCTTTACCAGCGCAGTTTAAATAATAATCAGGGGCTCTTAATTCTAATTCTTCAAAGAAGACTTGATTTAATTCATAGTCATAATTTTGTCCAGTGTGCACTAGGATATGTTCAAAATCATCATCCCTATCTAAAGCTTTGATAACTTCTGATAATCTGATGATTTCCGGTCTAGTACCAATGATGGTCACTACTTTAATCTTTTTCTTTTTATTCATGTTGTTTGACCTCTCCACCAAAAAGCGCTAGTTTCTTTAATAATTCTTTCATACCATTAACATCTAATCTAGATGTGTTATGAGATGTATAACTCTCACCGATATTTAATTTCTTATTTCCTTTAGAGAAATATTTCTCATAATTTAAATCGCGGTTATCCGCTTTGACGCAGAAGAAATTACCTAAATCCACCGCTTTTAACATTTCTTCTTGGGTGACTAGTGTTTCAAATAATTTCTCACCATGTCTAGTTCCGATATAGGAAATACCAGTTTTACTATTAGTAAGTTCAATAACCGCTTTCGCTAATGTATCAATTGTGGCAGCAGGAGCTTTTTGGACAAATAAGTCGCCTTGTTCTCCGTGTTCAAAGGCGTATAAGACTAAATCCACTGCGTCATCTAGTGTCATCATGAATCTCGTCATATCAGGATTAGTAATGGTAATTGGTTTACCTTCACTAATTTGATTTAAAAATAGAGGTATAACACTACCGCGTGACGCCATGACGTTACCGTATCTAGTCAAACATAAAACTGTATCACCAGGTAATAGTTGTCTACTTCTGGCAATAACATTCTTTTCCATCAAAGCTTTAGAAATACCCATGGCGTTGATTGGATAAGCCGCTTTATCAGTAGATAAAAAGATAGCTTTTTTAACATGGTTACGAACGCAAGCGGTAATGACATTATCACTACCGATAACGTTAGTTCTCACCGCTTCCATCGGATAGAATTCACAAGATGGAACTTGCTTTAATGCCGCCGCGGAAAAGACATAATCAACACCCTTAAATGCGTCGATAATGGAATCTAAATTTCTCACATCGCCAATATAGAATTTAAGCTTGGAATTGTTATATGCCTTACGCATATCGTCTTGTTTCTTTTCATCGCGAGAGAGAATTCTAATTTCTTTAATTTCGGTATCTAAAAATCTATCCACCACTGCGTGACCAAAACTACCGGTTCCACCAGTGATGAGTAAGACTTTATCTTTTAAGATAGATGTATCTTTTGCGGCGTATTCCATCAAACGGTCTTTGATACCTTCTAATTTGATTTGATCCGCTTTCTTTTCATCGCTTTCATAGCTGACAAATGTTCTAAGTGGCATGCCAATAACATCCGCAGCTTCTTTCTGTGTTAATTTGCAACTTTTGCGTAATTCTTTAAGAGTCATAACTAGCCCTCATTTCGCCTATATTATATATATTAATAAGGATATATAAAAGAAAAAATGCAAATGTTGCACTTTTTCAAAATCACTAAATTTGACAAATAATTAGAATGTTGGGCCTTTAATTTTTAATATATCACCATCGAAATAAGCTTCATCTAAACACACTTGTCGCGGGTAATTTTGTGTCATAGAAAAGTGACGATGATAGACAATCATAAGCTGGCCATCAATTCTATTAAAAAATGAATGATGACCAAGGCCACATACTTTATCATTCTTACTTAATATCGGATTACCTTCATATTTCTTAAAAGGTCCTAATGGAGAATCGCTGACCGCATATCCTAATGCGTAATCTGGTGACTTGGTGTGATTGCAAGAAAATGAGAGATAATATTTGTTATTATGTTTTAACATAAATGGTCCTTCAATAACATAATAATTAGATGATATCTCCCATGGTAATTCCGCTTTTAAAAGGAAGTGTTCACTACTTTTATCAAAGCTCACCATATCTTTATTCATCTTCGCCATATGAATGACATTCCCGTGATTAAATCTCACGAAATATAAATACATATCATTTCCGTCTTTAAAGAAATGACCATCAATCATATTGCCTTCATCTAAATATTCAATTTTGTCTTGTTTAAATGGCCCTAATGGAGATGATGATTTAGCAATAGCTAAATGTTCATCACAAACATAAACCATATAAAAGAAGCCATTTTCATAGATGATTTCTGGTGCCCAGAAACCTCTTTCCCCAATAATGCCTTCACCTTTTCTTAAGCAATATCCTTTATCTTCCCAGTTTAATAAATCGGATGATTCATATACTTTAAAACCATCACTTTCTTTAGTGAAATAAAGATAATATTTGTTGTCATGTACTAGGATAAAAGGATCAGCGCCTTCCATGACCGGATTATGAGGTTTAAATAAATTTTCCATCGATAAAATATTACCACGATAAATTATCTTTTTCGTATTATTTTATGAAAATAATTGCGAAACATTAATAAAAGATATTAAATAATTACAAATATGGCCAAGAATCTATTACTACATTTCTTAAAAGGAATCCTCGCTGGACTCGCAATCGGTGTCGGAGGCTTTTTATATATTTTAATGGTTCACTTTGTGGAAGGAGAATTAGGTAAAGTCTTAGGTTCATTACTATTCTCCGCTGGTCTATTTACTGTCTGTACATTTAAATTATCTTTATATACCGGAAAGATTGGTCTTATCTATGAAGGCAAACAAAGTAAAGAATATTATATATCTTTACCCATTATGTTAATTGGTAACGCTATCGGTGCATTTGCCTTAGGATATCTCTTCTATTTCATCTTTAGAAATACCGATGTCATGAATACGGTTAATAATACATGTGCGATAAGAACGACATTCAATACATTTAATGATTATCTCTCATGTATTGTGAAATCCATCTTGTGTGGTTTCTGTGTCTATATGGCGGTCTACTCATTTAACAAAGATCGCTTAAGACCACTAGGCATCGGATTATTGATATTCTTTGTCTTTATCTTTGTCTATTGTGGTTTCCAACACTGCATCGCAAATATGTTCTATTTCGGATTTGGTAATCACATCAATGGATATATGTTCTTAAATCTCTTCCTAGTGATATTATTTAACTCCATAGGACCAGTACTGGGAGTATTAATAACAAAGTTATTAAAAAAATAGGCTTCGGCCTATTCTTTTATTTCTTTCTTTTTATTGTGTCTATATACCAGGAAGGCAATTAGAACAATAATTCCTAATCCTAATATATAACCAGAAAAATCAATTAAGACATCGGTAAATTGACCACTTCGATTAGGGACAAATAATTGTATGATTTCCGTTAATCCCGCGAGTAAGAAACCAAATCCTAAAGAGATACATAAGAAGAGATAATTCTTATACCAAGATAATTCTTTAATCCATAGATATAATGCGGAACTAGTAAGTAGACCACTAACCAAAAATAAACCGAAGTGCCCCACTAGTTTTCTTATCACACCAGAAAAGGTTTCGATATTTCCATCATTAATCGCATTAGGGGATATCCCATTAATAATACTTTTTAATAAATTAACAACAAAACCAGATGATTCTGTTGATCGAGCCCCATTTAGACATGATTGAACAATAATAAAAGCGTTGACGATGACCGCTAAAGAAGTGAGAATGATCACCGCGATGAAATATCTTTTATTTTCTTTGAAAATGTTCATATAAATATTATTGCCCAAAATGTATTTTGGATAAACAAAAAACCTCTTCCATATCGGAGGAGGTTCATCTGATTAGTGTGAAACTATTTCTTTTCTTCGAGAATTTCAGCACGGCGGACTTTACATAATTTTGCAAGTTCCATTAAAGCTTTACGAGCACGGCCCGCGGCGGCTTTATTGCCTTTTTCGACGAATTTTTCGTTTTCCTCGACAAAAGCTTCATATGCTGCTTTGATTTGTTCAACAGTCTTCATATGTTATCTCCTTACTTTTGATTAAAACATATTTTTCTTATTTTGTCTTATTATTTTGTTGTTAATGATTAATCATTAATTAAACTATTGTCTTGGAGGCATACCGCCACCATGACTATTAGTGCCAACTTTGGTGAGTGTGCCTGTTAAAGTAATGCTCTCCACTTGATTATTACCATTCATGATACGATAAGTACCACCGGAAACCATGTCTGGATGAGAAAAGATGATTTGATTGCAAGATTGTTTTAATGTGTATTGGAATAATTGTTTACTATTTTTATCTTGAATAGTAATCACTGAACCATCACTAATAGTGCTACCTTGATATACGAATGTATATTGTGAGGCCACCATTGTTTCAACCATTCCACCTGTTGAACAAGCAAAGACAATGCCGCCATTAAAGTAAGTTTTACTAGCATCTAAAGAACCATTCATTTGACCTGGTCCTTCAACGATAACGGTTCCGCCTTCAAAATATAATCCGGTATTCGCATCGAGTCCGTCACCGGAGGCATAAACTCTTAAATAACCATTTTTAATATGGATATCACAAGGAGAAACTAAATCACTGGCGGCATTAATACCATCATCATCACTAATAGCGACAATATTGGTTTGTTCTCCATCGATAATGACATTCCCACCTTCTAATCCTTCATAGGAAGAATTGATTTGAATTGAAGCATTATAAACGTTAAGTTTATAGTCAGCGTGAACTCCATCATCGAGAGTGTCTAATGTGAGATTAGCACTATCGAGATTCACATTGCCGTAATTTGTATGAATGCAATCATCAAAGGAATTGATGGTAATGTTTGCGATATGGGCGACATAAATATCATAATCACCAACGGTGACTTCCACTTCTTCACTACTGCTATTCTCGTATTTAATAGCGCCAGCTTTAATTCCTTTCACTGATTGAGATAAAGCATAGTACTTACTTGATAATGATCTAATTTCATCTTTCGCAACGCGATGATATTTACCGTTTTCATAAACATATTTAAAATCATCCGCGACTAAGTCGTAATTATCATCGGAAAGAATGCTTGTGGAATATTGGACAAATTCACCTTGTGTAGTGATGTTATATGTTCCACCGCTGATATAGACAAATGTATCAGCTTGGATACCATCACCTTTGGTGGTCGCGCTATATTTGACATCATATAATTTGGCAAATCCTTGTGTGGAAACAAATGTTGTCACATCACTGTCGACTTCTAGTTGAAGGCCATCTTTTCCGTTCGCAATGGCGTTGATTTCAACATTTCTCGCGCTAATGCTTCTCGCACTTATCGCGTGATTTGCACCGGTGACATTTAATTTAACTTCACCACTGACATATAAATCTTGCGATACTTTAAGACCGTTCTTTTGTGCGCAATTAATATTTAATGTTCCTTGCCCGTATATATGTGCCTCTCCTTTAACATGGAAGGCATTCGCGTTAGTAAAATCATTACTAATAGTGTTTTCGCTATTATTCATTAAAACAACGTGAACATTACAATCCTTTCCAGTTATTAAACCTTCGGAAGTATTGGATGATATATTAGCTCCATCCAAAAAAAGATAGACTGTTAAGTTTTTAGAGATATTAATTGATGAATAGTCACCTTTTAGATAATAATTACCATTCGTAGTAATATTGCCATCAGAAAAAGAATCGAATGTTTCTGGTATTTCTATTGAATCTCCCATAAATGGGTTTTCGTCATAGGAATTCGGCTCACCATCTTCGGTGATAGAACTCGTCTTATCTGTGTCATAGTTATTGTCACTATTGATTTTTCCACTACCAGAACAACCGGATAATACTAGTGGTATTAATAAGAATAAGAATCTACATTTTTTCATATGCGCTTGCCTCCATATGATAATTTGATTTTATATTACTTTTTTATGTTCATGTAAGTGAAAGTTAATAACAAAAA
Organism: Bacilli bacterium; assembly: GCA_045114745.1. GTDB lineage: Bacteria > Bacillota_I > Bacilli_A > RFN20 > CAG-826 > RUG13091. The sequence continues at coordinate 22,240 of JBGULD010000032.1, forward strand.
AAGGTTTGACATTACATCAAACCTATTTTTTTCAATGGCGGAGTAGGAGAGACTCGAACTCTCGCACCAGTTACCCGATCTACTTCCTTAGCAGGGAAGCCCCTTCACCAACTTGGGTAC
>JBGULD010000033.1:0-6433 GCA_045114745.1 Bacilli bacterium
ACTTTCTTTGGAGCGTTAACTTTAATCAAAATGTTCCAAGAAGTTTGTTCGGTACCTTTATGGAACACCATCGCATTAGGAGCAATAAAAATTACTTCGTCTTCATCAACTTCATAAAGCTTTGCCACCAATGGAGTTAATTCTCTTGATAAATTGCCGACCACAAATTGATCTAAGCCATAAATGGTAATTGTAATCATAAAAATACCTCGCGCTATCGAGGCATATTATAATACATGAAGATACATTTTTAAATATTAAAAATTGTATGGGTCGATATTAATAGTTAATCTAATCTGACTTTTACTAGAATAAATAGAGATGGCTTTTTTGAGTATTTCATGAGCCAAGTTATAGTCTCTAAACTTCACTAATGCAGTTCTTAAATAGTTGTTTCCTTCATATGGAATATAAGGTGTAGTCGGTCCTAATACTTGACCATCATCACCGAATTCATTGTTCAAGAAATCAATTAAGTTAACCATTGCTAAAACAACATATTCTTCATTCTTTCCAGCAATAGTTAAACTAGCTAAATATGAGTATGGAGGATACTTTTGAAGTTTACGATATCCCATCTCTTTAACATAGAATAATTCGTAGTTTTGTCGAGCCGCCATAGTTATAGCGTAATTGTTAGGAATGTAGGTTTGAATAATAGCGACGCCTTTTTTATCTTTTCTACCACTTCTACCGACGGCTTGTGTAATTAATTGGAAGGCTCTTTCGTTAGATCTAAAGGATGGCATTGACAAACCAATGTCCGCTAAAACGATGCCAACTAGAGTGACGTCTGGGAAGTCATGACCCTTGGCAATCATCTGTGTACCAATAAGAATATCCGCTTTCTTTTGACGGAAAGACTCGATTATTGTAGGGATTTTTGCCCTAATTTTTGCGGAATCACTATCAAGTCTTAAAGTCCTAGCTTCAGGGAATAATCTCTGAACTTCTTCTTCAATCCTTTCGGTACCGAATCCAGTTTTCATAATATATTTGGAAGAACACTCTGGGCATTCTTCTGGCATTTTACAAACATAATCACAGTGGTGGCATTTTAACATATTGTCACTCTTATGATAGGTTAATGGAACATCGCATGTTGGACACTTAAAAATGTGTCCGCATTTACGACAGGAAACCGAGGTTGAAAAGCCTCTTCTATTGATTAATAAAATGGCTTGTTCGTGTCTAGAAAGGACACCACTTATCTCTTCTCTTAATCTTGTGGAGAATATATAGGAGTCTCTATCGATATTATGAAAATCTCCCATATTGATAATTGTGGTTTTCGGTAATTCTTTGTTGTTAACACGATTATTTAGTAGCAATAAGTGATAGAGATTTCTTTGTGCTCTAGCACGACTTTCTAACGATGGAGTGGCGCTACCTAAAATGACTTTTGCGTTACTAGCCTTAGCTCTCATAATCGCTACTTCTCGAGCATGATAGAAAGGAACGGTATCTTGCTTATATGATTCAACATGTTCTTCATCTAAAATGATGAGACCGATATTCTTTAATGGGGCAAATATAGCACTTCGTGCGCCGACAACAATATGACAATCTCCGCGAGCGATTTTGCGGTATTCATCATACTTTTCCGCGGGTGTTAATTCACTATGTAAGATGGCGACATTATTCTTAAATCTTCGTAAATAATATTCCATCATCATCGGAGTTAAAGAGATTTCAGGAACGAGCATTAAAACTGACTTTCCTTCTCTTAAAACTTGTTCTGATAAAGAAAGATAAACTTCAGTTTTGCCACTTCCAGTGACACCCTCTAATAGATAGACTCTGTCATCGGAATTATTAAATTCATCCACGACTGCTTGTTGCTCGTTAGTGAGCTTCGGTGGAGTGATATATTCATAATCAGGAATCGCCAATCTTCTTTTCTCGACTTTAACAATTTCAACACGTTCATATTCGATAAGTTTATTCAATACAGATACCGATTTGATATCTTTTTTCAATACCTTATCCGCACTAGAAATAAGTCTTAATATTTCAATTTGTTTATCTGTTAAACCATCTTCATTTTTATCGATGGTTCTCACGTATAGGTCATAGGCAATTTTCGGCGCTTTTAAGGAAGATTTCCTCGGTGATAATGAAGGAGGAAGCATCACTTGTAAAACACTGATTTTGGGGGCTAAATAATATTCAGATACCTCATCAGCAAGATTTAACAAATCTTGGCTTAATAATGGAGATTCATCAATAACATCTTTAATCTCTTCAATCTTAAAACCGGATTCTTCTTCTAATTCTTGAAGTGATTTATCACTGTCATAACATTTAATGACATAACCGATGACATCGCGATTATTAAAATTAACTAGCACACGAAAACCAGTATCGACCTTCTTCTTTCCTTTATAGAAGTAAGAAAAAGGACGGTCGAGAGAATAATTAGCATATTCTATAAGAACTTCTACTACTTTCACACTTTCTTCCGTCACTATCTTTTTTTCAATTTTGCTTTAATGAGATCAACGATTTCTTGAGCCGCTCTTTCAACTTTATCATTCACAACGATATAATCGTAGTTTTCTGTCATCGTCATTTCCTTCATCCCTTTTTGTAATCTCTCTTGGATTATTTCTTCGGATTCGGTTTGTCTCTTTCTAATTCTCTTTTCAAGAGCGGAGAATGAAGGAGGCATTAAGAAGATGGAAATCATGCGATCATCATGGACACTAGACATCACTTGGTTAGCACCATTGATTTCAATTTCTAGGAAGACATTCTTTCCACGTTTTCTAAGTTCTTCCACTTTATCTTTTGGTGTTCCATAGCGGTGACCAACAAAACTCGCCCATTCTAAGAAGTTACCATCATCAATGTTCTTTTGGAATTCTTCATCAGAAACGAAGTAGTAATCTTTACCATCTTCTTCTCTTTCGCGTCTTTCTCTGGTCGTCATGGAAATAGAATAGGCTAAGTTTAGCTTATCGTTTTTTATTATTTCCTTTCTGACACAACCTTTACCGACGCCAGAAGGTCCACTTAAAATGATTAATAACCCCTTTTTCATTTGAATCATTATAAATAATTATTTATATTAAGGTCAATATTTTATGGTAAAATATCAGCGATTATGAACCTCAAAATTACAGCATCGAATCTTCAAATAATCGTTAATGATTTATCGAAAAAGATTTCTCATAATCACATGAGCAATATCACGATTATCAATTCTTTTGATATATTCGTTTCTTTTTCAAATTATCGAAAAGAAAAACTATTAATATCGCTTAATCCCGCTCATCCATTTGTGGCGTTAACACCGATCACTAATCCATGTGGAACGATGATGGGAAACTTAAATGATATTTTAAGAAAAGATGCAAAAGATGGGTACATCTTATCAGTGGAACAACTCAATAATGACCGTGTCGTATGCATACATTACGTATATACGAATGACTATTTTGATAAAGAACACCACAGATTAATTTTAGAATTAATTCCACACCGTCCAAATCTATTAATTATAGATGAACAAAACAAAATATTGTTTGCTAAACACACCACTGATCTTTCTAATGAAAGACCAATTATGAAAGGTTTACAATACCAGCCTCTATCAAATTCATTAGAAGTTTCTAATGATGATTTTGATTTAGAGAGATTCTATAAAGATGCTGGTGACTATTATAGCGATGCAAAACACAAAAGATTAGAGGAACAATTCAAACCCGTCCTTCAACATATCAAATCGAGGATCAAAACATTAAAACAAAAGATTAAAGTTCTTAATCAAGAAATGGAAACGGCGAGAGATAACTTTAAATATCAAGAAATCGGTTCGATGTTTTTAACATATGCCTATGATGAAAAAGAACTTAGAAAATATGTCAAAGAAAATGATCTGGATTATGACTTCTCCCAAACTCCCGGAGTTAACGCAAATAAATATTTCCAAAAATATAAAAAAGCCAAACGCACTATTGAGATGGATAATATTGAGTTATCCAAAACCGATGATGAAATCAAATATCTAGAAACCTGTTTAGCACAATCTAAATACATGAATGAAGATGACATCATCGAATTATCTCAACTACTCTTCCCAAATAAATTCAAACAAAATAGCAAGAAAAAGATTGAGGGAAAACCAGGTGAAATCATCGTTAATAACACGAAGATTTTATATGGTAAAAACGCTAAACAAAATGACTATGTGACATTCAAAAAAGCAAATAAAACTGACATGTTTTTACATATCAAAGATGAGCATGGAAGTCATATTATTATCGCTAGTCCAAACCCCGATAACGAAGTCATTTTGACCGCTTGCGAGATTGCCCTACTTCTCAGTGGAAAAGACTGTGGTGATATCCAATATACAAAAGTTAAAGATGTAAAAAAAGGAAGTTTTGTTGGCCAAGCCATTTTAACTTCCTATCAAACTTATACAATTAAAGAAATTCGTAATAAAACTCGTCGACTTCTAAAGAACTAAGCGGGTTTTACTTCTACATATTTATTTAAATACTGAACTGTGTTTTGATCATCCCCGCGGAAAACCACGGTTCCTTGCATGAAGAAGAATGTTGCTGGAACACTATCTTTTTCTGTCCAACCATAATATCCTACTGTTGCATCAATAATATAATTCAATTCTTCATCCTTAATATCGGTATAAACAATCTCATATACATTCGTGTGATTATCTTTACACCAGAACTTTAATTGTGTCTTTAAACTTTGACACGCCTTACATGTGTCATCGCCCAAATAATAAATAGAATCTATCTTATTAGTGAAAGCATTATCAAACATGTATTTAGCGTCAACAGTGATAATCGCACCACTTTCGGCATATTCGAGTTGAATCTTTTTGCCTTTATATTCATTGCTATTAGTGCAACCCAAAAGGAAAGGAATCATCAATAAGGGGACAATCTTTTTCATTTTCTCTTCAATTCCTCCTCTAGAAAGTTTTCGCCTTTAATAGCTTCACTTGTTGATAAACCAATGAAGTTTTGTTGTCTTAATATTTCATAAGCCACAATAGCGACACAGTTAGATAAATTCAAACTTCTCGCTTCTGGTACCATAGGTAATCTTAATAAATGGTCAGGATGCTCTAACAAGATATCATGTGGAATACCAGTTGATTCTCTACCAAACATCACAAAGACATCTTTCACTGGATCAGAAAAATCAAATGTCGAATAGACTTTTTGTGAATATCTAGTGACATAAAAGATTTCTTGATTCATATATTTCTTTTGGAAATCTTCATATGTCGGATAGAAATACATTTTTAAATCATCGATATAATCCATTCCCACTCTTTTTAAATCTTTGGAGTCGATAGAAAAAGTAATAGGGCCTATTATGTGAAGCGTCGCATGAATTGCTACGCAAGTTCTCATAATATTCCCTGTGTTTTGTGGTTTTTCAGGTCTATATAAAACAATATTAATCATTAATAACCGCGGGCTTTTCTATCCGCAATAACGCGAGGTTCAATATTACGCTTATAGCTTTGTAAACAATCTTTGATAACTTTAACCGCGGTTTCTCTACCATAGATTTCATCTACTTCGGTATCTTTTTCTTCTAAAGATTTATAAACGGTAAAGAAGTGTTTGATCTCCGCCATAACATGCTCAGGAATTTCATTGATATCTTTAAAGTCTTTATAGAATGGGTCATCGGTACAAACAGCGATAATCTTTTCGTCTGGTAGACCATTATCTTTCATAATGAGAACACCAATCGGTGAGCATCTGACAAAACTCATCGGTAGAATTGATTCACTACAAAGCACTAAGACATCAAGAGGGTCATAGTCTCTTGCATATGTTCTAGGAATGAATCCATAGTTTTGTGGATAGATTGTGGAAGTAAATAAAACACGGTCAAGAATCAAATGGCCAGTTTCTTTATCTAATTCGTATTTATTTTTGCTACCTTTAGAAATCTCAATTAAAGCAATAAAATTCTCAGGACTAATTCGTGCAGGTTTTACATCGTGCCAAGCATGCATAATATTTTCTCCTTTAGTACATATACTTTACCACAAAAGATTTCGTATTACATTACGAAACTGTGATATACTCAAACCATGAAAAAATCATTATTATCACTACTTCTAGTTATCATGTCACCACTTATTAGCGGCTGCCAAGATAAAGAACATAGCGTAATCGCTATCAAAACATATGATGATTCTTTTAATTTTGTGGAAGTCACTCCTGAGACTGTCACTACATTAATTAATTCTGGTCAGCATTTCGTTTTGGAATGCTATACAACTTATTGCAGTCACTGTAATGACCTCGAACCATTACTAAGAAAATATTCCAAAGAGAATGATAATGTCATCTATCGGATTGATCTTGGGGTCTTCGAATCTAGCGAACAATATAAAGAAGTTTTGACCAATCCGTTCCCCGATATTTTTAAGCAT
>JBGULD010000034.1:0-2298 GCA_045114745.1 Bacilli bacterium
CCATTTAGAGTGGGTTAATGAAGTTGATAGAGATGTGAGAAGTGGTGATGATCTTCCTGATAAGAAATGTCCAATCTGTGGAGAAGATATGATTCACGATGGACAAAACATCCCTTTCCAAACATTCTTAGGTTTTAACGCTGAGAAAGTTCCTGATATCGACCTTAACTTCCCACCGGATTATCAAGCTAAGGCTCACGCTTATACAAAAGTGTTATTAGGTGAAAACAACGTCTTTAGAGCAGGCACCATATCCGGTGTTGAAGAAAAGACAGCTTTTGGTTTTGCTCGTGGTTATATTGAAAGACTCGGTATGAATCCAGATGAATATCCAAGAGCGAAGATTGCTTATCTAGCTTCTGGATGTGTTGGTGTGAAAAGAACTACAGGACAACATCCTGGTGGTATTGTCGTTGTTCCAAATAACTATGAAGTGTTTGATTTTACACCTATTCAATATCCTGCTGATGATAAGGCTTCCGCTTGGAAAACAACACACTTCGATTTCCATTCTATTCACGATACAATTCTTAAACTTGACCTTTTAGGTCATGTTGACCCAATGGCCCTTAAGATGATGGCGGACTTAACGGGTGTAGATATTAGGACAATTCCAATGAATGATCCTGATGTCTTATCCTTGTTCACATCCTCAAAGGCTTTGAAGATGAAACATGACTATTTACAGAACAAAACTGGTGCGATGGGTATCCCAGAATTCGGTACGGAAAACTCTCGTCGTATTTTGGAACAAACCATGCCCACTAAGTTCTCGGATTTAGTCATTATTTCCGGTCTATCACATGGTACAAATGTTTGGAGTGGTAACGCTGAAAAATTAATTCAAAATGGTGTTGCAACATTAAGAGAAGTTATCGGATGTCGTGATGATATTATGACTTATTTAATCAACCAAGGATTACCATCAAATATTTCCTTCGCCATCATGGAAGATGTTCGTAAAGGCCGTGGTCTTAAAACAGAATATGTCAATATTATGAAGGCCCATAAAGTCCCGCAATACTACATCGATTCCTGTAATTTGATTAAGTACATGTTCCCAAAAGGTCACGCTGTTGCCTATGTTACTCAAGCTGTTCGTGTGGGTTATTTTAAGATTTACTATCCACTTGAATTCTACGCTACATTCTTCTCCGTTAGATGTGACCAATATGATATCGAAGCGATGATTAAAGGCGAGAACGCCATTATCAATCGTTTAGACGAACTCAAGATGAAATCTCATAGCAAAACTGAAAAACTATCTCCAAAAGAAACTGAACAAATTAAAACCCTATCTATGGCGCTAGAAATGGTGCAGCGTGGATATAAGTTTGAAAATATTTCCTTGGAGAAGAGCGATCCGGTGAACTTTGTCGTTGATAAAGAGAATAATGCTCTTATTCCTCCATTCATCACTATCGATGGATTGGGTGCAAACAACGCCCAGACAGTACAAGAAGCCAGAAAAGATGGACCATTCCACAGCAAGGAAGAACTTTTAAGACGCACAAAATTAACTTCGACAAATGTTGAAGATTTATCTAGAATGGGAGTACTTGACGGTTTAGATGAAACCGATCAACTCTCTTTATTCGATTTTTAATTCGGAAAGTAGCGCAGCTTGGTAGCGCGCTTGCTTCGGGAGCAAGAAGTCGTGGGTTCGAATCCCATCTTTCCGACCATGAATATAATGATGATAATGCTTGCATTATCATTTTTTATTGATATTTTTGTTTTATAACAGTTTGATATTTTATAAAAATATGAAATGGTCTATACTTATTTAATATGAGCGAAGAAGTTGTTCAATCTGCCTCAATTACTAGAAAACCCGGTGCCTTTGAGAAACGTATCCACGAAATTGATTTTATTCGTGGATTTTTAATGGTTTTAGTTTTAATGGATCACCTTTTCTGGTGTTTAAAAGCTTATAACTATGACTGGTGGATTGCTTCTAATATGACAAACGATTTCTTCAAGAGCATGTATCAAGCCTTTGATTTCTACTGGACTAATCCTGCTAGAGATGTGGTGAGATTTATTGCTCTATTTGGATTCTGTTTTGTCTCTGGTGTTTCTTCGGCATTCTCAAGAAATAACTGGATTAGAGCAGCACAGATGATTGGTGTATTTGGAGTCATCGCGGTTGGTTCTAACTTATTAGATATGTCTGGAATATTAGGAGACCAAATTGTCAGAATTGACTTTAATGTCATCGGTGTTTTAGCCTGGTCGACGTTAGCGTATTGCTTTACCCAAAATAAGAGTTGGCGGAGTATCGCTGTCGGATTCTTA
>JBGULD010000035.1:0-4540 GCA_045114745.1 Bacilli bacterium
ATATTATTAAGGAAAAAGCAATTGCCTGGGGTGTAGGTCGTTGCAATGTCGACGAAATAGATAAATATAATATTCTCAATGCTTCACGCATGGCGATGGAACGAGCAATTATAAATATGAATCATTCTTTCGACATGATAATTACAGATGCTGTGAAGATGAAAAGAGATGATGTTCCCGTTGTTGCGTTGATACATGGTGACGCTCTTGCACAGTGTGTTGCAGCGGCTAGTATTATCGCTAAAGTATCTAGAGACCATTATTGTTATGAAATTGATAAGCAATATCCTGAATACGGGATTGCCAAGCATAAAGGATATGGTACTAAGGATCATCTCGAAGCTTTAGAAAAATATGGGCCTAAGAAAGGACTTCACCGGTTCACTTACGCACCCGTTAAAAAATATTTGGTACAGAAAATTTCACTTTTTTGAGACGAAAAATGCAAAATACCCCCTATTTATATATTAGGAGGTGTTTTTTATGCACCAAAGCAGAGACATATTAATTGCTACCGCACTAAAGTATGAGGGAGACTGGGATCAAATACTTACTTCTGTGCAAAATGGCGAGATGCCAGAGAATACGTTTTTTGAAAAGTTGGACCATCTTAAATGTAAGGTCGTTACGATGCTAGATAGTGATTATCCACAACAGCTTAAGATGGTCCACAAACCACCGCTGGTTTTGTTTTATTATGGAGATTTATCTTTAATAAATGATTATCGTAAGAACATTTCAGTCGTGGGAAGTAGGCAATATTCCGAATATGGTTATAAAATAACCACTGAAATAGTGTCCGGCCTTATTCCCTATGGTTTTACAATTGTTTCCGGTATGGCGATGGGCATTGATTCTATTGCTCATCAAGCAGCGATAGATGCCGGAGGTAAGACAGTTGCTGTATTAGGTAGTGGTATTGATTATTGCTATCCAACAAGGAATCTTCCTTTATATAGAAAATTAAAGAAAGAACATCTAGTTATTAGTGAGTATCCATTTAGTAAAGAACCGACTCCCAGTTCCTTTCCAATTCGCAATCGCATAATAGCCGGTTTAAGCAAAACATTGCTCGTCACTGAAGCAGGACAACACTCTGGCTCATTAGTGACCGCATTGCTCGCATTAAGTGGCAATACTGATGTGATGTGCGTCCCATATAAAGCAGGAATTAACTCGGAATGTAACCGCTTGATTATGAATGGAGCCTTTTTGATTGAGAGTGCGGATGATGTTTTAAATCAAATGTCAACTTTTTGATGTGAATGGGCAAAAAATCTTAAATAAATAATCCTTTTATTTAATATAGAAGAGTCCTTTTTTGGCTGTTGACAACGGCATTTGAAATCACCATAATTGAGAGCTGAAAAGTGGGTAAGTTGATGAAATTAGTTATCGTTGAATCTCCGGCAAAATGTACCACAATTAAGAGGTATTTAGGTGAAGACTATCGTGTCGAAGCCTCCCTAGGCCACGTTCGTGACCTAGCCACTCGCGGAAAGGGTGGATTGGGCGTTGATGTCGATAATGGTTTCGCACCCACATATATTATTAATAAAGAAAAAGAGAAAGTTGTTTATAAACTTCGCTCCGCCGCAAAGGAAGTTGATGAAGTTATTTTAGCAACTGACCCTGATAGAGAAGGAGAGGCTATCGCTTGGCATTTAGCGAAGGTTTTAAACTTGAATCCTGAGACCGCCAAGAGACTAGAATTCCATGAAATTACCAGAGCTTCTATTACCGAAGCGATGAACCATCCTCGTACTATCGATAAAAACCTCGTCGCATCGCAAGAAACTAGACGTATTGTTGACCGCATTATTGGATTTAAATTATCCACTTTAATGTATAAGAAAATCCATTCCAGATCAGCGGGTCGTGTGCAATCTGCGACATTAAAATTAATCGCCGACCACGACAAGGAAATTGATGCATTTGTCCCTGAAGAATACTGGAATATTTTGACCAATGTTAAAGTGGGCTCCAGTGAATTTCAGTTGACTTTTGCAGGAAAAAACGGCAAAAAAGTCGATATTTCCGATGAAAAATCAGCTTTAGAGATTTTGAATAACATCCCTGATAATTTGACAGTTACTTCTATTAAAAAAGAGTATCGTTTTAAGGAAAGTAAAGAACCATTTACCACCTCCACAATGCAACAAGAAGCCTTTGCTCGTTTGAAGTTCAAAACTGACAAAACACAAAGGGAAGCCCAAAAGCTTTATGAAGGTATCAATGTTGGTGATGAACACGTCGGTTTAATCACCTATATGCGTACTGATTCCACACGCCTTTCTGATTCATATATCACCCGTGCTACAAACTATATTTTAGAGGCTTATGGAAAAGAATATTTGGGCCATGTCAAACGTGCAAAAAATAGCGATCTAGCACAAGATGCACACGAAGCTATTCGTCCAACTTCTAACCATCGTACACCAGAATCAATTAAAGCTTATTTGACCACTGATCAATATAGACTTTATAAATTAATTTATAATAGAGCGCTCGCTTCTTTGATGAAACCAAAGAAAGAAGAAGTCATGACAGTGACTTTAGAAGGCAATGGTTTGACCTTTAAATTTGAATTAACTCACACAGTTTTTAAAGGTTATGAAGTGGTGCTTGTTGACCCTGATGAACCAAAAGATTATAGCGGTGCTTTCCCGAATGTTGAAGAAGGTATGTTGATTCCAGTTGTTAGCAAAAATTGTGAACAGAAATTTACTCAACCTCCACAAAGATTTTCGGAAGCTAAACTCGTCAAAACTATGGAAGAAGTCGGTATTGGTAGGCCTTCCACATACGCATCCACAATTAAGATTTTAAAAGAAAGAAAATACATTGAAGATGCAAATGGTATTTTGACAAGTACTGATCAAGGTAAAAAGACCATTCATATTTTAGAAAAATATTTCCCTGATATTGTCAATGCTCAATACACTGCTCAGATGGAAGAAAAACTTGATAATGTTCAAGAAGGAAATGAATCTAGATTAAATACACTTTCTACTTTCTATGATGATTTCATGAAAGAGTTAGATGTTGCCACCAAAAAAATCTACATTGATGAAGAAGAACCAACTGGTGAAAAATGTCCAATTTGTGGCTCTCCATTAGTGTATAAAGATGGTACAAACGGAAGATTCGTTGGCTGTAGTAATTATCCAGCTTGTAAATATGTGAAAAAAGAACCTAAACAAGAACTCGTCTATACTGGTGAGATGTGTCCAATATGTGGCAAACCTCTCGTAGAGAGAGAAACGTCAAAAGGCACCAAGATTGTGGCCTGTTCTGGATTCCCAAGCTGCAAATATATCAAACCGACTGAAGCTCCAAAAGTGGAAGATTTGAAAATCATCAAACCTTGCCCAGAATGTGGTGGAGGATTAATTAGAAAAAGAGGTAAACATGGTTATTTCCTCGCTTGCACTAATTATCCAAACTGCCGTCATATGGAGAAAATCATAAGAAGGAAACGGAAATAATTCCGTTTTTCTTTTATTTATTTTAGAATAAACATATGAATAAACCGACCAGAGACTTTTTGACATACCTAAAAGATGAAAAAAACTATAGTCCCAAGACCATAGATAGTTATAGATCTGATATCGAAAAGTTTTTCAAATTTTTGGATCACGAAGGAATTTTAATGGATGATGTTGATGTTATTGTCATCCGTAATTTTTTGACTGATGAATTAAATGAAGGTGTTTCTAAAAGGTCTTGCCGGAGAAGACTATCTTCTTTAAAACAATTTTATTCATTTTTAGTTCGCAAAGAAATGGTGAAGGAAAATCCATTTATTTTAGTGTCTTCACCAAAAACTGATAAAACTTATCCCCACGCTTTATATAAAGATCAGGTTCAAGAAATCTTAAAGAATAACGCTTTGAGAACTGATGAATTAGCGCTTCGCGACCAGGCTATTCTTTCAGTTTTATATTATTGTGGACTTCGTGCTAGTGAATTAGTTAATTTAACAATTCAAAGTGTTAACCTTAGAACTCGTATCATTTTGGTATTTGGAAAAGGAAGAAAAGAAAGACTCGTTCCATTCACTGAAGAATGTAAGGTTTCGATTGAAAGATATCTCAAAGAATCACGTGATAATTTGCTAAAATTAGCAAAAGATCCAAAAAAAGTCGTGGTGTTAGATGAAAAAGACAAAGAAATCGGACCGGCCTTATTCTTAAATAGTCAAGGATATAAACTAACCACTAGAGGCTTAGAATATATTCTCGATTCCATTGAAGAAAAAACAGGAACTTATGTCGGATTACACCCACATGTTTTAAGACATAGTTTTGCCACTCACTTATTAGAAAATGGTGCCGATTTAAAAGTTATCCAAGAATTATTAGGACATGAATCTTTAAACGCTACTCAGGTTTACACTCATGTTACTGTGGAAGCGATGAAACAAGCCTATATTGATAACTTTCCAAGGGCTAAGAAAAAGGATAATGAAAAATAATGCCTTGTCATAGACAAAGGCTTTTGCTAGAATAATTGACGCTGTGAATATCACAGACTACAC
>JBGULD010000036.1:0-2349 GCA_045114745.1 Bacilli bacterium
AATAAGAATGTTTCGTAACATTTATGATATTTTGGATTCTTTCTAATAATATTAGTTTGAAGAATTGGTCTTCTGACATCCCTTTCATTCTTCATCTTTTTCATGAATGGGGAATTGTAATAATAGGAGAGATATTCTCTCATTGCATTAATACGTTCAACATAAGCTTTCGCTAAGATGGAGACATCATCTTCTTTTTCTTTTCTAACACGAACTTTGGTTTCAATCTCGACGAGTTGTCCATTGACAACTGTTTCGTTTTTCATCAATAAAACTTCGTGTTGATAAAGTGGAATCGTGCTTTGCACGAATTGATAACGTTTTTCCACGAATAAGACTAATCGGCGAATGAGTGTGGCGATAAATCTATTTTCATAGGTATGAATGTTATCTTCGTTATAGTGCGCCAAAATCTTACTTGGAACGACTTCACCTTGTTCATTAACTTCTTTAATGTATTGGGTGTGGCTCGCTAAATGTTGAACAGACTCGCCATCGATTTTTTTGGCGAGTTCAACAGGAACAACACTACTCTCTTGTTTGGTGACACTACGAGGATTGGAGATGATTTCTCCTAAATCATAAAGGACATCTTCAATAACTTTAATCCAAGATGGATCGAAGTGAGATGATTCCATATGGCTGAGTCGTAAATAAGTGTTTTTACCATTCAAAAGCGCATCAAAAACGTCATCAATATGCTTATCTTTATTTAAAGATTGCATTTTGACGAGATACTTATTGAATAGTTTTTGATTATTACTAACCGCCATATGGTCCTTTCAAATTAGTTGTTCTTTAATAAGTTATCAATATAGTTATGGGCCATTAAGAATTGACCTTTACCATATTGTTTATCTAAGAAGGCATTGAGTTCTTTTAATTCGTCTTTTAAGAAGGCGATATTTAAGGATTCAAACTTCTTTAAAATCTTGTTGGTAAAGATGAAGTCAAAAGCTTCTACTTCACTACCACCACAGGAAACATAGTTAGGAACAAATGTTTCGAGTTGTTTCAAAATACGGTTACCAAACGCCAACTTGAATTTTTTAATAACAAAGTTATCTAAAGCTTCAAATTTCTCGGTTAAGGATTGAGAAATAGTATGTTGTTGAATCGCTTCTTCAAATAATTTGTTGAGTTGAGCGTATGGAATGGAGATTGGATCTTGGTCTTCCGCTTCAAATGGACGGCCTTTATCATCGAAGAACAATGAGATAGCACGGTCATAGACCTTATCAGAAATAGTAAATGTACTATCATCGTTATTCGCTGTACCGAAGAAGATAACGTTTTGAGGAATTAATAATTTACCTTCGTTTAAGTTCTTGGGGTCACCATCTTGGACGGATGGAATTAAGTCGATCACCCAGTCATCATGGTCTCTCATTTCCATAACGGATAAGAATTCCGCAAAGTAGTATTCAATACGGGCTAAGTTCATTTCATCGAGGACGATGACGTCTAAGTCTTTACGATATGTAGTTGTATATAAAGCTTTTAAGAATTCAGATTCATTGAATTTTTTAGTAAATTCATTGTAGTAACCTAATAATTCACTTCTATCTTTCCAAGATGGTTGGACAGGGATAATCGCAGAGTCAAAGGAGAAGAATTTACCTAAAGCATAAGCCATAGATGTTTTACCTGTACCAGAGATACCTTCTAAGATGATTAACTTAGAGGTCGCCATACCGGCAAATAATTGCCTAATAGTGTCAATTCTGTAATAGAGGCCTAATTTAGAAGCCGCAAAGTTTCTAAATGAGTTACATAATTCTTCAAGGGATAATCCTTCTTTAGGCATGATGGATGTGTTCTTGTCTGCGTAGACGTGATCAACGTGGACAAGTTTGGGGAAACGAGAAGAAACTTCGTCGATGATTTCTTGACTTTCTTTATTCTCATCAACCTTCAAACCCATATAACCGGTCTTTAAGTTAAGAATCTTATCTTTTTCTTGAATGGCTTCGTATAATTCATAATTCAAGCGTTCGACTTGTCTTCTTAATTCATCTTTATCGAGTTCTTTCTTCACGAAACGGATGTATTTTCTAATAAGAATGAATAATCCATAGACCAAAGCACCGATAAGACCGATGAATAAAACCATAAAGAGGATGAAGAATATCCATCCACCGAAACCAAAGTCTTTAACATGGGAATTAAAAATGGAATTATAGGAACCAAAGTTTCCTGGAACATCCGCCCATGGGGAACCAAATGTTTTTCCTAAAAATCTGCCTAAGTCCGCGAAGAACTTAATGAGCATTTCACGTAAATATTCGAAGTAAGCAGTCATAATTATTTCTCCCTTAAAATCTTGAATGATAAGTTAGCTAAGAAGCT
>JBGULD010000037.1:0-7027 GCA_045114745.1 Bacilli bacterium
AACAAACTAAATTGATAAAGTTATGGAAATACTAAAAGTCAAAAATGAGAATCTTTACGTGAAGGGCATCGATGATAAGACTGATAAACTCGTGTTCACAGAAAACCCTAGTGAGGCTGAAGACTGGAATGACGAGTGGAGAGCTAGAACTAGAATCCAGTTCTTGAAGACTCATGTGTCCCTAGGTAATATCAATCTTGATGAAGAACATAAGGACTACCTAGAGAGACTGTTCCCAGTATACTTCGTAGATAATTCGGAAAACACATTTTAAAGCCGTTTCAAGCCCTTCTAATACCTTACTTAATTATGAGAAAAGTTATTCTAGAATTCACATGTAAGGGGCATAAACATACATTCTTTAAAAGGACCACCATCTTCGGGGAAGCCGTCACAACCAATAATAAGGCCAACGCAAAACCAATTAAAGAACAAGACATCCCAAACATCATCAAGAAACTGATACAACAATACGGCAAGGAAAATATAACAGATATTAATGTCACTCCCATCTAATAAGAGAGTGACATTTTTTTATGCCCAATAATAAATAAAAAAAAGAGCCACACCAACATGTGTGACCCCCTACATGTACTTATTTAAGTACGTCAGTATATAACAAGTCAATAATACTGCTCAACATATGTGGGCAATGGTAATAATCCATTAGGCTTGGGGACAATTAATGATGAGCCACCACCAATCGATGAGCTCAACGCCTCATAACTGCTCCTTATGGCTAGCTCACTACAACCAGGTCTACATGTTATATATGACTTGGGGAGATTCATTATAATATCCTTCTGCCAAGGCAGAAGCTCAATATTGGACTCACTCAAGAACTTCTCAAATAAAGGGATGGAAAAATATCTGATGGGAACACGTGTAATGTCAGAC
This sequence comes from Bacilli bacterium, assembly GCA_045114745.1. Taxonomy (GTDB): domain Bacteria; phylum Bacillota_I; class Bacilli_A; order RFN20; family CAG-826; genus RUG13091. Next base: position 898 of record JBGULD010000037.1, read on the forward strand.
CACTCGTAAAAGAAAATAACCCCATGAAAAACATCACCACCACGGAAAATACTATTGTAACACCCTTGCAAACCTACATAACTGGCTGGTTTCCTATTCTCCTCCTCCTTCCTAACCATGTAAGCCTTGAATAACTTTTTTAAATCCTTACTCCTGTTCATACATCTATCTATATGTTACTTGTAATTCTTCACCTGCCTCATAAAACATATCAGCATAACTCTCAGCTCCCATTATCTCATCTACGCCTCTCTCCTTTGCTCCAGGATTGAGACATACATGACTAACTGGCCTGTAAGCAATCCTCTCACCTACATAAGGAGGAACAAGGAAATCATTCTTGGAACAGAAATCATCGAAATCCTTTAAATTGTTAAATTCCAATTTATCTGTCTTATCATGGTAATCTGGATAGAACCATATATACTGAGCTACAGAACCCCCACCCTCTTCTTCTGGGAGGTCTGTCTCGTCAAGGAATCCTTGTGTGTAAGGGCGAGAAACATCAAACATATCAATCTTTTTCTTCTTGGAATGCTTGTATTTACCTTTCTTACCTTTTTTTTTGCCCCCACTCTCAAGATTATTCCAGTATTCATCTACATCTGGATATAACTCAGAGTATATATTTTCCTCTTCCTCATCATAACTATCATCCTCACTAGGGCCAGGGTAAATCTCTTCGTATTCATCCCAGTAATCCTCCTCGTCCCAATATTCTGGATGAGCATGTTTCTTTGTCTCCTTCTTAGGATTTAAAATCACCTTTTCATTCTTATCAAGATAACCATAGTAACGAAGAATCAATTCGACATCTTCCTCATCTACTCCCCACTGAGCAAGAAATGGGAATAGCCTAAAGTAATAAGCCATCTTCCTACTACTCTCCTCCATCTTCTTGGCTACATACTTCTTGAATAAGCCCTTAAGCATTGGACGAAGCTTACCCTCTCTTCCTAATTCAATCTTCTTTGACATTAATATATCTAATTAATATTATCTGTGCAAATATATATAAAAAAAATTAAACTAACAAATTATCCCTTCTTTTTTTCACCTGCATTGTATAAAAAATAATCTCCAGTAAGAATACTTGGCTTACTTCTATCAGCATTCATTAAAATCACCTTATCATTATATACATAAATGTCATACGTCTGACCATCATCACCATTCTTTGAATAATAACAAATCTTTGGCATCTTCTTGTCTTGATTGTTGAATACCTCCCAACCATAACAAATAATCTTGGCAATCAATCCATCCGACAATGTTTTATACTCCCTAATCTTTTCATCTATCTTACTCCTGATGATATCCTGCTTCATGCTGACAATTACCTCAGAACCTACAACACCAACATAAATATTAACAAACCTCCAGCTCTCCATATATGCACCACCCTTGCTAATCCACTGATTAATCTTATTTAACCATTCATTGTAAAGTTTAACAACTGAATCAAAATTGATACCTGGATACTCAAAAGCCATAGCCTCCGAAAACTCAAGGGCATTGCCATACTTAACACAACCCCAATCATCACCACTCCTTACAACTAATTCAATGTTTAAAAAGTAGTCTTTTTTATCGTGCTGCATCTTCATAACACTATTTAATTTTTTATTTTTATTTCAGAATTTTTTTCCTTAATTAACACACACAACAGTTTTTTTTCATAGTTTTCTCTCTCCTCTACAGAACATTTTCCCTCACTCCATTCATCTTGACGAAATATCTTCTTGCGCTATCTCCTCTTAATAGATACGCCCCTATATATCGGTGTTTCTGGCAATGTCATGCCCTTTCATTCTAGGTTCCTCATTATCAAGCAGTTACGAATGAAAAACACCCTTATCATCCGTTCATTTCCATCTTTACCCACCTTGGAAATAGAATAAATACTTATTAATGAGAATGTTATGAATTTTAATCTTTATCTTATCAATATTATTTTTATCTTTTATATTTTTTAAATGCCTCTAGTATTCCAAGGAAATGTTTCTCTTTAATTGTGTCTGTAGTTACTAGTTTTTCTAGGAATGTATCATTTCTGTCGGTTACCCAATAGAACAATTCCTTATAGCAATACAGACATTTACACATTATTTGCAAATTACATGCTTTCTGATATAAAAAGTGTAATATTTAACATTTTTATATGCTTTCTACTATAGTTTTTCTTTTTTTCGGTGATTTATGGTTATTTTATTTGGTTGTTGTGTCATAGTATTGTTTTTTATAAGATGCATTATATTCGTTAAGGACAGATATCCAGTTTGTGAGCCATTGTGTTATCATTTCCTCATTATCGTCGTGTTTTCCATAGAACATGACGCAGGGGTCAATACCATAGAATGGTTGGCCATCAAAATGTGTTGGCTCTCCTCCTAGACAATCCTCAATGAAATCATTAATCTTATAGAGGTATGGAATCCATTTATTTTTCTTTGCAATTTGGAATACCTTTTTTCTGCATTGCATTAGGCATTCGTTATTGTTTCTTCTAATCATTATTATCAATATTCTATGGTCTTATATTCTAGTGCATCCCTTATTGGTTTTCCATATATTTTCTCTGCTCTCTCGATGCATTCTTTTTGTGTTGTTGCGTAGATTCTGATGTATGTATCTCCTTTTATCTTATTATTATATGCGGCTATAATGCTTCCGCTTTTATGTATATCTGCCTTGAATCCCATGTATGGTGGTTTATCTGTGAGATAGAACATGGCCTTTCTCAGTTTTGGGTTTTCAACTGAGTTACCTTCCATCATGGCGTTTTTGAACTCATATTCATAGAGTATATTAGATGGTTTACTTTTTTTGCTTCCTTGTATACAGATGCAATATATTTTATCTCCAGGTATGAGTTCCTTGAATTTTTTATTATTATTTTCGAAGTTTGCTGAGTTTATGTCACAGCAAGCGAAATCGTAATTTGTCATCTTATATATGTTTTTATTAGATTTTAGAATTCCCAGGGGTTATTACCATTATCTAAATCTTCCCAGTCATCCATATCGATAGGCAATCCTTATAGTCAAAATACACTTCTTTCATAATGCAAATATATAAGAAAAACGTGAGACTATCAAGAATCTCACGTTAAAAATCTTTAAATTGGTAATTCTGGCTTTATCGGTCTCAGTTCAAGTTTTTCATAATCCCACTCATATCCTTGTTGTTTTATACACTTAAACAGTTTTTCTTTCTCCTGGTTTGTTGCCAGTCTGAGGACATCTTCATTATAACTTTCTACAATTCCTATTCCTGTTGAGGTACGCATGTTATGATAGTTAGAGTTTTTTTTAACGAGGGCATGATACCTTATGACATTGAAGTCACAGGCTTTTTCTTCAAGGCCAGCATAGATGAATATCCAGTCATCGCCTCTTGATAGGATATCTCCTTCTTCGAATAGTTTTGATGCTCTATCTTTAGTCATAATTTATAACACTATTTTTCTTCTTGTGTATCATAGAATTCAAAAGGAAGGTGTTTGCGTTTATCCATTACAGTGCTGAAGTTGCGAATTCGAATGTTGTCATTTCCTTTTCCTTTTCTCCCACCTCAAGGAATTTCATTGAGAAGTCCTTATATATTTTCCTATAGTTCATGGATTCCTTGCAAGCGAGTCTCTTGGATGTGAATATGATGCCTTCCTCTACTTTATTCTTTGTATATGTATCTGTATGTGTCATCTGTAGCACGTCGAAGTGTTGGAGTGCTGTTATTTTTTCTTTCATTTCATTGAAGACCTCGTTTATTGTTGTTTCGTCAAGGAACTCATATGGTAGCCAGAAGTCTCCGTCAGGGTTCATCATATAGTAGTCCGAGCGTTCTCCTTGTGTTGTTGTAAGGTCGATGTGTTTCACGATTTTGAATCTGACCATGATATTCTTGCTGTCATCGATTTTGAAGCCAGTGACGTAGGTTTCTCCCCAGTAGATGATGGGGATTGATTCCATGCCATTGATTTTAAGGTGTGTGGTTTGTGTTATATGTTCGAAGAAGTTGATGATATCTTGTCTCATTTTTTCTTATTTTTTCTTTTCCTATGTCCGTTAATGGTTCCGTTTTCTATCAGTTTAACGGTTTTATTGATTTCTGTAAGTTCCCAGTCATAATCAAGTTTAAGTTTATCCTTAAGTGCTAGTAGTACCTTAAGTGGTGTTGAACCTTCTGGCACTTTGGATTTAAAGAAGTTAATGATTATGAATCTTTCCTTATTGAAGTCATAGACTCCTCTTACTACTGTAAATCCATTGAGTTTATATGTGCAGTATATTTTCTCTCCGTCTTCAGAGCCACTGACCATATGAATATTATTTGAGGCCATTATTAATTCTTTAATTGTATAAAAAGTATTTTTATTCTTCTGTTATATCAATAATAATATCGTTTGGTATTTCTAGTTCTTCTTCTATGATGATGGTATCTGTAACGATTTCCCCCGAATAATTCTCATAATAGGTTGTTCCTTTTGGAATTGTGCATTTGATTAATGCTGCGCTTACAGATGGGTCATAGTAAAGGCGTAACAGCATTTTTTTGTCTTTAGGGTAGGCAGTAAGCAGTTTATGGGCTTTATCGGCTGTTACAATTACGTTTTTTGAATAGCAATGAAATCCTGTATTTATTTCTAGGAATGGTGTGTTCTTAGGCACAAGACCAAGGTTTGTATGATATTTATATTTCATATCATAGGATTTACAAAAAAGTGGGCCTTGATAGTGCATCTTTCCATTTTTTTCTGTCTTACGCAAGATTTTATAGACGGTGGTGTCTTTATCTGCGATTTTCATATTGTCTTCTCTTCCGTACCAACACATAATATCAGTTTGTTTAGATTGTTGCCTCTACAAGTTCTAGGATTTCCTCTGGTGCTTCATCAGCGAATAGGTTGCACCACTGGTCTTGTGCATTCTTTGTATTGACACGCATATCACTTGGTGTGGTATCACGGAACGTTGCGTCATTGCTTGTTACCGTCACGCATACCACCTCAATGCCATTATCCATTGTCTTATTAATCTCAATTCGTTTTGTAAACACTTTTTCTTCCAATGAGCCTTGTCCAAGGATATCTGGCTTGGCCGTTACCTTACCATATTCAATCAGTTCATTGAAAATTTTCTCAATCATTTCAATCTTATTCATTTTATTTTTCTTTAATAAAATTATGTTTAACACAGAAGTAATTCGTCTGTTGTCATACGCTATTCTTCTTTGGACATTTTTTAATTTTTTCAACAAAATTGCCTTTATAAAAGCATCCTTTTTTTAGTGTCTTGCCATCTTGCGTTTTTAGTCCTTGACAATACTCACACACTTTACCGTTATTGTGTCGGCAAGGTAGACAATAAGACAGAATTATCGTCAGCCCCTTACTTCCCTTACTTCGTAATCGTCGTAATTGTCTATCGTTACGAATTATTATAAGCAAAATCAAACAATATAATATAGCTACTACACTCAATACAAGTAGTAATTTAATCTCCATACTATTCTCCTTTCTGTGCTTTATTACTTAACCACTCTATTTCTTTGTCATAAGAAATCATCTTTTCCTCGCCGAGTGTTTTTAGAGCAAAGATAATCTCGTCCGCAATTCCTCTATCTGCTGCGGTAATAGGATTGTTTACCGATAGCCCAAGTTCAAAGAAATGTTTGGCAATAGCATACTCCCAATTAAGAGGGTTGTCATCTGTGTTTTTGGTAACTTCCGAGGGAAGGGCAAAAACTTCATCCATTTCTTTACAAAAAGTCGTAAAATCCAAATCTACCGTTTTCACGGCAAGGGTGTTTAATAGTAGCAATAAATGCTGGCATTCAGACATCCTCGCCTCTGATTCAATACTATGAGAGCTGTGTTCTTTTTCTCTCCAATATTCATACCTTTTCTTTATTAGCTCCAATACAGCGGATTTACTAATGTACTGTTCCATAATTCAATTTATTAACTATTACAAAAAGTTGAATGAAACCAGTTACATGCTTTATCAATAGCTTCCTCTGGAGTATTACCTTCAAAGTCTTTTATACTATCGCCTTCTTCGCAACTAATCCAAGAAACGTGCCACATTTCATCACAGAAATAAAGATTAGGAGCATATCCCCAATCTTG
>JBGULD010000038.1:0-2677 GCA_045114745.1 Bacilli bacterium
TAGCTATGATCAATTCAATCAGATGACTGGTTAATAAGTTGCAATTCATCCCCCACCTATAGAGGTAGCCATCAAACAATACTTTTGATGTGGGGGACTTCTTGCTAAAATATGTTAAAAAAGGAGAAAGATATGAAGAAAAGAATTATTAATCTCTTATCAATCTTATTAGTGTCCACACTTCTCGTGGGATGTAATAAGAAACAAAACAACAGTTCTAATAACAGTTCTAATGACGGAAGTGAACCATCTAGTAGTGGTACACCAGCCGCAAAAGAATGGCAATCTGGATTAAAGTCATTGATGCTTCAATATGTTGAAGAAGTCGTTCCTTATGCCGAAGGACTTAAAGACAACTATGAATATGAAGAATATCAAGGTGCTCTTTATATTGATGACGATAATACATCCACATTAGCTATTGCTAATTATTATCAAGCCCTTGAACAAGCGGGCTGGACTTCCACATTAAATCAAAGTGGTGGTCATGAACTAATTGATGATGGCGAAGTTTATTACGAAGTCTTTAAGACTAATGGCTTACGCACAAATTTCGTTCAATATTACATCAATTCATATTATGGAAATGAAATCTGTCTTTTCTATACCGAATCCGTCAATACAAAAACCGCTGATACTGATTGGAGTGCGGATGATAAAGAAGCCTTAAATCTCGCTATCGGATTTGTTCCAACATTTATGGCCTTTGGTTCTGATTATCAATGGCAAACCGATGATTTAATGGCGATGCTTAGCGATTCTTACTATCAAGATTTAGCTACCGCTTATATTCAAATCCTTGTTAATGGTGGATTCACCCTTGTCACCAGTGGTGATTATGCCGGTTATTATACCTTAACCACCAATGAGACTAATGTTATTTATGCGGGAGCGTATTTTGAAGAACATTATGGCAACTATTTAATGTTTGAAGTTGTCCCTGCTGCAGAAACATCACAAACATGGCCAACCTCATTATTAGGGGAGATTACTGAAGGTACTAGTTATGTCATTCCAAGCTTTGCCGCTACATCATATACATATTACAAGTTAGGTGGTGCAGTCCATGTGAGCGCAAGTGTTACTACAGAAATCGAAGAAGATTACTGCGATGATTTAGAAGATGCAGGATTATATCTTGATTATTACATCATGTGGGCGGTCGGTGCTTATCCATGGGAAGAAACATTCTATGTTTCATTCTCTACCTCATATGATGATGACTATAATCCTACAGCATTCTCTATCATTGCTTATAAGACATTACCAACATCTAATATTTCTGATACCTGGCCAGCTAGCGCAGTCGCGGAATATTTAGATAATGATATGCCAACAGTTCCTGCGGCAAACAAAACATCTCCAAAAGCCTTTAAATATGAATATGTTGAAGCTACATCCACAACACCTGCATATATGCAAGTCTATTGCTTAGATGATGGAACCCCAGGAAATAACGCAGTTGAAGATACATATTTAGAAACATTCGTTAGCCTTGAATGGTATATTGATTATTCTCAATATGATTCCTTAGGATATGTCGTTGAAGATCCACAAGGAAAAGTCAATATTTCCTTCTATACATATCAAGGATATTTCCGCGCATTTATTTCTTTAGGTAGTGGTACCGTTCACGAACCATCACTAACACTTAATAGAAGCACAGCTTCTGCAAAAGCGGGTGCCACCATCCAATTAGTGGCCTATCGCTCCATGATTTCCTCCGCTGTGACATTTGAAAGTAATAACACAAGCGTGGCCACAGTTGATCCAAGTTCTGGTTTAGTGACCATTGATAGTGGTGCCCAAGTTGGTGACACCGCAACAATTACCGCAACCGCGGGAACCAAAACCGCTCAATGTGTTGTTACCGTTAGAAATGATGTTGTAGATACAATTAACCAAGCTTTCTTCAATTTAACTGATGGCAATTCTTCTTATGCGACACATACTGCAACCGGTACTTCTGGTACGGAATATGAAGCACAATGCGCCTCCGCTCATGGAGTACAAATTAGAAGTAAGAATCAAAACTCCGGAATTATCGGCGCTAACCCATCCGGAAGTTGTATCTCTATTTCCATCACATTTGATAGTCATACTCAAAATAGTAAAAAGGTTGATATCTATGGTTCTAATACCGCGTTTGATATTGAAGATATGTACGATGGTAGTGTGACTAAAGTCGGTACCATTACATATGATCAAAACAATCCAACTGCTACCTATAATTTTGAAGCTGATTATAGTTACATTGGTTTAAGAAGCGCTGATGGTGCAATCTATATGACCTCCATCGCCGTTACTTGGTAATTCTATATATTTATATATAAGACCGGGTCAAAAAACTCGGTCTTTTTTTGTTGCAAAGGAAATGTCGTTTTGCTAGTATATTTAAGCGTCCACAACTGGACACTTAGTTCAGCGGGAGAACGCTTCCTTCACACGGAAGAGGTCACAGGTTCGATCCCTGTAGTGTCCACCATAAATAAATGCCGTCTTAGCTCAATTGGCAGAGCAATCGATTTGTAATCGATAGGTTGTTGGTTCGATTCCGATAGACGGCACCAGATAGTTGATTAACCCAGTTATATACTGGGTTTTTTATATAAAGTTTTATATTTCTTGTTTTTAGTACACTTTATTAACAATTCAAGAGTTGCGTATTTATTTTTAC
>JBGULD010000039.1:0-8654 GCA_045114745.1 Bacilli bacterium
GGTGCTATTTACTTAGATCAAGGAATTGAGTTTGTTTTTAATTTTATTAAAAAAGTATTAATGAAAGATATCATTGTCTTTGGAAGACAAGATTTAACTGACTATAAGAGCAAACTTCAAGAAGAGATGCAATCTGAATATCGTGAAAGTGTTCATTATGAAACACTGGAAGAAAGTGGTCCTGCGCACGATCGTACATATATCGTGCAAGTGTTATTTAACGAGATTCCTTTAGCTACCGGAACTGGTAAGACTAAAAAAGAAGCGGAACAAGACGCCGCGAAGAATGCCTTGAAGAAGAGGAGTGTGTAATGGGTTTATTATCTTTTTTACGCGATAAATTTAAGAAAAAAGATGCTGTTACTGAACAATATTCCAAAGGAATGGAAAAGTCCAGGAAGAACTTTTCTAGTAAACTAAAAAACCTTTCCGAAAGATATAAAACAGTTAATCAAGACTATTTCGATGAATTAGAACAGATTCTTATTGAATCCGATGTCGGAATTAATTTTGCTTTGAACATTATTGAAGAAGTCCTTGATAGAAGCCAAAAAGAAAACATCACTGATCCAGAACAAATTAATGAGATTCTAGTGGACCGTATGTTTGTTGGATATGCTTCTAAAGGCGATATTCAAAACGAAATTACCTTTAATAGTGGAATTCCCACAGTCTTATTAGTGGTTGGTGTTAATGGTGTCGGTAAAACTACAACCATCGCTAAATTAGCGTATCGCTATATCAACCAAGGGAAAAAAGTTATGCTTGTGGCCGCGGATACATTTAGAGCGGGCGCGATAGAACAACTTACCATTTGGGCGGAAAGATTAAAGATTGATATCGTTACCGGTAAGCCTGAAGCTGATCCTGCATCAGTGGCTTATGATGGCGTGAAAAGAGGTAAAGAAAATAACTGCGACCTCATTATTGTTGATACTGCTGGTAGGTTACAAACTAAAGCGAACCTTATGGCGGAGTTATCAAAGATAAAACGCGTTATAGGAAAAGAGATTGAAAATGCCCCTCAAGAGACGTTCTTAATCATCGATGCGACCACTGGTCAAAACGGTGTTATGCAAGCTAAGGCTTTCGCAGAAGTAACTAACCTCACAGGTGTGGTTATCACCAAGATGGATGGTACTAGTAAAGGTGGCATTATTTTAGCAATTAGAGATGAACTTGGTGTTCCTGTTCGTTTTATCGGTTTAGGCGAAAAAATGGAAGATTTGCAGGAATTTGACCTTGATAAATACCTATATGGCTTATGTGTGGAGGATGAATAATGGCGGATCTAGATACTGTCTTAAGATATTCAGAACTCCTCACCTTATACCAGAATTTATTATCCGAAACTCAACGCGAGATTTTGGATGATTATTATTCTTATAATTTGTCTTTTTCCGAGATTGCGGAGAATCGCCATATTTCCCGTTCCGCAGTGGAAGATGCGATTAAAAAAGGCAAGAAGAAATTAGACGAATTAGAAAACACATTATGTAGTTTAAAGATTTTGCATTTGATTCATGAAGCGAAAGCCTCATGCAACGATAAAGAAGTTGCTTCTAAATTAGAGGAAGCGGAAAGGATTATGAAACATGGCATTTGAGTCCCTTAGTGATAAATTATCGTCCATATTTAAGAAGATACGTGGTCAAGCTCGTTTAACCGAGAAGAACATGGAAGATATGCTTAAAGAGATTCGCGTCGCTTTATTAGAAGCCGATGTTAATTATAAAGTGGTCAAAGAATTCACTAATAGCGTTCGCGAAAAAGCTATTGGACAAGATGTTTTAGGTAAACTCAATCCTTCCCAAATGCTTGTTAAAATAGTCCATGACGAACTCGTTGAATTATTAGGCAGCGACGATAGTGAACTTCATTATCAAAACAATCGACCCACGATCATTATGATGGTTGGTTTACAAGGTTCTGGTAAAACTACCAGTGCAGGTAAGCTTGCTTACCTCATGAAGAATAAACTTCATAAGAAGGTTTTATTAGCTGCTGCTGACGTATATCGTCCTGCCGCTATTGAACAATTAGAACAAATCGCCAAATCTGTCGGTGTTGATTTAGTTAATTTAGGAACCAAAGTATCTCCTGTAGAAATATCCAAAAAGGCAAAAGAAAAGGCATTTAATGAGCATTACGATGTTTTAATCATCGATACTGCCGGTCGTTTACAAATCGATGAGCAATTAATGAAAGAATTAAATGACATAAAAGATGTTGTTAATCCTGATGAAATATTACTCTTAATCGATGCTATGGCAGGTCAAGATGCAGTTAATGTTGCTGATTCATTTAATAAACAATTAACACTAACTGGTGCAATTATGTCCAAATTAGATGGTGATGCCCGTGGTGGTGCCGCTTTATCTATAAAGCACATGACCGGAGTTCCAATCAAATTCAGCGGCGTTGGTGAAAAAGTCACCGATTTAGATGTTTTCCATCCAGATCGTATGGCGGACCGTATTTTAGGTATGGGCGATGTCATGACTCTTGTGGAAAAAGCTCAGGAAGAATTAGATGAAAAAGAAGCTCGTAAAGCGGCGAGCAAGATGATGTCTGGTAAATTCGATTTAAACGATATGCTTGATAATATGAAAAAAGTGCAAAAGATGGGTTCATTAGGTGGATTAATGAAATTAATTCCTGGTATGCCAAAGATTACTCCTGAACAACAAGCTGCTGCAGAAAAAGAAATGAGAAATTTTGAAGTCATCATTAATTCCATGACTCCGTATGAAAGAAGTAATCCTGATGTCTTTAAATTTTCACGTAAGCAACGCGTCGCAAATGGATGCGGAAAAACTCTTGCGGATGTTAATAAAGTATTAAAGAAATACGAACAAATGAAACAGATGATGAAACAAATGGAAACATATCGTAAAACCGGCAGAATGCCTCCTGGAGGACTTGGCGGTATGGGCGGTATGGGAGGTTTCCCAGGAATGTAAAAAAAGAGGTTTGCGATTAACCTCTTTTATTTTATGAACTTATGACCTTTTTCAATGGCATCTTTTTCCCATTTTGGGGTTTCATCAGTTTCTAATTCTTTGAGCAATTTTAATTCTTCTTTACTATATTCGCGATCTTTTAATAAATCTGGGCGATACTTTTTGGTAAGTCTTAAAGCTTCCTTTTTTCTCCATTTATTGATCGCTGTATGATTGCCGCTATATAAGATATCGGGAATCTTGTCTCCATTATAATCAAACGGTTCGGTGAACTGTGGATATTCTAATAATCCGTCTTCAAACGATTCTTCAATAGTTGAATCATTGCTAATCGCTCCATCAATTAAACGGATGATGGAATCAGATATTGCCATCGCACCGATTTCTCCACCGGTTAATATATAATCACCGATAGAAATCATTTCATCGACATATTTATTAACGCGTTCATCAATTCCTTCATAATGGCCGCATAATAAAATTATATCTTTATAGTTTTTTAATAAACTATGTGCTTTTTGTTGGTTGTACTGATTTCCCCTTGGGGAAAGCATAATGGTATGAGATTCTTTGCTTTTGACATCATTTAAACAATCAATGATTGGTTGACATTTCATAATTAAACCAGCGCCGCCACCAACTGGAGCGCTATCAACGCGACCATATTTATCCTTGGTATAATCACGAATATTAACAATTCTAATCGTGACCAAGTCTTTAGCGATCGCACGTTTGATTATGGAATTAGTCAAAAATCCATCAAACATCTCTGGAAATAACGTCAAAATAGTTATCTTCATAGCATACCTTCTAACACTTTAATAATGATTGTTTTGCTTTCGATGTCAACACTGACAATAAATTCTTTGATAAATGGCACAAAGAAATCTGGCTTATTATTTCTTTTGACTCTTAATGTTATTTGAGCGGGAAATTCTTCAACGACAGAAACAATACCTAACTCGTTTTTGTTTTCGTCTAAAACCTTACAACCAGTCAAATCAGAATAAAAGTAATAACCTACTTTTAAGTCATTTCTATCTTTGATAGTATGTATCTCATAACCCTTTAATTCTTTAACTGATTCAGGATTATTTATACCTTCCAATTTAACAAAATCAAATTGCCCAGATGAACGATATCTTTCCACAACATATTCTTTTCTATTATCTTCTTTTGAATTATATAGAAAAACTTTCGCTCCCTTTTTATAGCGGAGCTTTTGATTATCAGTTGTGGAATAGACTTTGATTGTGCCATCTAAACCAAATGAATCTAATATTGTTCCTAGTTTTAAGTATTCCATGTGCATTTACCAAAAAAGAGGATTAGTCCTCTTTTTCTTCATCAAATGATTCGAATTTCAAGAAGATGCGACGATTCTCGCTTTTGCCTGCAACGGACAAAACTTCTCTTAATGAATTTGCGATGATACCGTGTTTACCAATTAAACGAGCAGTATCTTCTTTTTCAGCAACAACGAGAATATCGATATCCTTTCCGTTGTCATTTTCTAAAATTCTAACTAAAACGGATTTTGGTTCTTCGACAATCGGATCAATGAGAGCACGAATAATTTTCTCGTAATCCATCATTGTTATTCTGCTTTCTTTGTTGCTTTTTTGGCAGGTGCCTTTTTAGCTGGTTTTTCTTCCTTCTTTGAAGGAACGACTTTTGATTCAGCATATTTGGCCATAATGCCTTTACGGCTGAACATAGCTTTGACAGTGTCGGATGGTGTTGCGCCAGAATTTAACCATTTGATAGCTAATTCTTCATCGATAACAGCGTTTTCCACACCCTTATCTGGATCAAAGTATCCAATTTGTTCAATGTAACGGCCGTCACGTGCGAAACGGGAATCAGCAGCTACGATACGGAAGAATGGGTCTTTGTGACGTCCAATTCTTGTTAATCTAATTTTAACAGACATAGTAATAAACTCCTTTTTACCAGGGATAATATTAATTATTATTAGGTATGGTGTCAAGCATTTTTGCTATACACTTATTTCTTTTTCTTAAATGCTGTTTTAATTTTATTAATTACTGGTGTGAGATATAAGCAGGCAGTAACTAAAATTAAGAATAATAATATTGCGATAACAATACCAATGGTATTGTTTTTAATTTCTTTTAAGTCGGAATCGAAATTCTTAAACAAAACATAAATAAGAATTCCAAAACCCGCGCCGATCGCGGTGACAATTAAATTAATGATGACAAACATGATCATTCTTCTGTTTTTCTTTTTCTTATTCTTTAACATATGGAATGAACAACACTTATATGTCATCAACATATATAAGACGAAACAGATAACGATTGTAATAACAAATGGAATGATTAATACCTTATTAGATGTTTGTGCATATAAAGGTGATAAAAGAACAAAGGCAATCACACCAATTGTTGGAATTAGGAATGATAAGAACACCATTAAATTTGATTTAATTGTGATTAGCATTGCTTTAGCAAAACTATCTTTTTCTGAACCAAACACCAAGAAGTCACTACTTGAGCTTTCTTTCTCGTATGTTTGAATAGCATTGCCATCACCAATGTTGAGACTTGTCATCTCATATTCATCTTCTTCAATAAGTGGAGTTTCTTCTTCGGAAACATGTTGAATAGGTTTAACCTCTAATTCTACGATAAGAAGAGTGGATTTATACATGTTAACTTGTCGCTCTAATTCGGGGTTATTCTTATTGACTTCTTCATTTAGATTAATAAGGACATATGATGGAGAGAACTCTGCAATCTTATTAAAAATAGCAGCAATTTTCTCGTTCTTTTGTTCTTCTGTTTCTGTTGGTAATTCACGCAATTTAATCAATTCTGATTGGATGTTATTGACCATCTGTTTCTTCCCAGTTTTTTCCACCAAGAAACATAAACCTACTTTGACTAAAGAATTAACCGCTAAAAAGAAGATGGTTTTGTCATTATTTTCATCAGGGAAAATGACGACATCATCAATCTTAAAGGTACCCTTATCTAGAGACTGGTTTCTTAATGCTAATAATTCGAATTTATATCTTTCAGTATAGGGTATAGTTACGACGTCACCTTTTTCTAAAGAAAATGATACTTCCTCTTTCGGTGCGTTTTTATTTAATATAATCGCTTCAGTTAACTCTATCATTGATAGAATTATAGCACGAAATAAAAAATGTCACTTAAATTATAAAATAATTGAAAAACAAAAATTGTGTTGGTAATATATTAAGGCATGTTTTCAAACATGATACGGGTGCTCCGCTGTCGAAATCGAGAATGAACACCAAGAGAATCTAATGTTTAGGAGGTCAACAAATTATGAATAATAATTTAGTTAACGAAGTTACCGCCAGCCAAATTAGAACTGATTTACCAAATTTCTCTTCTGGTGATGAAGTCAAAGTTTCTGTGAGAATTATTGAAGGTAATAAATCTCGTATTCAGAACTTCCAAGGCGTCGTTATTTGCCGTCGTGGTGGTGGTGTCAGCGAAACCTTTACCGTTCGTAAGATGTCTAGTGGCATCGGTGTGGAAAGAACTTTCCCAATCAATTCTCCTGTTATCGCAGCTATTCAAGTAGTTCGTCGCGGTAAAGTCAGAAGAAATAAGATCACTTACATCCGCAAATTATCCGGTAAGTCTGCTCGTATTAAAGAAATTCTTTAATCAAGAGGTTAGCTTAAAAAGAGTTCGAAAGGACTCTTTTTTCATGCACCGCGCAGTTGCATCTATTCTTCGAAACTCATATAATGAGAAAAGAAAATAGGTAAGTTATGAAAAGCAAATTAAAAATGGTTCTCTGGCCTTTTATCTATTTGGTACTAATTATCAATGTCTGTATTAGTCTTGTTTTAGTGTTCCGTTCATATTATTTCAAATCTATTTTTGTTTCTGGTTCTTCTATGGAACCGACATTACATGGAAATGTTTCTAACGCAGTTGATTATGGCATTATCGATGATCACAAGAATGCGATTAATAATATTAAACGTTTCCAAATTATTACAACTTACTATCCATTTGCAGATTCAAAAGATTATACAAAACCATATGTTCACGATAAGGATGTGGTAAATGTCATTGATGAAGCTGAATCATCATACAAAATCAAACGTGTTTATGGTTTACCTGGTGAAACGATTCGTTTTGAATTAGATGAAGAATACGCTAATTCAGCGAGATCATTTTCTAATTTATATTCCGAAGAAGCACAAGATGCTGCACGCCGCGCCATTCAATTCTTTGTGAAAACTAATGAGAACGAAGGCTTTGTTAAACAAAATCTCAAATTCAAAAGAAAGATTAATATCTTAAAGCTCAACGACTATAAGAGTTTTGAATATACATTAGGTGACGATGAATACTGGGTAATGGGTGATAACTATAGCGCATCATCTGATTGCTTTACGAAGAAAGCCCCTATTTATGTCGATAATATCGTCGGTGTTTTAATCGCGATTGAAGGTACCTGCAAAATAGTGGGTAGCGTGAATATTGATTCCACAGAAGATGGAACTAAAGTCTCTTATAAGTGTACCGAAAGAAAGAGACATCTTCCTGTTTATTATTAAGATATATGGCTAATACAATTCACTGGTTTCCTGGACATATGAATAAAGCTCTTCACGAAGTCGAGGAGAAATTAAAGATAATCGATGTGATTATCGAACTTTTCGATGCTCGCGCTCCTTTATCATCCATCAACGAACAATTAGAAAAAGCCACAGTTAATAAAAAGAAACTATATCTCATCACCAAAGCCGATTTAGCGGACGAAACGCAAACTCAATTATGGAAAAACCACTTCAAAAATCAGAATTCTGAAGTGGTGGTGGCGAACCTTTCTGACAAGAATAGTTATAATGTCATCACGCAGGCCATTGAAAGACTTGGGAAGGTTAAATGGGAAAGAGATATTGCTCGTGGCATGAAACCACAGCCAATCAGAACCATGATTATTGGAATTCCTAATGTTGGAAAATCCTCTTTAATCAATCTTCTCGCCAAAAGAAAAGCTGCTGGTGTTCAGAATAAACCAGGCTATACCAGAGGCGAACAATGGATTAATGTTGGCAAAAACATGATGCTTTTAGATACTCCTGGAATATTGCCTATGAACTATGAAAACCAGGAAAAAGCCGCAAATCTTGCATTAATTGGCTCAATTCGCGATGATATTTTGCCAAATACTGATTTAGTTGCTTACTTACTAAACAATCTCAAAATGCATTATCCAAATGCTCTTTCTGAGAGATTCGGAATAGATTCTATCGGTGATCAAAAGGATATTTGTTTACAGATTGCTAAGAAACGTGGATTACTTAAAAGTTCTTCTCAATTTGATATTGATAAAGCCGAATCCTTGTTATTAAAGGAATTCAAAGATGGATTGCTTGGAAGGATAACTTTGGAATGGCTTTAGACTACGAAAAACAATATTACAATAAAGATATAAAACTTATCGTTGGTTGTGATGAAGCGGGTCGCGGTTGTTTACTTGGCGACGTCTTTGCGGGTGCTGTCATTTTACCCCCAGATTTTGACTGTGATCTGATTAACGATTCTAAACAATTAAGCGAAAAGAAAAGAGAAGAAGCCTTTAATATTATTAAGGAAAAAGCAATTGCCTGGGGTGTAGGTCGTTGCAATGTCGACGAAATAGATAAATATAATATTCTCAATGCTTCAC
>JBGULD010000040.1:0-7883 GCA_045114745.1 Bacilli bacterium
AGTAGGAGGAAGAAATTCTCTTGAAAGTAAATTGTTTTGCTTTCAGGATTCCCTCCCCTTCTAGAAAGAAGATAATGTTATGGAAGCTCTCGTGGCTTTCATGGTATTTTTGGTGTTTTTATTACTCCTAAGGCGAATTTAGGATAATAAAAAAAGGTAACAGGTTAGGACTAGCCTGTTACTTCCAACACCAATTATATTATAGTCCGTCTTCAGGATGGAATCAATAGGAGGGGACTCCTGAACTTGGGATCTACTTATGTGGATTCCTTGTTTCTTTTTTATAAAAATGGGATTTGAAATGTTTTTAAATAGATAATTATTCTATTTCTATATATAATTATCTCACTTATGGACACAAAGATTGTTATCAAAGGTGCAAAAGAGAATAATCTCAAGAATATCGATTTGGAATTACCAAAGAATTCTTTGATAGTCTTTTCTGGATTATCTGGAAGTGGTAAAACCACTTTGGCTTTTGATACTATCTTCGCGGAAGGACAAAGAAGATATATGGAGTCTTTATCTTCCTATGCTAGACAATTCTTGGGAAGCTATGATAAACCAAATGTCGATAATATCGATGGTTTGTCTCCAAGTATCGCTATTGACCAGAAAAGTGTTTCTCATAACCCGAGAAGTACTGTTGGTACAGTGACGGAAATATATGACTATTTAAGATTATTATTTGGTCGTGTGGGTGTTCCATATTGTCCTAATCACCACGAACCAATTATTTCCTTTTCTCCATCTATGATGACTGATATTGTCATGGGTTATGAAGAAGGTAGTAAGATTCAATTATTAGCACCGATAGTGCATCATGAAAAAGGAACACAAAAAGACATCTTAGATAAGATTAGAGTCAATGGTTTCTCCCGTCTAAGAGTGGATGGAACTTGTATGACCATTGATGAAGTTCCCGAATTAGAAAAGAACAAAAGACACGATATTGATATCATTGTCGATAGAATTATCGTACGTCCAGATAATAGAACACGTATTTATGAATCTATTGAAACCGCTTTAGACTGGTCTCATGGGTTATTAATTATATTAAGCGATAAGGGAGAGAGAATTCTTTCCGATAAACACACATGTCCAATATGTGGTTTCTCCGTTCCAAAAGTGGAACCGAGATTATTCTCTTTTAACGCTCCTTTAGGATTCTGTCCTGACTGTAAGGGCTTAGGTATGAAAAGAGAAGTCGATCCTGACATCCTCATTCCTAATAAAGAATTATCAATTAATCAAGGAGCGATTAGATGGTATCGAAACATCATCGGTTCCAAGAATATTGAATGGCAAGAATTCGCTTTACTTTGTAAATTATATAAAATCGACCGCGATAAACCTTGGAAAGATTTAAGCGAACATGAAAAACAAATCTGCTTAGTGGGTAGTGAAGAACCATTTAAATATGAGATTACTTCCGTTAACGGAAATGTCATGCATAGAAATGGTTATATTGAAGGTATCAAAACTAGAATTGACCGTCTATATAACAATACTTCTAGTGAGATGATGCGCGAAGTATTTGAATATTATATGCGTGATAAAGAATGTACAACTTGTCATGGAGCAAGACTTAATGAACAAGCTTTATCTGTCTATATCGATAACAAAAACATCGATGATGTTACCCATCTTCAATTAAAAGAATTAGTGAAATGGGTTGATGAATTACCTGATAAATTATCAGAAAGTCAAAAAGTTATCGCCTCGATGGTCTTAAAAGAGATTCATAACCGCGCTTCATTCTTATGTGATGTCGGATTAGAGTATTTAACTTTATCACGTATGGCCATGACCCTTTCCGGTGGTGAATCACAAAGAATTAGATTAGCGACACAAATCGGTAGCAAACTGACCGGTGTTTTATATGTTTTAGATGAACCATCTATTGGCCTACACCAAAAAGATGACCAAAAACTCATCTCGACGATGAAAAAGATGAGAGATTTAGGTAACACCTTAGTGGTCGTTGAACACGATGAAGAAACCATTCGAAGTGCGGATTATATCGTCGATATCGGTCCTGGTGCTGGTGTCCATGGTGGAGAAGTCGTCGCTCAAGGCAAAGTCGAAGATATTATTAAATGTCCAAACAGTATTACTGGTGACTATTTATCAGAGAGGAAATTTATCCCGATTCCTAAAGAAAGAAGGAAAGGAAATGGTAAATTTATTTCTATTAAAGGTGCTAGAAGTAACAACTTAAAAGGAATTGATGTTGATATTCCTTTAGGATGTTTTGTCTGTGTGACTGGTGTCTCTGGCAGTGGCAAGTCTTCTTTGATTAATCAAACCTTATACCCATATATTCAAAGACATTTCAATGAAAACGCTGATATTACCTTAGGTAAATTCGATTCTATTGAAGGTGTGGAATATTTAGATAAAGTTATCGATGTTACTCAAGATCCAATTGGTAGAACACCAAGAAGTAATCCGGCGACATATGTCAAATTATTTGATGATATTAGAGATTTATTCGCGGAAACCGTGGAAGCGAAAGCCCGTGGATTTGATAAAGGAAGATTCTCCTTTAACACTCCTGGTGGAAGATGCGAGACCTGTCAAGGTGCGGGTGTGACATGTATTCCGATGAATTTCTTACCTGATGTTTATGTGAGATGTGATTCTTGTGGTGGAAAACGCTACAACGAAGAGACTTTACAGGTGACATATAAAGGAAAGAATATCTATGATATTCTCGAAATGACTGTCGAGGATGCATTACATTTCTTTGAAAACCGTCCGAAACTCAAAAAGAGATTACAAGTTCTCTATGATGTCGGCCTTGGCTATATTAAACTCGGTCAATCCGCGACGACATTATCCGGTGGAGAAGCTCAACGTGTGAAACTCGCCTATGAACTTCAAAGAAAACCAACTGGTAAATCACTATATATCTTGGATGAACCCACAACCGGATTACATACCGATGATGTCTCTCGTTTATTAAAGATTCTTCAAAGAATTGTTGATAATGGTGATACAGTGTTAGTCATTGAACATAATCTTGATGTTATCAAGGTCGCTGATTATATAATTGATTTAGGACCTGATGGTGGTGATAGCGGTGGTATGATTATCGCTAAAGGAACGCCAGAAGAAGTTTCATTAAATAAAAAATCTTATACAGGAACATTCCTCGTTGATATTTTAAAGAAAGGACATTATTGCTAATGGTATTATTCATTGTTTCCGCATTAATCGCTTTAGTGAGCTTAGGAGTTGGAATATATTTAGTGGTTGATTTTATCAAAAACATCATTCCGAAAGTGGCATTTATTCCATTATTGACTAGATTAGCCATTATCATTGGTGTCTTTACTATTTCTTTTGCCACGATGATGACATCCATTCATCTTTGGGCCAAGAATTCTCCAAATGGATATGAACTATTTGCTTCTATATTTGGCGGCCTTTTAGTGGGATTATGTGCTTCCGTATCATTATTCTCGTTCTTACTCCATTATTATGGAAAGAGCGAAAGTAAGGGCGTCAGCGAAAAAGCCGATAAGAGATTATTTGTTGCTTTAATGGTGGCTTTCCCATTATTATTCGTTTCCATCTTCTTTATGTCTGATGGATTTGCTAGATTCATGACTTATCCATTAGTAAATGGATTATCATTCTCCAACGGATTTGTTTCTCCTGATAGTAGCAACTCACCAAATATTGCTTTCTATGCTTTATGTATTTTAAGTGGTGCGATATATGTCTATTTCTTATGTGATCACAAGTTATATATCGAATATGGCAAACACGGAATCGTTGATTCTACATTCCTAGTGGCGTTCCCCGCTGGTATATTGGGTGCCAGAATCTTCTATGTTATCGGCAACTGGAGCGTTGAATTTGCGGGACAGGAATGGTGGAAAGTTTTCGCTATATGGGAAGGTGGATTAACCATTCTCGGTGGCGCGATTACCGGAATTGTTGTTGGTGTAGCCTGGTATATATGGAGAAATAAAGGTTATAACATCTGGTTAGCGGTTGATCTTATCGTTCCCACAATCTTAATCGCCCAAGCGGTCGGTAGATGGGGCAACTTCTTTAACTGTGAAGTGCACGGCGTTTTATCACCAATTTCCTATTGGAAATGGTTGCCAGATGTCATAGAAATGAATGCCAGATATTCTTCCAGTAATGGTTGGGCACCAGAAGGACAATTATATGTCCCATTATTCTTTATTGAATGTATCACTAATTTATTCGGTTATTTTGTTATCGCCCATGTCTTTGGAAAAGCATTAAGAAAATACACACAACTCGGTGATTTAGCCTTTGGCTATGTGATGTGGTATGGATTAACCCGTGTCTTTATGGAACCACTTAGAGATACCGCATTTAATATGGGCAAGAATGGCTATTGGTCATGGATATGGTCGTTGATATTCGTCCTCTTTGGTGCGTTAGCTATCGCGATTAACCATATCGTTCGTTATTTCAAAAAACCAAAGCAAATCAAAGAGATGTATTACATCATTACCTCAGCTTGCTACTTAGTCGTGGGTATGGTTTTAGCGATCACTGGTGTTATTTTGATGGCGAAATCTAACTTTGCGACAGCATTTACCCTTAATCAATTCAACTGGGGATTAATTTTATTAGCCCTAGGTATTTCATCCTTATTTGGCTTATTAATTACCGTTCCTCCAATACTCAGCAATAAAAGATTTAAAGCAAATAACGAGGTAGCCTAATTATGAAACAATTTGATGCGATTATTATCGGTGCGGGACCATGCGGTATTGGCGCCGCTATCAAACTCAAAGAAGCGGGAATTAATTTCGCGATTATTGATGGATCCACACCTGGTGGAAAAGTTAATATTGCTCCTCGTGTTGATAATTATCCTGGATTTAAAGAAATTCCTGGTCCAGATTTAGCTTTTAAATTATTTGAAAGATTAATGAATGCTGGCATTTCTATTACCGGAGATAATATCGTTTCTTTAACAAAGAAAGATGACTTATTCCTTTTAGAAGGTGAATATGAACAATATCAAGCTAGAGCGGTATTAATCGCTACTGGCACAAAAGAAAGAAAACTTGGTCTTCCTAAGGAAGATGAACTGTTTGGACATGGTTTATCTTATTGTGCCTTATGCGATGGCCATTTCTTTAAAGGACAGGATGTCGCGGTTATCGGTGGTGGTAATGCCGCACTTAAAGAAGCGATTCACCTTGCTGGTATTACTAAGAAGTTATATGTCATCCACAGAAGAAATGAATTCCGTGGCAGTATGAATCTTGTTAAAGAATTACAAGAAATGGATAATGTGGAAATTATTACTCCATACATTCCATTTGAAATATTAGGGGAAGACAAAGTCACTGGTTTAGTGATTGAAAATCGTGAAGATAATAGTCATCGTACATTAGAAATCCAAGGTTTATTCCCGCTCGTCGGACAAATCCCTAATACGACATTTGTCAAAATTGAAGGTGTCTTAAATGAATGGGGTACCATTCCAGTGGAAAGAAATATGATGACCTCTTGTGAAGGTTTATTCGCTGGAGGAGATGTCTTGCCTCGTGATATTAGGCAAATCTATCTCGCTGAACACGATGGTATGGTGGCCAGCAAATCAATTATTGAATATTTAAACAAATAAGGTGCCAATCGGTACCTTTTTTGCTACACTTATAAGTGTATTAAAAGATTATGAAAAAGTTATTTATTCTCTCTGGTCCTAGTGGAAGTGGTGTCTCTTCCAGTAAGTTCGTCTTTGAAGAACTCGGCTATTACGTCATTGATAACGCTCCAAGTGCGGTCACCAAATCCATTTTAGATTCATGTGCGGATAATAATGACGCTGAAGGTTTTTGCTTATTGTCTCGTATCGATGGAGCAAAGTCTGTCGTTGAAATCGCCAGAAATGATAAACGCTTTCAAACAAAGTTTATTTTGTTAAGCACCGAGAAAGATGAACTTATCAAAAGATATGCATTATCTCGTCACGCCCACCCAAGAAGCATCCTTCATAAGATGTCTTTAGAGACCGCGATTGATCTTGATATTAAAGATACTTTATCCCTTACTAGCATCGCGGATTATGAGATTGATACAACGAGGTTAACTGCGAAAGAACTAAGAATTAATTTATATAATAAATTATTAGGCAAAGATACTGAAAATATCACCAAGATTACTTTCGTTTCCTTTGGCCTTAAAAATGGTATCCCAGTTGGACTAGATGCGATGTTTGATGTCCGTCTAATTCCTAATCCATATTGGGTTAGTCATTTGGCTCCGTTAAATGGTGAAGATAAAGAAGTTATCGACTACATCATGTCTTTTGATATTACTCATGTCTTATTAAGACAAATCGTTGATTATTTAGAATTTTATATTCCCGAAATGCAAAAGAATGGTCGCGCCTCTTACACAATTGGTGTTTGTTGTAGTGGTGGTCAACACCGTTCCACATTTGTCGCTAATTATTTAGCTAATTATTTTAAAGATAAATATGACGCGGTGTCATATCATCGCGATTCCCCAGAATTAAATCGATAAAAATGAAAAAAGAATCCTTTACTAAGCAAGTCAAGGAAGAACTATGTTCTAATGAATATACTTCCCAAGATCGTTTAAGAGCGTTACTTGCGGCTTATATCCGCATCAACGGTTCTTTGCTTTTCCGTGACAAGAAGAGTTATTTAACTCTTACTAGTGAAAATGCCAAGATTTCTCGCTTTATTTATGAGACCATTAATCGCATATATGACGCGAACGCGCACCTCACATTTAAAAGCAAAAAGAACTTAGAGAAGAACACCATTTATAC
Organism: Bacilli bacterium; assembly: GCA_045114745.1. Classification (GTDB taxonomy): domain Bacteria; phylum Bacillota_I; class Bacilli_A; order RFN20; family CAG-826; genus RUG13091. The sequence goes on from JBGULD010000040.1 coordinate 6,803, forward strand.
AATCGAAATATCCGATGCTAGTGAAGCGATTATTGAAGACTTAGATATCTCCTTTTTAGAGGGTAAAATATCCAAGAATATTGTGAGAAATGATGACACAATTTCCGGTTATTTAGCGGGTGCTTTTTTAGCGAGTGGATCAGTCAATTCTCCAAAGACCAGCAACTATCATTTAGAGATTGCCCTCAATAGTGAAAACTACGCCAAATGGTTATCAAAATTATTCTCCAAATATCACAATAGTGATATTGAACCTAAGATTGTCAAAAGAAGAGAACAGTTCGTTGTCTATTTCAAAAAGAGCGATCAAATCTCTAATTTCTTAATCATGATTGGTGCGGTAATGTGCTGCATGGAATTCGAAAATGTGCGCGTGAATAGAGATATGATTAACTCCACGAACCGCATGGTCAATATGGATACCGCGAACATGAGAAGGGTCTATGAAACCGGTCTCAAACAAGTCAAAGAAATCAAGCTTATCGATGAGAAATTAGGTATCGAAAATATCACTAATGCAAAGGTCAGATTATTGTGTTCTTTAAGATTAGAAAATGAATCCGCTTCTTTATTAGATTTAGCCGCTTTAATGTCGGAGAGGTTAAATAAGAATATTACTAAAAGTAATATCAATCACTTATTTAGAAAAATTCACGAGATGTATTTGAGGTATGTTGATGGACGTTAATAAACAATTAGGCATGCGCATAAAATACCTCCGCTCGTTAAGGAAATGGTCACAAGAAGATTTAGCTTTAGAAGCGGGAATTAATAAGAATTATCTCTCGGATTTAGAAAGGGGTAGTCGTAATCCCACACTTAAAGTCTTAGAGAAAATTGCCTCTTCTTTAGACATCACGTTAGAGGAGTTATTCAAAGGCATCCAGAGCTTCTAGATGCTTTTTTAATGTAAAAAATTACATTTTTTTCATTGATTAATGTGTTTTTCTTGTCAACTTTTGATCATATAGTTTATACTATATAACGCAAACAAAAGGAGGACATTATTACATGTCAGTTAAAGTTGCAATTAACGGATTCGGTCGTATTGGCCGTTTAGCGTTCAGACAAATGTTTGGAG
>JBGULD010000041.1:0-35580 GCA_045114745.1 Bacilli bacterium
AGTGTAAGACGATTGGTAAACCAGTATCTTCCACAGCAGCTTCCACTAAGTGTTTTAAATAACCTTGTTTTGCATATTTTCTCGCACCAGCGCTGACTTGGAGAATAACTGGAGAGTTGCATTCTTTTGCCGCTTCGGTAATCGCTTGAACGATTTCCATGTTATTGCAGTTAAAAGCGCCGATTGCATATCCGCCCTTATAGGCTTTTTCAAACATTTCTTTTGAGTTAACTAATGGCATATTTTTGTCTTCCTTTTCTCTTGTATTATATACTATTTTTATTTTTTGTATTATATTTTTTCTTCTTATAAAAGAAGAGACGGACTAATCCGCCTCTAATTTATTTGCTATACATCTTGTGATATTGTTTGAGCATTTTCTTTGCGCTTTTATGACAATATGCACATTCACCAGTTGGTAGATGGTGACTCTTTCTATATAAATAGTTACCAATAAGGATGCCAAAGAAAGCTAAAACTGATATAACCACTAAAACAATTAATAATGTTTCGTTCATAATTAAGCCCTCGCTTTCTTTTTATCTCTGTATCTATTAAATAGAATGATTCCTAATACCGCTAAAGCGGCAAGAACTACTATCGCACACGTCACTGGAATCGCCCAAGCAAGCTTGCTTCCCGAAGAAGTGAAACAAGACAAGACAGAATAAACAATGGAACACACCACAAATGATGTGACAATCCAGAATAATAAGGTCCAAATGAATTTTCCTTTAGGAAGTTCCGCTTTTGCGGTCGCACAAGCAGCAAAGCAAGGAATCGTTAACATGTTGAATGCGATGAAAGAGACACATCCTTGCCAGGTGATACCTGTGGCTTGAATAAGTACTGCTGCTTCCTCTGCTCCTTCGCCAGTGGCCTCAAAACCAGCCACAACGACTGCAGCTAAGACGGAGAATGTGGCGATAACATTTTCTTTCGCGATTAAACCAGTAATCGCAGCAACTGCAAACACCCAACCAAATGATGATAATTGAGCACCAAATCCCATTGGAGTAAAGATTGGTTGAATTAATTGTCCTAGGGATTGCAAGATGGAACCATCCATCTCACCAATATATCTCCAGTTCCATCCAAAATTAGATAAGAACCAGATGACGATTGTGGAGGCCAAAATGATTGTAAATGCCTTTTGGACAAAGTGTTTCGCTTTATCCCATAAGTGGACCATCAAACTCTTGAATTGTGGGAGGTGATATTCTGGTAACTCCATTATAAATGGAGCGGCATCTCCTCTCATCGTCGTATTTCTCATTAAAATGACACAGATAATCGCGACGATAATGCCTAATAAATACATGCTATAAGTAATGACATCAACATAGGTAAAACCGAATGTTAAGGCGATACCACCAGCAATACCAGTGAGGATTGGTAACTTCGCACCACATGAGAAGAATGGAATAACTCTAATTGTGGCGGTCTTTTCTTTATCATCCGCGAGTGTTCTGGTATTAACCATTGCCGGAACGGAGCAACCAAATCCCATAATCATTGGGATAAAAGCTCTACCAGATAAACCAAATTTTCTAAATAATTTATCTAAGATAAAGGCCACACGTGCCATATATCCTGTATCTTCCATAATCGCAAACAATAAGAAGAGAACTAAAATCTGTGGTAAGAATCCTAAAATAGCAAATAATCCAGCTAACACACCATCGCAGATAAAACCAGTAAACCAGCCAGGCATCGATGATTCCATCGCCCCTCTAATAACATCCGTAAGAGCGCCGAACGACATATCGAAGAAATTGAACAAGATGACACCAATAGAATTGATACCTTTGTCAGACCAGAATAGTCCTTCATAGATACTACCTTCAAATGAAGGAGCAACGTTTTTAAAAAGTCCTCCCAGGAAGAAGAAATTCTCTGAGAATGTTAAATGGAACACCATGAATAAGATCGCGGCAAAGATAATTAAACCGAATACTTTATGGGTCAAAACATTATCGATTTTATCGGATTTAGACATTTTAATGTCTGATTCTTCTTTTTCCTCTTTATTTGGAACAATGACGACACCTTGGAAATTCTCGGTGATGTAGTTATATCTGCTATCAGCGATAATCGCTTCATAGTCATCACCAAAAACATCATCAGTGAATGTTTGTTTATAGGCATCCACCATCAGCACTAAGTCCGGGTGATTCTTCGCTTCAAGTTCATCCTTTTCCACTAATTTGATCGCGTGGAACAATGGATCTTGGACATTTTTGCCTTTAAAGGCAATTGTGACGTCACCAATTAAATGTAGTAACTCTTTGTTAGGAATAACAGTTCTTCCTTCACGTGGAGTTTTTGTGAGCTCATAGGCTCTTTTCATCAAATCATCTAAGTTATCTTCTTTTAATGCGGAAATAGCGACAACTGGAACACCAAGTTTTTCTTCCATTCTCTTCGCGTCAATAACGTCGCCTTTCTTATTAAGAACATCTATCATATTTAAGGCCACGATAATCGGAACATTAATTTCTAATAACTGCGTGGTTAAATAGAGGTTTCTTTCTAAGTTTGTGGCATCGACAATATTGATGACCACATCCGGATGTTCATCCAAAATGTAGTTTCTAGAAACTACTTCTTCACTTGTATATGGTGACAAAGAATAAATACCAGGAAGGTCAACAATAGAAATTGGCTCTGCTAGTTTCTTATAGGAACCATCTTTCTTTTCGACAGTGACACCTGGCCAGTTACCAACGTGCGCGGTGGAACCGGTCAAAGAATTAAATAAAGTGGTCTTTCCACTATTGGGATTTCCCGCTAAAGCAAATCTTTTCATTTTTTGGCGTCCTCCACTTCTAAAACAACTAATCGAGCTTCCGTTTTGCGAAGTGTTAATTCGTATCCTCTGATTGTTATTTCTAATGGATCCCCTAATGGAGCCTTCTTACGTAAATAAACAGTTGTGCCAGGCGTGACTCCCATATCTAATAATCTTCTACGGAGTCTTCCTTCCCCTTCAACTTTTTTGATAAGGCCAGTCTCGCCTATCTTAAATTCATCTAATCGTTTAAGCATAATCCTACCTCTCTATGCTATAGTTAGTTATTTCTAACCAGTTAATATGTTAGTCTTTGCTAACTTCGATGTCAATTAAAAACATTAATTAATTAAAAAGTTATTTTATTTTCTTTTCTAATTGTTCTTTTATATCTTTATTAAAATATGTTCTTGATAAGGGGACGATTGAGATGATTCCATGTTCCACTTGATAGCAGTCACCATCTTTATCATCATCAAAATTATTTTGCATATGCCTAAAGGCATGATATCCATTTTTATCTTTAGTGAAATAGTTTTGATCGTTTCTATAATACAAAGATCCGAGTTTAATTTCTTTAACTTCTCCGCGTGGGAAATTAACATTTAAGAAATATTCATTTGATAATAATTTGTTCTTAAAGATGAAGTCCCAAACCTTATCAAAATATTCATCAACTTCTTTAAAATCACTGCCATAATTCGTGGAAAAAGCAATCGCTGGTTTATGGAAAATCATCGCTTCTAAACACGCACCGACGGTTCCGCTATACATCGTGTCATAGGAAATATTCCATCCATGATTACACCCAGAAACCACTAAATCAAAGTCGACATCAAAGCAACATAGTCCCATAGAGACACAATCGACAGGTGTGCCACTGCATTTATAGACATTCTCTTCCACTTTTTCTAGTTGAAGAGGTTCCAATATGGTCAAAGATGCCGAATGTCCACTACGTGGAGAATCGGGTGCCACAATTAAAACAGTGCCGTATTTGGATAATTTCTTTTTTAATAATTGGATACCTTCTGAGTTATATCCATCGTCATTGGTTAATAAAATATTCATCTTTAAAAATATAACATATTCAAAGAATAAGAAAAAGCACCACTCCGAAGAATGATGCTTAGGTAAGCTATAAATTAATTTAGCTTATTTTCTTTAATGACTTTTTCCTTCAAGTATTCAGGAACTTCTTCATAATCAACAAATTCTCTGTTGAAGAAGCCGCTGGCTTGAGTAATGGATTTAAGTTGTGTTGCGTAATCGATAATTTCGGCTTCTGGAATGAGAGCTTCAATTTCTTGATTACCATGGTCTTTTTCTTCAATATTTTGAATTCTCGCACGACGAGTATTTAAATCGGATAAGACATCACCGGTGAATCTCGATTCAATATGAACTTTAATTCTCATAATTGGTTCAAGAATGATTGGGGAACATTTTGGATAAGCATCTTTAAAGGCTAAGATACCCGCCATCTTGAAGGCTTGTTCGTTACTATCGACTGGGTGATATTTACCATCTACTAAGACACCTTTAACACCGATAACAGGGAATCCTGCTAATGGGCCGGATGTCAAGGCTTCAAAGAAGCCTTTTTCAACTGCTGGGAAGTAGTTCTTTGGAACGGCACCACCGAAGACTTCTTCAGCAAAGACGCTTTCTTCAGCGGGTTCGAATCTCATCTTAACAACACCATAGAAACCACTACCACCGGATTGTTTGACGTATCTTCCATCACCTTCAGCGGTCTTTTTGATGGATTCACGATAGACAACTTTCATTGGTTCGGTTGTGACATCGATCTTATAGAGGTTCTTTAATTTTTCGATAACGAAGTCGATATGGGAACTAGAGACACCACCTAATAATAATTGCTTGGTTTCATTATTACGTTTGACTTCGATACATGGGTCTTCTAATTGCATCTTTTGGAGGGCTGGACCAATCTTACTTTCATCATTCTTATTGGCTAAAACGATAGCTTTAAAGATAACTGCGGTTGGATATTTAGCACCCTTATAGATGGTAATTGCTTTTGGTGAGGATAATGTATCACCAGAGGAGACTTTTTCCAAACGGGTAACCGCACCGATATCACCAGCGGCGAGTTCGGTAATGTTATCGAGTTTTTTACCAGTCATGCTATAAAGCATGCTCACTCTTTGCGTGGAGCCATTGACATAGACATCATCGCCAACATGTAAGACACCAGAACAGACTTTAAGAATATTGATAACGCCTGAATATGGGTCGACAACGGTCTTAAAGACATAAGCGGAGAATGGTTCGCTTTCGTTTGTGCCTCTCACCACTTCTTTACCGTTTTCATCTTTGGCTTCGAGTGGTTTCAAATCACATGGATTTGGTAAATAATCGACGAACATTTGTAATAATGTTTCAACACCGATATTTTTGGTTGCAGAACCGACTAAAACAGGAACTAATTCACCATTTAAGACACCAATTCTGAGTGATTTATGGATTTCTTCTTCAGTAAAGGCTTCACCATTGAAGAATTTTTCTAATAAAGCATCATCGGTTTTTGCCACTTCTTCAGTAATGGTGTTATGAAGTTCAAAGACTTTAGCTTTCTTATCTTCATAGATTTCCGCTTCCACCATTTCTTTGCCGTTAAATTTAAGAGCTTTTAAGTCGACAACATTAGCGAATCCATCAAATCCAGATTCATGACCTAATGGGTAGCAGAATGGAATGGCGTTCTTGCCTAATTTTTCTCTGATTTCTTCAAGAACTTCTTCGAAGTTAATTTGATCTTTATCCATCTTATTAACAAAGATGAATGTTGGGATACCTTTTCTTCTTAATTGGTTCCAGTGTTTAACTGTACCAACTTGGACACCGACAGAAGCATCGACCACTAAGACAGCGCCTTTAACCACACCAGCGATACCAACAACTTCAGAGATGAAGTCATCATTACCTGGAACATCGATAACGTTGATCTTGTGATCTTTGTAAAACATTGGAACAACCGCGGTTTGAATAGAAGCACCACGTTTTTGTTCATCTGGTGAATAGTCACTTAAAGTGTTCTTTCTTTCGACTTCACCTTTTTGTGGAATTAATCCAGAAACAAACGCCATAGATTCAACCAAAGTTGTCTTACCACTACTTTGGTGACCTAAAACAATGACGTTGCGAATGTGTTTTGCATCAAATTTTGCCATAAATATAAATCTCCTTATGCTCTAAAATATTTTGAATAACGGCCTTTTGTAATTAATTGGATACGACCATCTTTTAATAATTTTGCCAACGCTTTTTCCACTGTGGCTTGTGAGGTTGCATATAAAACGTTAATAATAACGGTTTTGCTGATTGGGGTCGCACTATCGACGACGACTTTAAGAACTTTTTCTTCACTTGTGGAGTCAATAGCGTTGACTTCAATGATGTAGTCGAGTTTACGATAGGCTTCTAAGATTCTCTTTAAAATGAAGACGACAAATGGTTCATAATCATTTTCATTATCATGCCAATTTTGGCTGGATGCTTCAAATGCATCGATGTATTCGCCTAAATGTTGTCTCATTAAATATGGAATGGCGAAATAATCATCAACATCATAACCATATTTCTTTAATAAGAAATCAAGAATTAAACGGCTGACACGTCCATTACCATGATTATATGGGTGAATGCACATGAAATCTAACATAAAGGCAGCGATGAGAATGAGTTTATTGCATTCTTCATCAGCGGCGCATAAGTTAAATTGATAAATTAAGTTTTCTAATAATGGTAAAACTTCTTCAGGTGCGGAAGAAACAAAGATTGTTCTAAATGAACCATCTGGCATCGCTTCCTGAATGTAGTTTTGGGAGTCTTTGAAACGACCACCGAAATCTGGATTATAATCCTTATAAATATAATAATGTAATGTAGAAATGAAGCTACGGTCAAAGGGCTGGAACTTATTTACTTCATTAATTAAATCTAAGGCATTGCTATAACCACGCACCATATTTTCTTGGAGTGTTTGGGGTTGCATTCCCTTAACAAAAAGGGCCTTCTCACGTTCTTCGGTAATATAAACACTACCAATTGCGTTACTGGCCATCACACCGCTCCGACGAGCGATTAATTTTAAAGCATCGACCTTTTTGATCTTCGAGACACCTAAGGTTTTGCCTTTGTAGAGCTCAATACTATTGAGCAAAGAAACAATTCCGGGCTTATTCAAGCTCAAAACAGCTCCTTTCAAGTCGAACATTTTCATAAATATATGTACCTCGTGAGTTTATTATCTAATAAAGGGAGAATAATTTCAATCATTTACGCAATTTTTATAGAAAAATACCGAATTAAAATTGTAATCCAATTCAGTATTTATCACTTTTTCTGAAGAAAACTCTTCTTAAAAAGAGGAAATCTTAACACTACCACGAACCTATATTGATAAAGAGATTATTTGAAATATCTTAATTATTTTGTAGAATAAAGGAAAGTTATGTATAACAAAAAGGAATCCATTGAAGATTATTTAGAGAAAATTTTGATGCTCCACGAGGGTCAAGAAGTCGTTAGAGCTATCGATATTGCTTCTTACATGTCCTTCTCTAAGGCCAGTGTTTCTGTTGCTTTAAAGAAACTGAAATCCTATGGTTATGTCATGGTCGATGAAGAAAGCGGAAATGTCACCCTCACCAAAGAAGGTGAACAAATCGCTAAAGCGACATATGAAAGACACACTATCATTTCCCAAACTTTAATGGCGATGGGAGTTAGCGAAGAAACCGCTTATGAAGATGCTTGTGCGGTTGAACACATCCTCTCCGATGAGACATTTAATATCCTGAAAGATAATTATTATAAAAATATCAAGAAATAAAAAAGACCACAATTGTGGTCTTATTTTTTGCCTTAATTTATTTGACTAAGCTATATGCGGCTTCATCAACATAGATTGTGCAATCTTTGTGGTCTTGAAGAATAGAGCAAGGAACTTCTTCGGTTTTTGGACCTTTTAATAAATTATAAATGGCTTGCGCTTTATTCTTACCAGTAGCAATAAGAACGATCTTTCTAGCGTTCATAATGCTTCTTAAACCCATGGTCACCGCTTTGGTGGGGACTTCACTGATATCGTTGAATAAACGAGAGTTATCGACGATTGTGCTTTCCGCGAGTTCCGCGACGTGTGTTAAGGAATCAAATGGCGTTCCCGGTTCATTAAATGCGATATGACCATCACTACCAATACCTAGGATTTGTAAATCAATTCCACCAAAGGAAGCGATTTCATCATCATATTGTTTAGCATATGCTAAATAATCACCTGTACCCTTTAAAACATGGGTTCTGCTCTTATCGATATCAATATGATTGAATAAATTTTCATTCATGAAATAACGATATGATTGATTGTGGGTACCTTCTAATCCGATATATTCATCGAGATTGAATGTGGCGACTTCCTTAAAGGAAACGCGACCTTCTTTATTAGCCTTTACAAGGTTCGCATAAACTTGTAATGGGGATGTACCTGTCGCTAAACCTAATACGGAATTTGGTTTTTCATTAACTTGTTTAATAAATTCTTCAGCGATTAATCTGCTGATTTCTTCGTTACTACCAACGACGACTTTCATATTTTCTCCTTAGCGTTTTTCAACGATATGATCTTTATCTTTATAGATAGAATTTTCTGGAACTACACCACGAATGCAGCTGAGTGGATAGACTTGGGTATTTTTACCGATCACTGTACCGGGATTTAAGACGCTTCCGCATCCGATATCCGCGTGGTCGGCGAGAATACCACCGATTTTTCTTAAACCGGTTTCGTACTCTTCTTCTCCATGGATAACGATATTTTTACCATCACTTTTGAGATTAGAGCATATACTACCCGCACCCATATGGGCGTAATTTCCTAAAATGGAATCTCCGACATAATTATAATGTGGAGCTTGCACGTGATATAGGAGAATGCAGTTTTTAAATTCGCTGGAATTTCCTAATACACAACTTTCACCGACAATGACATTTCCTCTTAAATAAGCACCTGGTCTAATTTCGGTATTGCTTCCGATAATTGCGGGAGGAATAATTGTCGCGGTTTCGGCGATGGAGACATTTTCTCCCACCAAGACACCTTCTTTAAGAAGGTGATATCCTGGTAAACCTTCTTCTAAGACTTTTTTTACAATACCCTTAATTTGAGGAAGAATTTCCCAAGGATATTTCGCCTCTTCAAAGACTTTCTTTAAATAAGGAATGTCACATTCGAATAAATCTTTTGTTAAAACGGCTTTTTTATTCACAAACATATCCTCTTTTCTTGATGACACTATAAATCTTTTCGATATATTCATCACATTCTTGAAGAGTTGGACATTCAAGCATGATTCTGACCACTGGTTCAGTACCACTTTGTCTTAACAAAGCACGACCGTTATCACCGATTTCTTCATTGACTTCTTTGAATTTCGCTTGGACCACTTCATCTTCCACGACGGCAGCTTTGTTAGTCACGCGAACATTCTTTAATTTTTGCGGTAATAATTTCACAGGGGCAACGAGCTTAGACAACGCTTCTTTGCGGTTAAGCATTTCTTCTACGACCATGATTGCGGTTAAAACACCATCACCAGTTGTGGCATATTTCTTGATAATAACGTGACCTGATTGTTCACCACCGAGTGTATAACCTTCATTTTGCATTTTTTCAAAGACGAATCTGTCACCGACTTTGGTTTGAACATTTGCCACACCGATGGCTTTTAAAGCTTTGGTTAAACCAGAGTTAGACATAATTGTGGTTACTAATGTATCTTTCTCTAATGAACCTTCCGCTTTAAGCTTGCAGGCTAATAAGTACATAATCTTATCACCATCAACTTCTTTACCGTTTTCATCAACAGCGATACATCTATCAGCGTCACCATCAAACGCAAATCCGACATCTAAATGATTTTCCTTAACGAATTTGCATAAGTTTTCAATATGAGTGCTACCAGCATCAACGTTGATGTTTAATCCGTCAGGTTGATTATTAATAATCATTGTTTGTGCACCTAGTGCATCAAAGACGCTCTTAGCGATCATCCAGGAAGCACCGTTCGCGGTATCTAAACCGATACGTAAACTCTTCATTGAATGTTTAGCTAAAGAAATAAGATATCCGATATAACGGTTTCTGCCGCTGGAATAGTCGTTGATCGTGCCGATTTGGTCTTTCGTGGCAAATGGTAAATCATCGCCTTCTACTTCTAATTTCTTTAAATCACCATCGATATAGGCTTCCGCTAGGAAAGCGACTGGGTCTTCTAATTTCTCACCATTAGAATTAATAACCTTAATACCATTATCATAGAATGGGTTATGTGATGCGGTAATCATTACACCACAATCGAAACAATCTTGTCTGACGATATAGCTGACACTTGGTGTGGTTGTAACGTGCAATAATTCCACATCCGCGCCGCTTGCGGAAATACCAGCAGCGACTGCGTATTCGAGCATATAAGATGATCTTCTGGTATCTTTACCGATCACGATTTTCGCACGGTAACCAGGTTTTTGCATATTATATTTTGGATTGTTATAGAACCAACCGAGGAAACGACCAATTTTATAAGCGTGATCACAAGTTAATACTTTGTTTGCTTCTCCACGGAATCCGTCTGTTCCGAAATATTTTGTTTTAATGTCTTCACCAATACTCATTTGTAATTTCTTACCGCGATGGATGACGATTTTATCATCAATTAATTCATCTGCAGAAATTTTAAATAATTGGCAAATTTGTTTAATGCTATCAAGTTGAGGTTGTGTTTCATCATTTTCCCATTTGGATAAAGATTGACGGGAAATGTTGAGCATTTTTGCAAGCTCATCTTGAGAAATATTATTTACGATACGTAAATGGGCTATTTTTTCTCCTATAGTCATATATGTATATTCCTTTCTTTATAAATATAGATATTTTTATAAACGATAACAACAAAAAAATGAATTATTTTGTAAACTTTGATTTACATATAATCCATTTTTATTCCTTTCTACTTAAGTAGAACATTTTTATGTAATTTAGTTTAAGAGTGCATTACATTAATATAATTCGGATAATATTTCCGCGACTTCAATAAGCATTCCTTTTTCTTTTTCATGGAAGCGATCATATATCGGTGAATCAATATCTATAACTGCCACTACTTCACCATTTTTCATGATTGGAACTACGATTTCGCTTTTTGATAACGAGGAGCAAGCGATATGACCTTTAAATTCGTTAACATTAGGAACGATAATTGGCTTCTTTTCTTTATACGCACTACCGCACACGCCTTTTCCATATTCTATAACCGTACACGCGACTTCGCCTTGGAAAGGTCCTAAAAAGAGTTTTCCATCTTGAACAATATAAAAACCCGCCCAGTTGATATCCTCTAATGTATTTAATATCGCTGAGACATTAGAAAGATTGCTCATCAAAGGGAGTTTCTTATCAACAATATTTTTCACTTGTTCAACAATAATATTCATTATTCTTTTAGTTTCCTTTTTGGCAAAATTAATAAACAACTTGTGGTTTTGATATATTCTTTAAGATTTGGTTTATAAGACAACATGTGCTTTTCTTCCATCGGAATAGAAATGAATAAGAACATTAATAAAATAATGACCGCGCCTGAGATCCAGTACCAGTATTGAATATTGTGAATGATTAAAACAAAAGCGACGCCAAACCAAATAATGATTTCACCTAAATAATTTGGATGACGAGAATACTTCCATAACCCAATATTGATGACTTCGTTCTTTGATTTTCTATTCTTGATGAATTGTTTCATCTGCAAATCACTAATAAGTTCTAATAATGTGCCTAAAAGGATTAAGGATGAGCCAATTAAATCAAGATAACTTAAGGCTTCTGGTGGTAAAGAAGCATACACCATCAAAGGAATAGATGCAGAATATACCACGAGTGTCGGGAACATACAAATGCCAAAAAGATTCACGAGTTGAAATAATTTGCCACTCTTTTCTTTAAGCATGTTATACCGCCAATCGATATATGTTAAATCATGGAATCCTTTGATAAAATTTAAGGTCAATCTTACTGAATAAATGAAGATACAGAATAAAGGAATTAACGCTAATAAGTTCCAATTGTTGTAATAGATTAAGGCTCCTAAATAAATGAAGAAAGTTTGCAAGGACCAATAGGGATCATAGACCGATGGAGTGCGACATAAAACACCCATCGCCCAGACAAATACTGTTGCGGAAACATCAGCGATTAAAATAGCGAGAATAAAGGGCATATATTTCTCAATCAATAGGAAAACACATCCCCCAATAACCACTGCTGCGGCATAAATTAATAAGAGAATTAATAATCCAACAACTTTCTTTTTCATGGTAAACATAATAAGTTAAGGAAGGTAAAAATGCACTATTTTATGGTAAATATGCCGCTTTTAGTGGTATTTTGTCTCAAATTCAACCAATAGTTGAGAAAGATATTTGGTTGTTCAACAACTGCGTTATAATATTTTTTAGACTTTTAAGAAATAATATTGTTGTCAAAATTGGAGGCAATGATGATGAAAGAAACATTTGGTCAAAGATTAGCAAGATTAAGAAAAGAAAAAGGACTCACACAAGAGGATGTCGCCAGTCAAATTACCATCTCCCCACAAGCGGTCTCAAAATGGGAAAATGACAACAGCGAACCAGACTTAGATACCCTTAACAAATTAGCGGATATTTTTAATTGTTCCGTTGATGAATTATTAGGCAGAGAAAAATCTGAACAAGCAGAAAAAGAAAATAATGAAGAAATAAAAGAAGAACACGCTAGCGAAGTGGTTGATGTTGAAAATGATGGAAAAAGATATCCACATCGTACTAGCAAAGGCTTCTGGATTAGTGGTGCTTCCTTTATGGGGCTCGCGGTCATCGCTTATTTACTCATGGGTTTATTATGGAAAGATCAAAACATGGGTTGGAAAATGGGTTGGGTTGTTTTCTTCCTCCCATTTATTATTAGTTCAATCGTTGAATGCATTCAAAAGAAATTATTCGCTAGATTCGCTTATCCATTCCTCGCCTGTTTAGTTTATTTCACATTAGGATTCTTAGGCGATTATCTCGGCTTTAGAAGTTGGGATGTCTATTGGGTTATATTTATTACAATTCCCGCGTTCTACTTCATCTTCTGTCCTATTGATGCCTATTTAAAAAGAAAAAGAGGCGATTACCGGGACGATGATGATGACGATGAGGACGACGATTAAAAAAGCACCCAAAGGGTGTTTTTTTATGCAAACATGATTGCGATCAAGGCCATCAGTTGCGCGTGCGACAAGAATCCGTCAATTTCATATAGATACTTACCACAATATTCTTTAATTCTATTGCCATCAATCTCATAGAGATATCGACCGCAATATTGCTTGATGCGATTGCCATCAACTTCTAATAAATAGCTTCCACAATATCTTTTAATGCGATTGCCATCAAATTCAAAGAGATATTTACCACAGTATTCTTTGACTCTATTTCCATCTATCTCATAGAGATACTTGCCACAATACTCTTTAATTCTGCTTCCATCTATTTCTAATAGATAAGGACCGCAATATCTTTTTAATCTCGCCATAATTATTCTTCTTCCTTATAAATTGTTGCAATATGCTTAAAGTCTTCAAAACGGCGCTTGAAAGCTTCGACCACATCAGGGCCAAATTGCTTACCGCTTTGAGAGACAATTTCATTATATGCGTCTTCAATGGTCCAAGCACCTTTATAACATCTCTTGCTAATTAAAGCATCAAAGACATCAGCGACAGAAGTAATTTGTGCTTCCTTAGGTATTTCTTCACCTTTTGCGCCTTTGACATAACCACCACCATCATATCTTTCATGGTGATATTCCGCGATAATCGCACCGAGTCTCATAATATTGCCTGGAACTCCCTTAAGGAGTTGTCCACCAAAAACAACGTGTTGTTGCATAATCTTATATTCTTCATCGGTGAATTTTCCCGGTTTATGAAGGATAGACTCATCAACCATGATTTTGCCAACGTCATGGAGCATGGAAGCAATTCTAATATCGTGAACATCGTTTTCACTGAATCCTAATTCATCAGCGAGAATTGCGCTATATTCACTAACTCTTTTAACGTGGTTTCCGGATTCACCAGATTTATTTGATAAAATGGTCGCGAAGTTTTCAGAAATACTATCTTGTTGAATGACAAGTTCATTTAAGACATCTTGAATCTTCTCCGCCATAATATTAAATGAAGAACTCACATCGGTAATTTCGTCATTAGAGACAAGTTTTAAGCGCACAGAATAATCACCTTCAGAAATATCTGAAGCAGCGCTAGATAAGTTCTTAATACGTTTAATCTCTCTAGCTGCTAGTAAATAGGCGACAATAGCCGCAGCTAAAACAGAAACGCCAACTACTAAAATGGTAATCAAAGATCCCTCACGGTTGGCTTTTTCAATAGATTTGTGATTGATAAATGTTACATACTTCCATCCGACATTTGGAATCTCGCTATTAATAACTGTATAGGAAGAAGCCTTGGTAAGACCTTTTTTAAAGTCATTGACTTTAGCTAAAACCTTTTCGTCAATTGAGGGCATTCCTGAAGAAACGGAAAGAATTCTTGTCCCATTTTGATCAAATAAGTACATGCCTTCATTTTCATAGGTTGTATCGGTTAAGGCTTTCATAAAGCCAGCACGATTAAATGTATATTCAATATAACCAACGACTTGCATGTAGTAAGTATCAGTCACACCAAAATTAACTAATGCTTTCCAAACATATAATTCATTATCCCCACGGAAGAACCACAAAGAACGACCTGGATGGTCAATTAAAGCTTGATATCTTTCTTCACTAAATTGAATTTGACTATCAGTGGTTGGTTTTAATCTATCATAGATAGGTTCGTTGACATATGGAGAATAAAGCGTTGCCGCTTCGATATCATTATCACTGACGATTAAATAGTCCATCGCACCGATAATTGTGGAACCATCACCTGTTCCATCACTTCCCGCTAAAGCGATTCTTAATTTACTAATTGATTCACTAGATTCATTCGCAGTTAAGATGTAATTAGCAAAATTAGGATTATATCCAATTTGATTAGCCAATAAGTTCATCGATGTTTCGGTTGAGGAAATGGAATTCTCCATCGCGGTGTTCGCGTTACTTGAAACACTAGATAAAGTATTGGATGCGTTCGTCGAATTTGTGTTTGCGGATTGTACCAATAAGAAAATACCTAATGTCAAAACCGCGATTGCGATTGTGACGGTCGTCATGATAGAAACTTTGACTCTTATAGAAAAACGTATTTTCTTTGCCATATTAAGTATTTTATCAAAATATAAAATAATGTTAAAATAGCAACATGAAAAATTGCCGTAAATTGTTCGTCTTATTGCTCCCATTTCTTTTAATGGGCTGTTCAAATAACAACAAAAATAAAGATTCAGATACAGGTAAAGATGAAAACTGCATTATCAAAGATGATGTTGAAATCAGTTTTTTATGTATGTCCGATGGTAAATATAACGAATTATTGAAAAATATTATTGCTTCTTTTAAAAATGTCGAACCACATGTCACTGTTAACTTATCAAACCCATTAGGATCTGGTAATTATTCAAACCTTGAAAATATCGTGGTATCAGGTTTTTTAAAAGAAAACTATCCAGACATCGTTCAATGTTATCCAGATAATGTTGTCAAATATATAGCACGTGGTTTTGCCTTAAATCTTGACCCATATTTAAACAATGAAAAATACGGAATCTTAGGTGAAGAAAAAACCGATTATATTGAAGCATTTATGAATGAAGGTAGAAGCTATACAACCGAAGGAACATATTCTCTTCCATTCTGTAAATCCACTGAATTACTCTACTATCACGCAGAAGCATTGATCGGTTTAGACCTATCCTCCATTGACTCATCAATCAACAATGGACAACCACTAGACGCCGCTTACCTAGATAACCTATCTTGGGAAGAATTATTCGATAAACTCTGCCCAGCGATTAAGACTCGTAACGATGCCTTACCAGCAAGTGAAAAGCTATATGTTGAAAGTGAAGATTCCGCAATATTCACATATGATTCTGATGAGAACTTCTTTATCACTTTAGCGGATCAATATAACTATGGCTATACCAGCATAAATGAGAATGGCCAGGGTAGTATTGACTATGATAACGCTGGAATGAAACAACTTATGAAAAAGTTAAATTCAGCGAAAAAGAATGGCTTTTTGCAGACAAAATACACATTTAATGACTATGTTTCGTCTTTATTCCAAGAAAAGAAATGTCTATTTACTGTCTCTTCCACTGCTGGATTAAGTTATAACTATAACAAAACTCATCCATTTGAAATCGGTATCGCGAGAATCCCTCACGCAGAAGGAAAAGATTATTCTTCAATCAACCAAGGACCATCAGTTTGTATTCTCGATCACAAAGATGAAAACCGCGCTTTAGCAGCTTATTTATTCTGGAAACATTTAACCGACAAAGCTAACTCAGTTGATTGGACAATTCACACAGGTTATATGGGTATTAGAAATAGTTCTTATACTAGTGATGCCTATATCGAAGCTTCCTCGTATAATCAAAAAGATGACCTTGAAAAACTAGCAACATCACAGAACTTGAAAAAGATCATTGATGTCAGAGAATCAACATTTAACACCTATGTCTTTAGGGGTTCATCTAACGCTAGAAAGAATGTTGGTCACTTATTAAGAGATTGCTTATTAAGCGCTGATATAGATGTAGAGATTGATGACCTATTCTCGCAGAGTGCGGAAGACGCTAGGAAATATACGATAAATTAAAGTAGCATCTTAAACGATAAGGAGTTGATAAAAATCAATTCCTTTTTTCTTATTTCTAGGTATAATCTTTTCGGAAGGAGAAAAAATATGACATATCCAAAAGCATATAAAGGCGTTAAAAAAGTTTTTATCGGTGAAATCTTAGAAGTCATCGCCTCTTTACTCACAGTCGTTAGCGCGGTTCTCGCTTCTGTCGCTGCTTCAGGTAAAGGTGGAGATGGAATGGCCGCAGCACTTTTAGGTATTGCTACCGCTGCTGGTGTTTTAGCGATTCTTGGTTTCGTTTTACAAATGGTTGGCTTATTCCAAGCAGGCAAAGACGAATATTCATTCAGAACAGCCTTCTGGACTGTGATTGTGATTATTCTTCTTACAATTACACAAACCACACTCACTTTAATTCCTAATGTCCCATCAGTTCTCATTAGAGTTATTGAAGTCGTCACCGGTATTGCTGCCATCTTTGTCACATTATTCGTTCTCAGTGGCATTTGCACTTTAGCTGACAAATTACACGATGAAAAAATGTATAGATTTGGTAGATTCCTCACCTGGGTCGTTGTGATTCTTTATGCCGTCACAACATTATTAGGTTTAGTCCCAGTTTTCTTCGGAAACGCTGAATGGGCGAATAACGTCGCCGCAGCTCTTGCTATTGTCGCTTCCGTTTCTGAACTTGTTGCCTACGTGCTCATCTTCATCTATATCGGTAAAGCGGTTAAGATGCTCAAGAAATAATTAAAAGACACTTTAAAAGGCGACCTTCCAGTCGCCTTTTTTGTTGCTTTAATGAATATTAACGATGTCCTAGTAAATGGATGCTAATGGCTTTGGTTTCTTGTTCTAGTTTAGCAACGTATTCATTGACTAAGTCATCACCATTTTCAAAATGAGCTTGGAAGATAACTTCAATCTTTTTGCCATCAGAACCTTCCATTAAGGAAGTGCTTAAGCCATGGACTGAGCAATTATAATCTCTACTAACGGATAAGATTTTTTCTAATACTTGTCCGTCGCTAGGAACCACCATCATGACGGTTGGACTATTTTTGCTAATTTTGACTTCGATCTTTTTAAAGACTGTAAGAACAACAACGATTAATAATGTTCCAATAAGTGCGATAATGAAGTTGAATGAACCACAAGCAATACCAATAGCCATGGAAGCCCAGATGGTACCGGCGGTTGTTAAACCTTTAATGCCGCCACTACTGTGAATAATGGCGCCTGCGCCTAAGAAACCGACACCGGTAATAATTTGTGCTGCTAAACGAGCAACATCACGATGATCATTGAATATGGCTGGGAAACCATAAATAGAAATCATCATGATCATTGTGGAACCAACACCGACTAATAAGTGAGTTCTTAAACCAGCGCTACGTCCGCGTTTTTCTCTTTCAATACCAACTAAGCCAACTAAAACAACGCATAATAGCAAGGCAATGATACATAAAACCATATTGCCGATTGGCCATTTGTCATTTCCGAGGGTCCAGTTGTTTAAATATTCCACTATTTTTTGATCTATAGTAATCATAGTTTTTTACACCTCGCATTTATAATACTACAAAAAATAAAATTAATTAATATTTATTATTCATTCACGCACAAAAAAGACATTCTTTTAAAGAATGTCATTTCAATCAAATAGTTTTGTGTTAACTTTTTAACCTTAAAATAATACTTTTTAGCGTTTTGCCATTTCAAGAGCTTTTTGATACAATTCTCTACCTTTTTCAGGTTCTAATGAGTATCTAGTTAAAGAGGTTTTTGGATAATCAAATCGATTTTTGTATGCGTAATAGATTTCTATAAATTCAAAGTTTTTCAATAAATCAAGATGCCATTCCTTAAGGGAAGCTTCGCCTGTGAAATTTGTGTTATAGAGTAATATTTGCCCATAATTAGTTGTATCATTTGAACGCTCTAGATCAATTGTCTTTATAATATCTAGCAATTCATTATCGTCATAGAAATTATATGTTTTCTTATCTTCCCAACAACGAACCGGAACTACTTCCGCTTCTTCAATTGCGGTGATGAAATTATTCATAGAACCAGCAACAATTGCCTTTTCTAAATCTTCATTTTCCGCTTCAATAATCTCATTTATTCTATTTTCAATAGAATCCACTAAAGTGTGGGCAACAGAGGAATCGAACGAATAATAGAAAGAACGTTTTCTCCCTAATGCGGATTTATGATCGATTTGTAAGTAGCCATCATCATAGATGTACATATTTGAATAATTTGGTCCCGCTGTAGAATGAGAAATCAATATCTTATAAGAAATATATCTTTTACTCTTTGTGGATTTCTTAGAAATTGTTTCGTAATTTTCAACAGCCAAGATTAAATCTTTGATTTTGAATTCATAGTCCAAAACAGAATCTTCAATACCTGTGGATTCAACAGTTATATAATCATGCACCACTGAATGACTTAAGAATAGTTCTGGAGTGTTATATTCTTTCCAACGATCATCGGCAAAAGAAATACATCCTGATAGGGAGAAAAGCATTGACGATATCGAAATAATTAACAGTTTTTTGGACAATTTCATATATAAGATTATATTCTTATTTAAATCAACTTTTGTATAAAAATAATAAACCACATAAAAAGGCGATATACCACTTAAGATATATCACCTAATTTATATTAAGAAAAAATAATTAAATTGCTTGTTCAATGACTGTCATGTCAATTTGAGTACCGGGTACGGAGCTTGAAAATTCAACAATTAGGTCTTCTGCTGAGACACCAATATAGTATCCACTTGAATTAGGAAGAATTTCCACAACACTTGTAAGATTATCTTGATAGACTTTCATTGTGGCAAGATCACTAGAAGTTATTCCATCAAATTGGAATTTATAACCATAAGTTTCAGGAGCTTGTATGTCGATACCAATGACATATTTTCCGTTAATCTTATAATCTTCATCTTCAAGATCGAAAGAATCGGAGAAATCATCTCTCACTTTGCCATAGAACCAACGCGCTTCATCACATCCATGGACGAGTCTTGTGACCATTGTGTCTTCTAAAGTAACGCTAGTAGGACTTCCTGTATATGAATAGACTAAATATACATATTTATCATCAGATTCAGAAACGTGGAGCAAACGTGTTTCATAATCATGAGCGGTTTGTAATAACACTGGAGCACCATCTTTAACAATAAATGCTTTTACTTCACCGACAGTACCAACCACATCGTTGAAAGCGGTCCATAGGCCATATTCGCCATCTTCAGTAACAGGAACACGGATATATTGATATAAATTCTTACTAACGTGTGTACTAAAGTGAACACCAGGATTCTTTGTATGATTTGGGAATCTATATTCGCCACAAACTGGACAAATGCCCAAATAATCTAATTTATCAGGTGTAAGGGTTCCCTCTAAATGTTCTTCACAAATACGGAACCAAACATCGTTTAAATTATCAAGAGTACTGGCATCTAAAAGAATATAGAGATATCCATCATCGCCAATAAGGTTGGAAGGTGTGGCGTAAGCTAAATCGACATTAGTTCTTGTGCCACCATTCATGATATAACCATGAATACTTGTTTCAATTGTCGACCATGGATCACCATCTTCAAGATAAATCTTGTGTCCTGTATGACCACCACCGATACGGCAATAGTATTTTTGATTGGCTTCCATGTTCATCTGTGGGTGAACATAATCAGCAAAGCCCAATTGTTCATCGTAATGAAAATTAAAGGTTTGGCCGAGATATCTGTTACAAACGGAACAGAAACCGTTGTCGTTCATTGTGTGAGCGGCTTTATCACTTACCACATCATGACCACATGTAGATGCATGCCAGTGATATTGTTCGTCGCTAGTCCACTCATCTGAAAACGTATGAGTATGAGTTGGCGTCGCGCTTGTTGGGTCATTTGATTTTGTGGATGTATTATTGCTACCGCTACAAGCACCCAAAAGAAAAACGCTCAAACAAGAAAGAATGAAAATATTTCTCTTTTTCATATAAAAACTCCTTTTATGTTTCTAAAACAATTTTATCAATGATAAAAATACTTTCCTATCAGCCAAACGGATGATATTTAGATGAATTTAAGGACGTTATTTATCTTTTATAACTATTCCTAAGCCTCTTGCTTCAGAAACCAGTTCAGTTCTTGTTTTAAAGCCGGTTTTCTCCATGAGATGCTGAATGTGACTCTTGACTGTGGCAACGGAAATAAATAGCCTCTTGGCAATTTCAGTATTTGTATCACCAGTCGCTAATTCTTTTAAGACATCAAGTTCGCGTTCAGTAAAGTCATGATTTGTAGTATTTCCAATATGAATTAATGGGGTTTTGTCAGGATAGATATGTTCTCCATCCATCGTTCTTTTCATGACATCAAACAAACCGTTCTTTTGTCCATCTTTGTACCAGAAAGAATCAACGCCGATTTTTCTAGCTCGGGAAAGCCAAGAATATTCAGGCATAGAAGTGACAATAATAATTTTTATGTTAGGAAATTGTTTTTTGATATCTTCGGCAGCCACCAAACCACTTTGATTGAGGTCGGTCATCACATCCATAAGTATTAAATCAACTTGATTATTCTGGCATATTGAAAGAGCCGCAGAAGCATTAGGTATAGAAAAAAGAAGCTCAAATTCATCACTTGAATCGATATAAATCTTAAATAATTCACGAGGAATATTTTGGTCCTCAACAATTAGCACTTTATATGACACATTCGACCTCTTTATAGATATTTTAGCATCCTAAACTTCATTGAACATCAGCCATTTGGCGAGTTTTTCTTTGAAAAAATCATGGTTAAAACAAACCTTTCTCTTATTTTATAAGAGATACTAGCATTTTCTTTTTCAAAAAGACGTTTAAGATTTAATAAGCCGCCTGAGAAAACAATTGGTGAAGAAGGAATTTCCCCGTTATTGATAAAACTACATTCAATTTGATCTTTGCTTTCTTTAAAGGAAATCACCATTTCTTTTGCACCACCATGTTTGGAAGCATTGGTGATCGCTTCATAGGCTGCGAAGAAGAAGAGTTTTCGGTTATTATCATCAAGTAAATCAGCAATATTATTTTCCCATTTCAATTGGACTTTAATCGCTTTTGCAAAATTCATCAATTGTTCAATTTCTTTTTCTTCTTTTATATCCTCAGCTTGACTATTTAAAAGAAGAGCGTTTTGTTCCCATAACGCAAATATGTTATCGAGTGTATCAACATCAGTTCTATCCGCGGCAATCGTTGATAACATCAAGCGATTCATTTCATCATGAACATTAATTTTGGTTTGTAATATTTCTTCATGTCTCACCACTTCATCGATGGTCGAGTAATAGTTTTTTAATTCTTTATTAAGAATTGATAATTTGTTTTTTTCTATCTCTAAGACTTCGGTTTTCTTATATTCAATAGAAATATCTGACGCAATTATTTCATGAAGATTTTCATTTCCTAAAATGACGTTGCGAGAAGTAAATTTATATACTTTATCATCTATAATCTTTATTTGGTTAGCAACAAGGGAATTAAAATTACTACCATTCAATAGAGGTGAGCCAGTTATTTTATTGCACAAATCATTCATATAAATATTTGAAAATAAAATCTTGCCATTATCGCGGTAATAACAGACGCCACACATGATATTGTCCAAATAAGTCTTGATGCTATTCGGTGTAATGTTATTTTTTTCATGATTAATACTATTAATTAATAAGAACACAATTGCGCCAGTAAAGACAATAAAGAATATCAACCACCAAATCCAATTTATATTAACTAATGCTTTGGTAAGACCGTTTATTGAATCGGTTTGAATTCCTAAAGATAAATCAAAAATTATTTGCCAAGAAAGATAAATCGGCAAAAGCATCACAAATGTGATGATGGCAAATACATATCTCTTTTTATTCGTCGATAAAACAATATTAAAAATATAGGCATTGCAAAGAATAAATGACCATAAAGCAAACATTGCGCGATAAATAGGAGGAAGATTAATGAATAGACTCATATCACTTTTCTCCTTTCTTGATAATAAAAGTAATGTAAGAAATGTTATCTTCCACTTCGACATTCGTGGTGACTTCTATTTTCAAAAGATCATCCAAAACTTCCTTACAAATAGGAGTCTTCATATTTTCAATCATCACTTTCATATAGATATTTTCTTTAACTGATAAATTGACAAAAACACCTTTTAAAGAAGAATAATTATCTTCAATGATATTTCCAAAAACTTCAAATATCGCCAAAACAACAGGAGCTTCAATTAATGAATTGGAATCATTAACAAATTCACCTGGAATGCCACATATATTTAAATAATTCAGCATTTCGGCAATAGATAAACCAAGTTCACCGACTTCAATATTTTTGTTTTCTTGAGAAAGAATGGTTAAATTTGCATATCTTTTGATATAAGCACCAAGTAGAGCAATATGACGACGATGTTCATCTTTAATCTTTAAATCGTTTGATTCACGTGCCTCTTTGGCAAGAAGAGAAATTATCTTTGATTGTTTGACGGTTGATTTAGCAATAAGGTCATATAACAAAGTTCTTTCTTTGATTTTTATTTCCTTTTCTAAAAATTCATTATTTAATCTCGTGATTTCCGCTTCTTGTTCAAGGCCTTCTTTGACCTCTAATAATTCATCATTTATGCGGTCAAGTTCACTCATGTCGTTTTGCCAAAAACCATATCCGCCAGGAAGCTTCATCTTATATAAAACGTTATGTTCATCAATTCTTGAACCACTTGGTAGTTCAAATTGTTCTTTACTTAATGAAACAGCGCTAGAAGAGGCATAGATGGTTTTACCATCTTCATCAGTAATCTGTGTATTTATTGATAAATTTTTAAAGACTTTTCCATATTCATTATTCGTTGGTATTAACACTAATTCCATGCAGCATTCAAGCACCACTGCAATGGTGAAAAGATGAGCTTCTGGAAACTCAATGAGCGTGGATCCGTTAATCTTTGGAACATTTCCAGTTAATAAAAGGACGTACATTAAAATGCCAAAAGAAACAGGTATGACAATAAACCAGACATGCTTTTTCGAACTATTGATTCGACATTTCGCAGTCAGAACAATAATCGCTGCTAAAAATAGACCAAATTGCCAAACATTAACTAAATAAAAGAGCCAACCATAAGAATAATTGTCATTCCAGTTTTCAAAATTTTTTTGAAAAATAAATGCTTGTTGATGAAAATCATTTGTCAAAATAAGAATTATTAAGATAATTGTGAAAACTAAAAACAAATACCATAATTTAGATATATGTCCGCTTCTTTTGCGTGCCACTAATAAAGAAATATAAAACAAAAATAACGGGATTAATAAAATAGGGACGTAATATAAATACCAACAATATCTCGCTAATATATCGATTTGTGAAACTGCACTATATTTAATGCCTCTAAAAAGCATTAAGATAAATGCCATCCAAGAAAGTAGTTTCATCAATATCGAAATGTCATTTTCGGGTGGCACTCGATGCGAATAATAAAGAATCAAGAATATAGCAAGTAACGACAAAAAGAGGGTTGTCAAATTGCGAGTTGGAAAATTATCAACAATTACTCCAATCGAAAGAATCATTTCGATAACCAAAAACAAATAGTAAATGGCCATCCTTCCCAAAGTTCTTTTTATTTCATTCATGTTCGAAATAATTTTACTAATTAATTCGAAATAGTCCAATCTTTATAAATAAAAAGCGAGCATTTAAGCTCGTTTTCTACAAGTTTTGCATCATAAACTTTTTGTAAAGTTAGTATACAATCTGGGGCGGATGATCAGACTTGAACTGACGAATGCCTGGTTCACAGCCAGGTGTGTTAACCCCTTCACCACATCCGCCATCGCTATATAGCGTTATTAATATTATAGGAACGGCATTCGTTTGTAAAGATAAAAAGAAAAAGAAAAAACCTCCATTTGCGTGGAGGTTATATTCATAAAATATAATTAAGCAATTAAGAATGCTTGATAAGCACGATAGGCTTCAAAAATATCGGCTTTACTAACAATTTCCATCGGAGCGTGCATGTTAAGCACTGGAATACCGGCATCAATAACATTCATATTGTAATTGCCTAAGATGTAAGCGATTGTTCCACCGCCACCTTGGTCGACTTTGCCGAGTTCAGCATTTTGCCAATTCACATTAGCTTCATCAACAACTTTACGGATGAATGCATAGTATTCTGGGTTGGCATCATTAGAACCGCTCTTACCACGACTGCCTGTGTATTTATTAAAGACAATACCTTCACCTAAATAAGCAGCGTTCTTTGGATCGTTAACTTGTGGATATAATGGGTCAAATCCAGCAGAGACATCACTGGATAACATTCTGCTATTTTCCATCGCTTTTCTCGCGGCAAACATAGGATTCTTGCTACCTAACAATTCCGCTAATCTGGCTATGGTATTTTCGAAGAATAAGGAGTGCGCACCAGTTGCGCCAACAGAACCGATTTCTTCTTTATCGACTAAGATACAGCAAGAAGTATATTTAACCTTCTCAACATCAGTATCAAGAATGGCTTTTAATGAGGTATAGGCACAGCTTCTATCATCGTGGCCATATCCCGCAACCATGCTTCTATCAAGACCATAATCACGTGCTGGACCAGCAGGAACAATCTCAATTTCAGCGGATACTAAGTCTTCTTCTTCAACGCCGTATTTCTTGTTTAAAAGTTTCAAAACATTGGATTTTACAGGGTTTTTATCTTTATCATCAATTGGCATGCTGCCTAAAGTGATGTCTAAGTTTTCACCAGTAATGGCTTTAGAAAGCGGTAACGCCATTTGATCAGCAGAAAGGTGAATTAATAAATCTGTAATACCGACGATTGGGTCTTTTGGATCTTCACCGATGTTAACCTCAACAACACTACCATCTTTTTTGCAAATCACACCGTGAAAAGCGAGTGGGATGGTTGTCCATTGATACTTTTTCACACCGCCATAATAATGGGTGTCACCCAAAGCAAAACCATTCTTTTCATAGATTGGATTTTCCTTTAAATCGAGTCTTGGGGAATCGATGTGAGCGCCTAAGATTCTGAGACCATTTTCAAGTGGTTCTTTACCGATAATAAAAGCACAAACATTTTTCTTTTTATTGATGAAATAAAGTTTATCTCCCGCTTTGACTGATTTCATTTCGTTAGCATCTTTGAATCCGGCCTTTTCTAAAAGAGCAACAGCTTCTCTAGTGGCTAAACGTTCAGTCTTGCTAGCTGATAAGAATTCTTTATATCCATCAGCGAATTTCATGACTTCTTTGACTTCTTTTTGGTTATATTTCAACCAAGCATTTTTACGATACATAATTCTCCTCCTAATATATTAATTTGAATTGTGATTTATTTTTTGACGAATCGAGCTAATCCTTCAGCAGATGTCTCACGATATCCACTTTGGAGATCTTTCCCGGTTTGATACATCGTTTTAAGTATATCATCATATGATACTTTTGCGATACTAGCGGGTATTAATTTCGCAAGTGTCGCGGCATTTACGGCTTTTAAAGCAAACATCGCGCATCTTTCGATACAGGGGATTTGGACATATCCACAGACCGGGTCACATGTTAATCCAAGTGAGTGTTCTAAGGCGATTTCCGCACTTTGAGCGACATCGTTATTATTGAAGTCTTGTGCGACACCCACTAGCGCGGCGCCCATAGAACAGGCAACACCGATTTCCGCTTGGCAACCACATTCCGCACCACTAACTGAGGCATTAGTCTTGGCAATGATTCCGAATAAGCCTGCCACCAACAAACCGTTAATGATATTTTCATGTGACATTTCTTTCATCTGACAATATGTGATAACACCAGGGATAACACCTGCCGATCCACATGTTGGAGCAATGACGATAACTCCACCCGCGGCATTTTCTTCCGCAACCGCGAATGAGGAAACCGCCATCATCATATGGATATTCTTTAATCCATCTTTAATGTTCTTGGCTGATTCATACATAGTATGAGCTTTTCTTTTCACGTGCAATGAACCAGGAAGTTCACCTTCTGTGGCAATGCCTCTTTTCTTACTTTCTTCCATCGCTTGATAGATTTGTTCCATCCAGTCTCTAATTCCTGGACCTTCAAATCTTTCCACATATTGAAGAAGGCTGATGTTTTCATCTTCGCAATATTTGAGAATTTCTTTTAGGTGACGATGTGGATAGACATCTTCACCAGTCACAAATGGACTATCTTTGGTAAGAATCGAACCTCCACCGATGGAAATCACATTCTCACGATATAATTTGCCTTCTGTGTCTTCGATATTAAAAATCATTGTATTTGGATGTCTAGTTTTCTTGGTTTCATTAAACATCACCACGTGAGGAACACTCTTTAACTTTTCATGAATGATATAGTCAGTTAAGTGGCCTTTACCAGTTAAGGCTAATGATCCGTATAATGTCACGTTGATAAATTTGATATTTGTATATTTTTTTAAAATATAATCGCATGCAAAAGCGGGTCCCATTGTGTGGGATGAACTTGGACCATGACCGATGACAAATATCTCTTTTATTGAACGCATAAATATCAACCAATGCAATTATACTACATTATATTAAATAATTAAGTAAAATGCTTTTAAAGTATTTTATCCGATTATTTGTAGAGCGATTTTTAATACTTCTTCCGGCCCCTTATTTGTGGTGTCGACAAGATGAGGTATAAAGACCAACTCTTCTTTTCTTTGTTCTTCAATATAGGCACGGAATTTATCAATACTTTCATCTAGATGCATCGACATATGCGCCTTGTGTCTAGTCGGAACTCGAGAGAGAAACCTTTGATATAAAACTTCAATATCCCCTCTTAAAACCAAGAGAATAACTTGATAGTCATATTGCATAGCAATATCATTGATGCTTTCTAATTCTTCTTTACGAAAATTAGCTTCGAGGATTAAATCGCTACCTTCTTTAGCAAATTTCCTGAATGCTTCAATCATATAATCCATAGCCATGATGGATAATTTGCGGTTTTCTTCTCTATTTGTATATCCATACATGTCGCAATATTTTTCTTTAATGACATCCTTCTTAAAAGCAGGGATTCCAAATTTAAAAGAAAGAGAGTCCGCTAAAGTGGACTTTCCGCTTGCTAAATCACCAGTAATAACGATTATTCTTTTCATTATTCACCAAGATATTTCTTATATTTTTCTTCACACAAACCAGCAACTTGTCCAGCAGTCATGCCTTCATATTCTTCTGGTTGGATGACATCAAATAATTCGACATGGATTCTGATAAAAGATAAGGCATTCTTTTTTAAGGCTTTTTGCATATCTTTAAATCCGATGAGAACAATTGGACATTTGCTTCTGGTAGCGATATTAAATCCACCATGTTTAAAAGGCATTAATTGACCAGTTGTATTTCTTGTCCCTTCGGGAGCAATACAAACGGAGGTTTCTTTTTCGCTAATATATTTGACAGCTTCATCCACCATTTGACGGTTGCGTTCTGGATTGTTGTTATCGACAAATAATGTACCAATCGCAGAAGCCATGCATCTGACCATCGGTATTCCTCGTAAAGCGATTTTACCAACCATGGAATAACGACCTCTCATGAGTTTATATAAAACCCAGGGATCATAATCGGAAATGTGGTTAAACAATATTAATGATGCTTGTTTTGGCATCTTCTTAAAGTTTTTGTGCTTGATAATTAATCCTCTTAATGTAAGACAAAATGAAGCGGTTAATCTTATATGTAATAAATTCCATTTATTAACTTTGCCGACAAATTCTTTGTTTTTATAAGGGAGAATTGATATTAAGACAATCAACCAATAGATATTTAAATAGATAACAAAATAGGTAATCAAAAACGGAATTAATAGGAATAAGAAAAATGGTGAAAAATCAAAAAATCCTAATCCCCAATAAGTTAATATCGATGCTGTTATTGATACTATTACGCCAATGAAAATTAACATGTAAAAATAGTAGCACAATTATGGGCATAAAAAAAGAATGGGAATACCCATTCATTTTCTTCTTAACGATGAATGCCATGGAAGCAAACGCCGATACAATCAGGACCACAATGGCCACCGATGGTTGGATTAACTTCCACAAATTCAATATTTAAGGTGTGATTGAATTCTTTTTGTAACATTTCTGCCATTTCTTCGGCAAGTGGCAAGGCATCGCTATGACCGATGACGACACGATGTTCTTCGATATGGTCTTGAAGTTTTAAGACGTAATCAAGAATCTTTCTTAAAGCGGCTTGACGGCCTCTTCCTTTATCAATGCTGACCATTTGACCAGCACTACTGACATGAATAATTGGTTTAATACCAACTAATCCACCCATAAAGGCTTTAAATCCACTGACACGACCGCTCTTGGCAAAGAATTTAAGATTATCTGCATAGAAATAGATTGGGAATTTATCAACTTCTAATTCCGCCCATTTTTGAATTTCTTCAATAGATTTACCAGCTTTATATTGATCCATGACTTCAATTGCCACGCCATATGAACCGGCAGTAATTGATTTGGTATCTACTGTATAGAGATTTCTCTCTGGATATTTTTCTTTTAATTCTTCTAGAGCTAATCTCATGGAATTAAATGTTCCAGACATCGCAGATGAGAAATGAACATATAAAATGTCATTTCCTTTTTTGAATTCTGGTTCAAAATAATCGATATATGCTTGTGGAGGAAGAGCAGCAGTAACAGGTAATGTGCCCTTTCTTAAAATGTCATAAAATTCTTTACCATTGAACTTTTCAAAATCAATATAAGGTCTCACTTCTTTATTATTGATTGTGTAAGGCATGATAATTAAATGTGCACCATATTTCGCACATATCTCAGGAGTCATATCGGAATCTGAGTCAACAAATAGTGAATACATAGTATTTCCCCTTTCCCAATTTCAGTTTATATGATTTACACCTCGAATAAACTAAATATTAATAATTTAGTTACATTAATATAACTATGTCACTGGCTTACGCCATCGCAGGAATTGTTTCTGGTAATAAAAGAACTTTATAGAATGGATAGACTGTACTGTTATAAGTCACATAGGTGAGTTGGACAGGAATATAGTAAATTGTGGTTGTCACATTTTCTGACAAATAATCAGCGTAATAACCATTATGTGATTGTGCAGCACTATCGGTGACATTCCAGAAATAATCATTATCGATAAATACCACTCCTTTTGCTAAAGCGGGATTTTTACCTTCGATATAATTTGCACCTTGATAGGTATCGCTGAAGAAGAAATTGAGTTTACCACTATCGGTTTCAGCACCGATATAAACATCGGCTTTATAAATGTTTTTATATGACAAAATGTAATTATCAAATCTTTGATTTGTGTCATCTTTTGAAGTCTTGATATTTCTTAATTCAGTCGCTGTTCTACTAATCGCGGAACTTAAATTATTTGAGGCAGGTGTCTCTTCAACTTTTGTTAAAGATAATCCTCTTAATGCCGGAGCATAATCTTTCGTGGTTATGATGCCAGTAACGTTATAAACTAAACCGATACTTGCGGTTAGTTTTTCTTTGACCACTTTGATAATACTTTCACCATTGGTGAAATAATAAACTTTGCTGCCGGAATCATAATGGTAACAAGTTAAAGAATTGATGGTCACAATATCACCATATCCATGGCCAGCACAGTTATATTTCACATCTTTAGCGAGATTGAAATATTGTTCCGCAGTTATCGGAGCGTCGTAATATTTACTAATGTCTTTATCAACATCTAAATTTTGATCCCAAGTAAATGAATTATCAGGAACAGAAATCTCGGGATGCCCTAAATACATGGATGGATAGCCAGTAATAACATAACGGGATGTATCTTCGCCAGCGTGGTCACCAACTTTACCAAATAATGTAGTTCCAGATGTTCCTCCATTAGAGGCGCAGCCAATATAGCCAGTAGCATCACCAATTATAACTTTTGCGGGATAAGAAACATTTAATCCAAAATCCTTTTTGGTTTTTACCAAATCAAACGCGGTTAAGGCATAGCCTTTAATAGTTATCGGATGAGTTTCATCCACACCATTACCATATGAATTGACGGGTATTGATAAAGTAGAAATATAACTACGAGCTTCGGCAATAGTCATTATTTGATCACCCTGTTCACTAGAAGAGGAACTGGATGAACTATTACCACTTGAACTATTTCCACTAGAGGAATTACCTCCAGAACTAGTTGCGGAAGATTGATTCGTGGAAGAGTCACCACTTTCTTCAGAAGATAAACTAGTTCCGTTACTACTTAAAAGTGAATTAGAAAAACTATTAGAGGTTGAGCATCCCACTAAAGTGAAAGATATTATCAATGAAAATATTAGTTTTTTGTCCATAAGAGAAAAAGAATAGTAAAACTATTCTTCTCCTAATTCTTTTTCAATTTGTTGTTCTTCCATCTTTTCGACTGGATCGAGATGGACTTGTTCTTCAACTGGTTGTTCCACTTCTTCTTGAGCAGGTTGACCTTCTGCTGGTAAAAGTTTTCTGATAACGATTTCGTTACCGATGTAGAAACAAACAACGGTTAATAAAGCACCAAATGAGACGTCACTTAAGAAGTGCGCACCAACGAGTAATCTAGCAAACATCACCACCAAGGCCCAGCCAAAGGCGATGTAGAATAACATAACTTGGTATTTCATCCATTTTTTATTAAATAAAGGTAGATAACTTAAAGTAATTAAACCGACCATTGAGGCACCAGCGTGTCCGCTTGGGAAGGATTTGAATTCTTCTTTGGTTAAAACACCAGGATAAGAACTGATAATATCTTTGTATTCTTTGCATGGCTCCCACCAGTTGTGGAAGGAAACATATCCTTCAAAAACACCACTACGATATCTTGGACGATGCATAACAGATTTAAACAATGTCACGCCTGGCACTAATGCCACAAAGATAACTGCAGCCATAATGAGAATAATGATCCACATCTTTGGATTTTCGACATTCTTACCTAAACGATAACCGAAATAGGAAATAGGTGCGGAGATAACCGCCATAATGACAAATCCTAACCAGTAGATTTTTGGATTTTCAAAACCATTGACGGAGAAAACGTCTTTGCCTAAGAAGTAGACACAAATGCCATACATGGCAATTGATAAAACGTAGAATAATGCTTTAATCCAGGCATTGAATTTTTCGTTTCTAGATGAAATAGCGAATAAGGCACCGCCTAATAAAGCCAAACATCCATAACCAGGAATCATACCAAATGATGAAACGATTAAACCAAAGATATTGGTTTTATTAAATATTGCTGTGTTGATTTGTAAATCAAAAAATGAACCGAGAAGGAGTCCAATCAACAAAACTCCACCGATAATGTAGAAGTGAAATCTTTTTTTCATAATCAAATACCTTGTTTATTATAAATAACCCTTTTGTATAAAACTAGTTAATAAATATTATTTATCAAATATATCGTAATTTTCGTCGATGATGACACCACAATCTTCCGCAAACTTAAATCCTTTATCGATCTCTTCTTGGCAGATATTAAATGGGTCATGGGCATCGATAGCAAGAACAACTTTGACGTTATATTCTTTAACGAGTTTGAAGAAATCGTAAGATGGATAAGAAAAGTGATGACCGTCGTAGGTTCTTCTTCTCATACCACAAAGATTTAATTCAATAGGAATGTTTAACTCTTCACACGCTTTTAATAAACGACGACTTTCTCTTTCCGCTTCTTCGTTAAATTCCGGAAAGCCGAGTAAGAATAAATCTGGGTGACACAAATACTTAAACAGACCTGTTTTTAGTCCTTCAATAACGTCATCGACATATTTGTCGTAACCGCGTTCTTCAAGATGTTCCCATCTATACCAATAGAATTGGTCGTCCTTACGATAGCAATGTTGTCCTAGAATGAGATAATCAATCTTGTCTTTTAATAAATCTTTATAATAGTCCACTAAATCAGGGAAGTATTCCGCCTCAAAACCCACAAATATTTCAATTTGGTTTTTATATTTTTCCTTCAAATAATTTATAGAATCTAGATAATCCTGAAGTAAGGATGGATTACCTCTAATACCAGGTTGTGAATAAGGTTCGCAGAGAATAATGTGATCAGAAAAGCCGAGACGTTTGAGACCGCAAGAAATAGCCGCTAAAACGTACTCTTCATCTTCGCCTCTAGCGTGTCCACATCTTTTTGTGTGAGTATGGAAATTATTCTTTATTGTTTTCATTTTTTAGCTCTTCTCTAGCTACATCATTAGTCAAATCTCTCACGACTTCCGATGCGATTAATAAACCTGCGGCAGCGGGAACAAATGCGTTACTTCCAGGTATAACTTTCTTAGTGTTTTCATCCACAACTTTATCAATTGGTTCAAGCGGTTTCTCTTTTGAATATATAACCTTCAAATGTGTAATTCCATTTGCTCTAAGTTCGCGTCTAATGGTTCTCGCTAATGGGTCCGTTTCCGTCTTGTTAATATCGGTAACTACAAATCCCATTGGATTGACCTTATTGCCGGTACCCATTGATGAAATTATTGGAGTTTTGCAGGAATTTGCTGCTAAAACTAGGCTAATTTTTCCTTTTGTCGTGTCAATCGCATCCACGACATAGTCAAATTTAGAGAAGTCGAACTCATCAATTGTCTCAGGTAAAACAAAGACCTTTTTGGTTTCCACTATCGCGTCAAGATTGATAGATAATATTCTATCCTTCATTACATCAACTTTAAATTTGCCAATTGTCTCGTTTGTGGCGATGATTTGACGGTTCAAATTTGAAACAGAAACTTTGTCGTGATCCACTAAAGTAAAGTGACCGATTCCGCTTCTCGCTAAGGCTTCAGCAACATGTCCACCAACACCGCCTAAACCAAAAATAGCAACATGACAATTGCTAAGTTTTTCGATGGCTTTTTCACCATATATCATCGCCGTTCTAGATAATTGTTCTTTCATATTAACTGAGAGAAAAATCTCTATCTAATTGAATGTAGAAATAGAAGTCTGGGAACTCTTTTTGAAGGGCTTCTTTAATAGTTTCGATTAATTGTTCAGGTTCTTTTTCATCAAAGGAAATAACTAGGTCAAAATTGCAGAATTTAGACTTTGCGTCCACGAAGAAACCGTGGAGTTGCAAGATGGTAGAATGTTCTTTCATTTGCTTTGTTAAGAAAGAACGAATCTTTTGTGATTCTGGAGAGTCGACATTATCTGCATAAATACCGACGGTCATGATTGTGTTGTGTTTTTGATACATCATCAAAGTGATTTGTCTTTCAATGGTTTGGACTTCCACTGCGGTAAGTTTTCCATCCACACCAACATGGACAGAACCGATGTTCTTTTTGTGACCATAACTATTAAGAATTAAATCATAGACACCTTTAACACCGTGGACTGCGCTGATATCTTCTAATATTTGTTTGGTTTCTTCAGGATCATATCTTTCACCGATAATTGAAGAAATGGATTCTCTTAAGATTCCAATTCCAGCTTTAAGAATGAATAAACCGATAATGATACCTAAATATCCTTCAACGTACCAATTGAGTGTATAGGCGAATATCGCACCCACTAATGTCGCCGTAGATAATATAGAATCCCATAACGCGTCTGTGCCTGAAGCTTTTAAAGCGTCACTATCAACTTTCTTGCCTTGAATCTTGAAATAGATAGCGAGACCTAATTTCACTAATACCGCTGCACCGATGATGATAAGGGAGACAACGCTATAATCTGGCATCTTGCCTTCTTTAAAATAATCAATAATGGAAATAATTGATTCATAGATAGCCATACCACCCGCAAACAAAACAAGCGCGGCGATTAATGTGGAAGTAATATATTCCACTCTTCCGTGTCCAAATGGGTGCTTTCTATCTGGTTTCTTATTTGACAATTTGGTACCGATAATTGTAATTGTGCTAGATAAGGCATCGGTCAAGTTATTCAAAGCATCTAAAACGATGGCGACGGATCCAGCAATAAAGCCAACCGCAGCCTTAAATCCGACGAGAAGAACATTGCCTAAAATGCCGATGATACTAGTACGTATAATAACGTGTTCTCGATTATTGTTTTTCATAAAGTATTTTTATTTTATAACAAAAATAGATAGAGTATAATAACTTTATAAATCGGAGGAAGATTTAATGCACAAACTAGTTTTAATTAGACACGGGGAATCAGAATGGAATAAGTTAAATTTATTCACCGGTTGGACCGATGTTGAATTAAGTGAAAAAGGCGTTGAAGAAGCTCATCGCGCCGGAAGAACCTTAAAGGAAAAAGGTTATGATTTTGATGTTGTCCATACATCATTATTAAAAAGAGCTATTCACACAATGAACAATGTTCTCTTTGAATTAGATAGAGAATGGTTACCAGTTTATAAATCCTGGAGACTCAATGAACGTCACTATGGTGCTTTACAAGGTTTAAATAAAGCGGAAACCGCTGCTAAATATGGTGAAGAACAAGTGAAGATTTGGCGTCGTAG
Organism: Bacilli bacterium; assembly: GCA_045114745.1. Taxonomy (GTDB): domain Bacteria; phylum Bacillota_I; class Bacilli_A; order RFN20; family CAG-826; genus RUG13091. The sequence continues at coordinate 35,256 of JBGULD010000041.1, forward strand.
TTACGATTGCCCTCCACCAGCATTAGAAAAAGACGATCCAAGAAACCCAGCTTTACAAGCACAATTTAGAGATGTCGATCCCAAGGATCTCCCACTCAACGAATCATTAGAATTAACCGTTAAACGTGCGGTTCCATATTTCGAAGAAGTTATCAAACCAGAAATGGAACAAGGCAAACGCGTTCTCGTTGTCGCACATGGTAATTCCTTACGTGCTTTAGTCAAATATTTTGACAATATGAAAGACGAAGAAATCGTTGGTGTTAACATCCCAACAGGCGTCCCACTTGTTTATGAATTCGATGACAATATGAAAGCCATCAAC
>JBGULD010000042.1:0-50928 GCA_045114745.1 Bacilli bacterium
ATGCTTGTTATCCAGGTAACCCAAGAGAAGCTACTCACGAACAAGTTGTCGCACTCTTCAAGAAATTGATGTAATCAATTACTTTTAATAAGTAAATGACCCTGTGGTATTTCTACAGGGTTTTATTTTGCAATAAAGATAATGTAAAAATATGTGCTGTGGCACTATTGTCGCACAGCGTGTTCTATTATATTAGTGGCGTTAATGAAGGAACGATCGTGAGACGTGGACTGACCGGGACTAGCCAGAACGAGTTATATACAAGTATATAAACCGCTTCGACGTCGATGGATTCAATTAGATCCAGGACGAAGGACGGGTGAGCATGAAAAAACCGCCCACAAGGGACGGTCTAATCTGTAAGCCTGTTGCGTGTGCGTCGGGGAGAATCAACTTCGTCTCAATGAGGAGAATTGCTCTCGTCCTGACACAACAAACGCTGTAATCGTCTAAATCCGTTTTTCCTGATTCGCTTAAATTCCGCTTTCCCCGAAAAGAGCCTCCGCCAGTTGTCCAATTTTGCCACGACTACTTCGACGACGACGCGACTAGCTGCCCGACAAAGCTTTAAGTATTGGAATTTCTTTCCCAAAAATCGAGTGCGGATTCTAGCCAATGCTCAGCACTAGTGCCTTCAGCAAGTCCAACACCATGGGCAACATCTTTATATAGTTTAAATTCACATGGAACATTAATGCTCTTAAGCGCTTCGAATAAAGCTTGGCCATTATGAACTGGATCAACCAATGTATCTAAATCACCAGCCCATATAAATGTTGGAGGATATTCTTTTGTAACATTTTTATCTACAGATAATTTGTTAACCATCGCTTCTGTTGGGTTATTTCCGAGCAAATTCTTAACAGTGTTTTTTTCCGAGTATTTTCCCATAGTAATAACTGGGTAAGAAAGGATTAAACATGATGGTTTATTATATTTTTCTAAACAATATGACGCCGCTAAATGTCCGCCTGCAGAACTACCAATCAAAAGCCAATTTTCTTTTGCTATATTCCACTTATCAGCATTATTTAATATTTCTTCTACCGCCTTTTTTAAATCAAGTTGAGGATTTGGATATTTAGCTTTCTTTTTGACATGATAGTAAACAACAAAAGCATGATATCCTCTTATATTTAATTCTTTAGCGATTGGTTTACCCTCAACAAAAGAACACACCATTGAATATGATCCACCAGGGCAAATGACAACAAATGGATGTTTTTGACCATCATTAATAAGAAAAGGTTTTAAACTATACCTATTTGGTCGCCAAAAATCATATGCTGCTTGTAACATGCTTGTAAATTTCATGTAGTTATTATAACAAAAAAGCCGCCCTTCATGGACGACTTAATTTACATTGATTTAGCCTCAATTCAGGGCCTTACCATATGCTTCGACTAACTGCCTTGCGAGGAAAGTCATTTTTAGCCAACTGAGGCAAATCGCGACTGTCCTGCGACATATTATTCATTAATCTTCTACGTATGGGAGAAGAGCCATGAATCTCGCTCTTTTAATAGCGACTGCTAATTCTCTTTGGTGTTTAGCACATGTACCAGTTGCTCTACGTGGAGAAATTTTTCCGTTTGGAGTAATCATGGTTTTCAAAGTATCAATGTCTTTATAGTCAATGAACTTTGATTTATTCTTACAGAATATACACACTTTTTTGTGTGGTCTAACTTTTCTAAATGCCATATTAATTCCCTTTCTAATTAGAATGGAAGATCATCGTCTGGCAAGTCTAATGAATCTAAGTTATTACCGTTTTCTTGAACCACTGGTGTGTCATCAAATGTGACAGGAGCACCTTCAGCAATGTTATTTCCTTTTGGTTCTAAAAACGCGACACGATCGGCAATGACTTCAATAACTGAACCTTTTGTACCGTCTTGACGATCAAATTTACGTTGATTCAAACTTCCTTCGACGCCTACCATAGAACCTTTTCTGGTAAATTTAACAACATTTTCAGCTTGGTTTCCAAAGATGGAACAATTCATAAATGTTGTAGCTCTTGAACCGTCTGGATTTTTCATTCTGCTATCAACAGCGATAGAAAATGAAGCGACAGGTAAACCAGAATTGGCTTTTCTGAGTTCGGGATCACGTGTTAAGCGACCCACTAAAATTACACGATTAATCATTAATGATTATCCTCCTTATTCTTGATCGGCGACGATTAAGAATCTTAAGACATTTGCATCGTGACGGACTTTACGATTGAATTCGTAGAGTGCAGCTTGCTCGGCCGAGATTTTTGCGACGACATAATAACCTTTGGTTTCGTCATCGATTGGATAAGCAAGATCACGTAAGCCAATGGATTCATCAACCTTATCAATGGTTGCACCGTTCTTCTTTAAAAGATCGGCTAATTTTTCCATAGCGGCAGCGCGACCGGCTTCATCTAAGTCGGCTCTTAAAATGTACATTAATTCGTATTTGCGCATTTTCGTACCTCCCTTTGGTCTTCTGGCTACTAATGTAGCAGAGAGTAGTGCTTAAAAAAGCATACATATTATACCTATGTATATACGTTTTGACAAGCGCGCGAAAGACTTTTTTGTTCCAAAATATTACAAAGAAAAAAGGAACCATAGGTTCCTAATTATCTATCCCTCATGGTTGGGAAGAGAATAACTTCTCTAATTTGAGGTTGATTAGTTAATAACATAACTAATCTATCAATGCCCATACCCACACCACCTGTAGGCGCCATGCCGTACTCGAGAGATTCAACAAAGTCGACATCCATTTCGCTGGCTTCATCATCGCCAAGTTCCTTGGCTTTAAGTTGGTCGAGGAATCTTTGTCTTTGGTCGATTGGGTCATTTAATTCGCTATATGCATTTGCGAGCTCACGTCCGTTCACGAATAATTCAAATCTTTCAGTGAAACGAGGATCTTTGCCTTTTTTGGTTAATGGAGATACTTCAATTGGATAAGAATAGACAAATGTTGGTTGAATTAATTCGTCTTGGCATAGTTCCTCAAAGAATTCATTCATAACATAACCTACAGTATTCTTAAATTTATCGAGGTGAATATCGTATTTATCAGCAAGTGATTTGGCTTCTTCAAAAGATTCGATTTTTGCGAAGTCAATTCCAGTCTTTTCTTTGATTAAATCATTCATAGAAATCCATCTGAATGGTGATTTGAAATCAATTTCCTTATCTTGATACTTAATGATTGCGGATCCAGTAACATTTTTTGCTACTGTTCTAATCATTTTTTCGGTTAAAGCACCAATGCCTCTTAAATCGGAATAGGCTTGATAAATTTCGATTGAAGTGAATTCAGGATTATGGCTTGCATCCATACCTTCATTTCTGAATAATCTGCCGATTTCATAGACTCTTTCCATACCACCAACGATTAAACGTTTTAGGTTCAATTCTGTCGCAATTCTTAGGTAAAAGTCCTTATCTAACGTATTATGATGAGTCACAAATGGTCTTGCGGCAGCACCACCGAGGATAGGATTCAAAATTGATGTTTCAACTTCCACAAAATCGTTGTTATCAAGGAAATGTTGGATCTCTCTAACAATCTTTGGACGAGCAAAAGCAACCTTTCTAGCCTCATCATTAACAATTAAATCGAGGTATCTTCTTCTACTTCTCTCTTCAACATCGGTTAAACCATGGTATTTTTCTGGTAATGGATGTAAACATTTAGTCAAATGAGTGTATTTTTCAACGCGAATAGTTAATTCACCAGTTCTAGTCATCATAACACGACCTTTTAAACCGACAATATCACCTAAATCAGCAAGTCGAAAAACATCATATGATTTTTTACCTACAACATCGATACCAATATAAGCTTGGATATTTCCAGTTTTGTCTTGCAAATTAACAAATGAAGCCTTGCCCATTCTTCTGATGGCCATAATTCTTCCAGCCACAGAAACGATAAGATTCATTCTATCGAGCGCTCTACTTGATTTTTTATTACAAAGTTTGCGAATATCTGAAACATGATGTGTAACTTTATAAGCCTTGCCAAAAGGATCGACTCCTAGTTCTCTATACTTGTCGAGTTTTTCTCTTCTAGCTTGTTCTTGATCGTTTAATACAACTTTGTTGTCCATAAAAAATACCTCGTTTGCCTTCAATAGTATACTTTAATTGTTTGAATTTTAATATAGTCAAAATTCAATGTTATTATCTTTGGCTATATCTTTTAATATCTGATTCAAAGAATCAAGGGTTGTTAATTCAGTGCATAATCTTTGTTTATATTTCTTGGCGTTAGGGATTCCAACAATGAATTTTGGAGCGATAGCACGATACACTCTCATACCAGTATATTCACCCTTATCTTCTACAATCATTTCCGCTAATTCTTTACACCAATTTAGTTGTTCTAATAAAGATGAACTTTCTAATCTTGTTCCATCCTTAAAATATTGATTTATTTGCTTAAGCAAATATGGATTACCCACTCCGCCTCTTGCAACCATGACAGCTTCAGCACCAGTTATCTCCATAGCATTGATTGCATCATCTAATGAGTAGATATTTCCAGAGATCACTAAAGGAACTCTCATTTGTTTTCTTAAATCTTTTAACATCTCATGATGTGGTTCGCCAGCATACAATTCTTTTCTTGTTCTAGAATGAATTGCAATCATGTCAACACCAGCATCTTCAAGTTCTTTAATAACTTCGAGATAATTGATAGAATTTGCATCCCATCCAAGTCTTATCTTGGCACTGACTGGTTTGTCGGTGATGCTTTTAATAGCACGAATGATATCGCCACATAATTTAGGGTTTTTCATAAGTGCGGAACCTGCCCCAGTATTGGTCACTTTTGGTACAGGACATCCTATGTTAATATCAAAGAAATCTATGCATTTATTAGAATTTAAGGCGATTTCTGCGGCTTTTTTAATATTTTCTGGCTCATGACCAAATAATTGAACACCAGTCAAATAATTGCCTTTATCGAAGCTTATATAGGTAGCGGTTTCTTCATTACCATAAATTAGTCCCATATCAGAAACCATTTCGGTAATACACATGCCAAAACCAAACCGAGACATGAATTCTCGATAACTCTTAAAAGTAATTCCAGCCATTGGACCTAAAACTACTCGACTTTCAATTTCGAAATTCTTAAATTTCCACATAGAAAAAAGAGAGGATTTAAACCTCTCATTATTCTCCCTTAATCTCTTTTTCGGGTTCAACACTAGCTTCAGGTTTTGATTCACTAGCATTGTTAGGAACTTCTACAGGTTGTTCCGCTTTCTTTTCATCGCGTTTCAAATGACGATGTTCTAAGAGATAATCAATCTCTTCAGCAGTAATCTGTTCATGTTCAATTAATGTCTTGGCAATCAAGTCGACATCTTCTTTATTCTCTTTAATAATACGAAGAGCTTCTTGATGTGCGTGTTCAATAATATTACGAATTTCGGCATCAATCTTAGTCGCAGTTTCAACAGAGAAATTCTTTTGAGAATTAGTATAGTCTCTTCCTAAGAAGACACTTCCAGTGTCTCTTTCATATTGAATTGGGCCTAGAGGAGACATACCTAATTCACAAACCATCATTCTGGCGATTTGTGTAGCCACTTCAATATCGTTTGAAGCACCAGTCGAAATATCATCAAAGAACACTTCTTCAGCAGAACGGCCACCTAAGTAACCAATGATACGAGCTTCAAGTTCTTTCTTGGTTAAGATAAACCTATCATCTTCCGGAGTCATACGAACATGACCACCAGTATTTCCACGAGGAACAATTGTAATCTTTTGGACCTTATCACTATGAGGACATTTTAAACCGATGATAGCGTGGCCTGCTTCGTGATGAGCAACCACATCTCTTTCATGAGCATTAAGTCCACGAGATGATTTAGCAGGACCAGCAACACGACGATCAATGGCTTCATCGATTTCATCGATGCCGATAACTTCTTTTCCTCTACGGACTGCCAATATGGCGGCTTCGTTCATGATATTTTCAATATCAGCACCAGAGAAACCAACGGTTCTCTTCGCTAATTGAGCATAATCAACTTCTGGGTCGACTTTCTTGTTACGAGCATGGACTTTGAAAATTGCTTCACGACCAATTTTATCTGGCAAGGAAACAGTAATCTTTCTATCGAAACGTCCCGCTCTTAATAAAGCTGGATCAAGAACATCATCACGGTTTGTCGCGGCAATAACAATGATTCCTGAATTATCAGAGAAACCATCCATTTCAACGAGTAATTGGTTAAGTGTTTGTTCACGTTCATCGTTTCCACCACCTAAGCCAGCACCTCTTTGACGACCGACTGCATCGATTTCATCGATGAACACCAAACATGGGGCGTTTTCTTTTGCCACTCTGAACATATCTCTAACACGGCCAGCACCAACACCGACGAACATTTCGACAAAGTCAGAACCGGAAATGTAATAGAATGGGACACCTGCTTCACCAGCAACGGCTTTTGCTAATAATGTTTTACCACATCCTGGAGGGCCTACTAATAAGACACCTTTGGGTAATTTGGCACCAAACTTAGCATATTTACGTGGTTCTTTTAAATAAGAAACGAGTTCTGCCATTTCGGTTTTTTCTTCATCAGCACCAGCAACATCATCAAATTTGACTTTAGAATTTGTCATTCTTCTGGCACGGGATCTATTAAATTCGAGAGCTTTGTTATTTGAACCATTAATTGAAGATGATAATCTTCCAAATAATAGGATGAATATTAATAAACTACCAGCCAACATAATAATTGTTGGGCCCCATTGATCCCACCAAGTGGTAACATATGGGTCTTTCGCACTATGTAAAACGAAGGATGGTTTTTCGGCAGTTGAAGCTTTTGCGGCTTTTTCTAATAAAAATTTAGAAAGAACAAAAGACTTAGTGCTATCTAAGTTATTAACATCTGCAACAGCAGTGTCATCAATTACATAATGTAATGTTTTATCAGAATCAGATACATAGACGTATGTACTTGGTTCTTCATAGTATTCCGCGTATCCAATAACAACTTTAAATTTTTTGGTTGTTGGTTTAGATGCATTCGCGGGAATGTAATAGCCTTCAATAGAAACTAAGGTATTTTCTTTTGGTGTTTCAACAATTTCGGTAACACGATTGTTACCAATCGCATCGATGAATTGCGTCTTTGTTAATGTTGTAGTCTTGTTACCGCCAAAAAGTAAAATGATGACTGTAACGATAATTCCAACAATCAAAACAAAGGAAAATAGATAGCTCCAAGAAAAGCGTCTTTGTGGGGTTTGCTGTTCTTCTGCCATAAAACTACCTCCTTAAAACGATTGAAAATATTATAAAGAGAAATTACTTTAATGAAAAGTAAAACACTCTTTAACGTAGAAATTTGACTCTTTTTCGACTTTGAAATTACTTCTATATCTAGGGATGTAAATGATACGTCCCTCTTTATTAACGATGACAGGCCATCTCAGTCTAATGGATAAGGGCATCTTCCAATCAATAAACAATCTTCTAACTTGAACTTGATAATCCTTAATAATATAAGTGTCACCTTTTTTAAATGTGCGAATGGTAAGTGGATAGTCATCTATAGATACATTTCTATTTGAAGTATCGCCTGTAAAGTCAGCATAGAAGAAGTCGTTATCTATAAGTAAAGGTTTATTCATAACAAATTCATATCCTTGAGAAGGGACATTTTCTCTAAAGATTAACTTTCCATAAGACTTCTCAAAAGCATATTTATTGTAGTGAATAGGGACAACAATATTCGTTGTTTTAGATTCAAGTACTTTTCTTATTTCTTTAGAATTGTTGTAGGTTACATTAAACTTATAATCTTCTTCGTTAACCATACTATTAAGATAATATGCTAGTTCAACATCATTTAAGGCTAATAAATCATCTACTTTTGGAGGTACTTTTTCTAATTTATCAAACATTTTCTCTAATTGTTTGTTTTCATTAGCAATTGTTGCCACGATTTCCGCTCGTTCTTTATCACTCATTTTAGATACAACATTAATGCGGATCTTATTTCTAAGGAAGGTGGTTTCCATATTAGAAGCATCGATTGCGTATGGAACATGGTTCTGAATACAGTAACCTAATAGTTCATTCTTCTTTTGAGTTAAAAGAGGCCGCAACACTAACATGTCCTTAAACACTGATTGACTGCGTAATCCATAGTGTTTTACAAGGTTTTTGCGTTGTTTTTGCAATAAATATGTCTCAATATGATCATCTTCGTTATGAGCCACAAGCAAGGCATCATATCCATTTTCCTTATACAAAGAATTAAAGAAATCATAACGGATTTCACGACATCTAGCTTCAATATTAGAGGTAATAATTTCTTCTACATATTTGACATGAATCTTAATATTTAACTTTTCACAATACTCTCTTAATCTCTTTTCTTCAAAATTAGATTCTTCTCTGAGGTGATAATTGACATGAGCCACTTCAAAAGGAATGCTTTCTTGAATAAGCATGTCAAAAAGGGCCATTGAATCAGGGCCATAAGAACACGCTAATAAATATTTTCCTTTTTTAGATAAATCAAGCATTGTTTTTCTCTATTTCTTCAAAGATTGGGACTTCTCTTTTGCCTTGCTTTTCATAGGTTATCTTAACAACTAGTAATTTTTGACCTAGTTTTAACTCTAAAATATCTCCGTCATTAACTTCGGTGGATGGTTTTCCGACTTTTCCATTAACAGATATTCTACCGGCATCACAAAGTTCTTTTGCAATTGTTCTTCTTTTAATCAAACGGCTTTGTTTTAAAACTAAATCTAATCTCATTGTATTTCCTTCACTTTGTTTTTATTAATTATATTAACCAAGCATTTTAAGATGCTCTCTAAATCTTCAACCCAAACCTTCCTTTTAGTCATCAATATTCTAAATTTATTGTTTGCATAACTGACTTTGATAAAATTGAGATAAGGAATAAGGGCTTCAAATAATATATTACCAATACCTTTTATTTTTATAAAACTTTCTCCTAAAGTAATTTCTACTCTTTGGGCAACTTCATTAAGGTATTCAATACACGATTCCCTCACTAATAAATCTATACTTCTCTTAGCGAAAAGTTGTTCCACTTCTTTAGGTAGTTCGCCATAGATGTCTCGCATCTTAATCTTCAGATTAGCTAAATCATCCAGGCCTGGTGCCATTAAGATTTCTTGATAGAGCCCAATCTTATCACTATCATTTGCGTATTCTTTTGGAATATAAGCATCTAAAGATAATGATGGATTAGCTTCAACTTCCTCTTCTTCAATGCCGGTTATCTTTTCTTTAACTGATTCATTTAATAATTTGATGTACATATCTAAACCAATAGAATCTATAAATCCAGCTTGATCAGGTCCTAAGATATCTCCTGCACCTCTAATCATTAAGTCACGTTGAGCAATTTTATATCCACTACCAAGTTCAGTAAAATCTTGAAGGGCTTTCAATCTCTTTCTTGCTTTATCGTTTAACGGCTTATTCCCGTTATACATTAAATAAGCATAGGCAATCTTATCACTACGACCGACACGACCTTTAATTTGATATAGTTGAGATAAACCATAATTCTCACTATCTTCCACGATAATCATATTCGCGTTAGGAACATCTATTCCATTCTCGACGATTGATGTACAAACCAAAACTTTGATTTCCCCATTATAGAAACGTATCATTACATCTTCGATGTCATCTCTATTCATTTGACCATGCGCCACGCCAATACTAACTCCAGGAAGTAGTTTTTCTAATTTTGACGCTCTTAAATATAAAGAGGAAATATTGTTGTGTAGGAAGAATACTTGTCCATTTCTTCCAAGTTCTCTTTCAATTAATTCTTTAACTATGTCTAGATTAAATGGGGTGACATATGTCTGAATTGGCATTCTATCTTTTGGCGCGGTATTAATAATCGACATTGATCTAACACCTAATAAAGATATTTGCAGAGTTCTTGGAATCGGTGTTGCGGATAATGTTAAAACATCAATATTACTCTTTAGCTCTTTAATTCTTTCCTTTTGTTCGACGCCAAATCTTTGTTCTTCGTCGATGATTAGTAATCCTAAATCCTTAAAATGGATGTCTTTGCTTAAGATTCTATGGGTACCAATGATAAGATGCGCTTCTCCAGTTTCCACTTCCTTTAGGAATTGTTGTTGTTTTTTATCGGGAATCAAACGAGAGAACGCGGCGATCTTAACATCAAACTGAGAGAATCTTTCTAATGCTAATTCATAATGTTGTCTTGCTAATAATGTGGTTGGGCATAATATAGCCACTTGTTTACCAGATAAAATAGCTTTAAACGCTACGGTAAAGGCCACTTCGGTTTTGCCAAAGCCAACATCACCACACAAAAGCCTATCCATAGGATGCGGACTTTCCATATCTCTTTTAATATCTTCTAAGGCTTTTAATTGATCATCAGTTAATTCGTATTCAAAGCTATTTTCAAATTCTCTTTGGAATTCATCATCTTCTTGGAAGGCATGGCCTTTGATATTGTTTCTTTCTAAATATAAGTTAAATAGACGATTTGCGAGGTCATTAATTCTTTCTTTGATTCTCTTCTTGGTGTTTTCCCAATCTTTGCTGTGAAGTCTCGATAAGCGAGGTTTAGCACCTTCTTTACCTAAATACTTTCTTACTAATTGGAACTGTGACAAAGGAACATAGAGAAGTTCTCCACCATGATAGGCAATTTTTAAATAATCACGATGAACACCATCAACTTCTAATGTCTGTAATTCAAGGAACTGACCAATACCTTGATATTCATGAACAACATAATCTCCAGGAGTTAAATCTTCATAACTCTTAAGAATAGTTCCTTCTTTGAAACGAGAATCAAATCTCGCCACTCTGACTTTTTCAGAGAATAATTCCTTACTCGTAAGGAAAACAATGTTTTGATCTGGCAAATAAAATCCAGCATTAAGATTTGTTAACGAAATACCAATCTTTGTTTTACTTGGCAATTCAAACTCTTTAGTAAATTCAAAAGGAATAACAAGTTTGTTGAGTTGTTCCTGAACAGCGTTTATGTGTTCGTGGTTAGATAAACAAATACAAACAAGCGCTTCTTGATTTAAATAATTATGAATAATATTAATCGTATCTGTGCTTTTACTAGCTTGATAAGGAATGGCCCTAACATTAAATGCTTCATCATCATTTGATTTAATTAACTCAGAAGTGGTTAAACATTGTTTAAAGTTAATTAAACGATGGATGTCTTGAAACATTTCCAAGTGTGAAATAATCTTTCCATTTTCATGAAGCTCGTTAAGATAATTGAAAGATTCGTCTTGAAGTAAAGAATTCGAATGCTCAATCGTCGGTTCATCAATTAGGACCTTGTTATAGTCCTTACAATAATCAAATATCGAGAATCGTTGATTAGATGACAAGCCATAGTATTTATAGATTCGTTCATCAAAACGACCTTCCATAATCTTTGTCATATCTTCCACTGTGGAATCTCTTAATCTTTCAAAAGTTCCATAGTCGAGATGCTTTTGGTCATTCTCTAAAATGTCATATATTTTCTTTCCAGATTCAACAACTTCTTCTTCAGATAAAATGATGTCAGAAGCAGGTAAAATAGTCACATTTTCTATTTTTTTAATAGACATTTGCGTGGAAATTTCAAAAATTCTTATCGATTCGACTTCATCATCAAAGAACTCAATTCTAACCGGTTTATCATAGTTAACAGAGAAGATATCAAGTATGTCTCCACGAGAAGCGAATTGTAAAGATTGGTCAACTTTATTGACTAACAAATACCCAGCTTGAACTAGTCTTTTCTTAAGGTCGTGAATGTCGTAATGACCACCCACTTTTAAATCAATTGTGTGATCTTTGAATGTTTCTGGATTTGGAAGGTATCTTGTCGCGGAGGCGATATTAGCAATAACAATTCTTCCACGTCCATTTAATAATTCGTTTAAAACATATAACCGGTGAGCGGTCATCTCTTTTGTTTGTGCTAAAGTTTCCGCTCGGATAAGTTCATCAGATGGGAATAGCAAAACATCTTCTTTATTAACAAAAGAAGTTATTAGGGAATAAATATTCTGAGCTTTGTATAAATTGGAAGTTATTAATAAATACTTTCCTTTATTTTCATAATAATTTAATGCGGTTAATAAGGAGATTCCAATGGAATCATCCACGACAAAATGTCCCTTTTTGTTCAAAAGGGAGGGGGTAGATTTTAGTTTTTTCAACTTTTCAAATAGGTTCAAGCTACCTCCTTAGTTGAATCTTGTCATCGCCCGGTCGAAGTTGGACTTTAATATCTCCTTTAAAGCTTGCACTGCGTCACTAATTGCTTGATCAATTAATTCTCTTTCTTCTTTGCTTGGTTTAGAAAGAACATAATCAATATTATCATTTTCCATCGGCTCACCAATACCAATACGAATGCGTTTAATTTGGTCACTACCAAGGTTATCAATAATATTTTGCATGCCTTTATGACCACCAGAAGAACCATCCATTCTTAGTCTAATCTTTCCAACTGGAAGTGCCATATCATCAAAGATGATAACGACATCTTCTAATGGGATTTTAAAATAGCTAATCACTTCTCTTACTGCGGTTCCAGATAAGTTCATAAAGGTTGTTGGTTTAAATAACATGATATCTTCATCAAATAATTCACCGCGTCCCAATTCACCATGAAAGACTTCTTTATCAACATCAATTTGTGATAAATCAGCAAATAGATCTATGACATCAAAACCCATATTATGGCGGGTATGTTCATATTTCTTTCCGGGATTTCCTAAACCAACAAATAATTTCATAACGCTCTTGAAGTATTATACACTTTTCTAAAATACTTTGTTATATTTATAGGCGTATGAAATTCTTAAAAAGATTCTTAGCAGGTATGGGCATCGGTGTGGGGGCCGCCATACCAGGAGTATCAGGTGCTGCTATTGCAGTAATCTTTAAAGTTTATGAAGACATTATTGCGGCAGTAAATAGTTTCCGCAAGAAATTTGGTTTTGCGATATCTGTATTAATTCCTATTTTGTTAGGAATCATGTGTGCTGTTATTCCATGCATCTATCTTTTCTCATTAGCGTTTGAACATCTAATGTTCGTCCTTATTTGTATCTTTGCGGGGTTCTTAATTGGTTCTTTACCAAGCATTACTGACAAAGTCAAAGGTGTCAAACCAAGCAAGCTACAAATCGCTTTATTAATAACGGGATTCTTATTTGTTATAACACTAGGTGTCTTATCAGTTGTTTTTGGAGATAACTTAAACATCGGTGGTTTATTTGTTAATATCAACAAGAACTGGTGGCTCTATTTAGTTCTTATTCCGGTTGGTGTTTTAGCATCTGTCGCTTTAACAGTTCCTGGATTATCAGGATCATTGATTTTATTAGTCATCGGATTCTATCGTCCTTTAGTGGATTCAGTTAAAACTTGGGGTAGTAATTGCCTCAAAGGCGACTGGTCAATGGTCGGTCCACTATTCGGTGTTATCGGCTGCTTTGGAATTGGTTGCGTCATCGGTGTTGTCCTCGTTAGCAAGGTGATGACCTTCTTATTAGCGAAGTATCGCGATTCCACTTTCTTCACAATTATCGGTTTTATTTCTGGAAGTATTTTTGTCCTCTTCTTTAACTACGATATTTATAACTATTATTTGAACTGGTCCGGCAAGGAATTTGCTAATATTAACCCAGTTTTGCCGATATATTTAGAAATTCCAATCGGAATATTGGTCTTATTATCATGTGCTTTTGGATCTTACATGTTAGTGAGATTAGAAAGAAAAAATAGCAAAGAAAAAGAACAAGAAAAACAGGGCGATGAGTAAGCCCTGTTTTCTTTTGATAATTAATCTTATTGTTGTTGTTCTTCTTCTGGTTTAGCTTTCTTTTCTTTTCCAATGGATAAGGAAGATAAAAGCATATTCGTATAAATGAAATAGATAACAAACGCGATAATGTTGAAGTTACCTAAGACAATTGGATTGCCCGCTAAATCGAATAATAAATTGAGCAATAATGCTAATACAAATGTCGCAGCAAATAAAATTGTGAAACGTTTGAAGACTTGAGCTTTGACAAAAGAAGCAATAATAAATGCCACAACGAGCGCTAATGAAGCAATCATACTCAATATGAGTATTACCCAGCCAGTAGGTCCAATCACAGAAGCGCCATTAATGGCCACCACTAAGAAATAGACAAACATGAATGTGGGGAAGAAACAAATTGAGATGATATCAAAAATCTTCTTTGCGTTACCGAGTTTATCTCCTAAGACAACTCCTAAAATGCCAACAGTCAAATAATATGCCGCCATAACAATTGCGATAATACCAATCGCTAATTGAGCATCTTGGCCTGTTAACCAGTTCATATAGAAAAGTAATAACAAGGCGCCAAGAATAATTGATAAAAATGGTTTTATAAATTCGTGTAATTTTTTCATAATATCTCCTTAACATTAGATTATAGCAATCTTTATGAATTATTAAAGATTAAGATATTTGTTTAGCAAGCAAAAACACGCACCACAAGGGCACGTGTTTAAGTGTTTTGATTATTTAATCAATTATTGATGTTTTTTCTTTCTTAATAAGAAGTAAACACCAGCAGCGGAAACTACTACCATCAGCGATGTAATTGAAATAAATAATACTGAATTATTAACTATGAGTTTTTGATGATTGGAAAGAGGAATTACGGTACGATTAAGGAAGTTTTCATAACTATATTTAGCAACGATATAATCGTATTTAGCAACCGCTCTTTCAATGCTATTTCCACTTTCGCTAGAAGCTGTAGTTCTTAATGTTTGTTGATCAGCAGAACTGAGTTTTCCATATAAGGTTTTGAATGTTGACCAAGAATAACCGGTTGCATATGTTGGAGCGTTTCTACCTTGGTCATCACATAGAACATTACCTAAGAATTCTTCGCAGAATGCGGATAATGAATAACCTTTGGTGATGACTGTAGTTTCAGTTAACGCTAATTGCATTTGGCTATTGTTATAGGAAGTAGCCATGTTGCTGATAGAAATATAATCGCCAACGCTTATTGAATTATAAGCACTATTAAGTGAACTCATATTTGATAAGTATTTGCTGCCAAATACATTGATGGTTTGCCCACCGACAGTGATGGAGAATTTGATATCAGTAGAACCAGAGACACCAGCTTGTGTTTTTGCGGAAACAACACCACTTGATAAGTTAGATAAGATTGATTGTTTAGAATTAGAAATCATGTCATAACTTGTAACTTCTTGTGGGACGACATCAATGGAATCAGAACCCACTGTTACTGAAGTAATAGACTTGGTTTCATATAAACCATAATAGTTTTGAAGTGTTGCTACAACAGTGACAAATTTACCAACATCAGAAGAGGAAATGCGAGGATTATTTCCGCAATAGACATATAAACCATATGAACCATCTTGGACATAGAAGTTATTACTCACCATCGCAGTAATATATCCAGTAAATGTATAAGCAGAGCTTGTATAAGAACCGGAACTTAAAGCTTCACATGCTTCATAAGCTTTTTGAAGTGATGATTTACCTGCTTGAACAGTAACTGTACAACTAGCAGTAAATCCACCATCAGTGGTTGTGACTGTGATAATTGTGGTTCCAGCAGCAAGAGGACTCACCACACCACTGGAGTTAACTGTGGCAACACTAGCATCGCTAGAAGTCCATGAAACTCCTTTATTTGTGGCATTTGTTGGTTGAACAGTGGCGGTTAATGAGAATGAGGAACCGACATAAGCCGTTTCGCTTGTCTTATTTAATGACACGCCTGTAACAGCAACATTATGAACGCTCACTTCACATGTCGCGGTAAATCCACCATCGGCTGTAGTAATAGTAATTGTGGCATTACCTTCTTTTAAACCAGTTACTAAACCAGCACTACTGACGGAAGCAACTGCTGATGCGGAACTGGTCCATGTCACGTTCTTATTAGTAGCGTTACTTGGAGAGATAGTCGCGGTTAATGAGGAAGAACCGCCAACATCAAGGCTTAATGAGGTTGGAGATAATGAAACTCCGGTAACTGGATAAACTTTATCAGTAACAGTCACTGAACATGTCGCAGTCTTGCCACCTGATTTTGTCTTTACAGTAATTGTGGCATTTCCGGCACCGACAGCGGTCACTGTACCACCACTAACTGTGGCAACACTAGTATTATTAGAAGTCCATGTCACTTCTTTATTAGTCGCATTATTTGGAAGGATGGTCGCGGTTAATGTTTCGCTTTGACCAGTCTCTAATGCTAAAGCATTTTTATTTAAACTGACGGAAGCTACTGGAGTACCATCTTGACCAGCAGTAATTGTTAAACCTCTTAAATATGAACGTTTATTAGCTTCAAAGGAAATTGTGTCAATTGAAGCACCATCAAGTTCATATGTGTAATTGGATAATGATGTTCCGGATAAATTTTTATTTATACCATTGATTGATAATGAAGAAGAATCTGATCCATAACCAGAAGCATTGGCAACGATTTCGGTAATATCTAATTCCTCGACGAATGTTAAGGAACCACTACCATTTTTGCTACCGGAAGAGAATTTAAGACCATTCTTTCCCTTAAAAACATTTGCGGCGGTAGAATTATTAACTAAGCTAGCACCAGTTTCAATTTCACCGATAAGAGATGTTAAAGCGGTGCTTCCATCCTCAGAATATGTTTTAAATGTAATTTCATATGTTTCGGAATGAGATTCAACGATTTCAATCGCAAAGTTTTTAACGACTGGTCCTTCAGCAGTCATGGTAATTGTGGCATTACCAATATTGACGCCAGTAACAACACCAGTGTTGCTGACGATAGCGATATTCTCATCGCTTGATTCATAAACGATTGTTTTATTAGTAGCGTTTGCTGGAAGAACACTAGCACCTAATTTTAAGGATTTGCCTTGGCCTAATGTTGTTCCGCTTGTTGCGGTTGTGGTAATACCAGTAACGGCAACATATTCTTCAACTTTAACGTTGATTTCTCTATAAGCATAAGCATTATCTGTAACAGTAATTGTGGCTGTACCTGGACCAACCACGGTGATTGTCGCGGTTGCGGTGGCAACACCTGTTTGGCCAGAAACTGTTACGACACTTGTGTTGCTAGAAGTCCAGTTCTTAATCGTGGAATTTTTACTTGTCGCTGTCACAGTTTGAGGAGCGCTATGAGTATTTAAAGTAAAGTTATTCGAACTTAATTCAATCCCTTCATGTTCGATATCTAACAATGTATAGACATCTAATCTACCGTTGCCATATTTGGCAAAGTTACCCATATCTACACAGGAATCATATAAATCTGCTTCAAATTGAGCAGGAGTTCCGGTTCTATACTTGCTCTTCCATAATGCCGCTGCACCAGCAACGATTGGAGAAGCAAATGATGTACCTTGAGTTTCACTATAACCAAACTTTGGATATTTGCTACTGCTATTGCCAATTTCGGATTCATCTAAGCCAGGGGCCCAAACTACACCAGGAGCCATAACGTCAACATTGTGGTTTCCAAGTTGAGTATCAGAATTTTTATTAAAGTTAGAGAATGATGCAGCGCTTGTATTGCTATTCTTTGCTAAAGCACCAGCGCCAATAACATCATCGTTACAAGCAGGATATGATTTCGCGTTTGTCGATTCGTTTCCGGCTGCCGCCACAACGATAACACCATGATTAACTGCATAAGCAATAGAGTCAGCGTTGCCTTCAGCAACACCATCATAACTGTCTTGATAATCACCGCTAGAAATATGCGGATCATCAAGGTCATATGCACCTAATGACATGTTGATGACATCAGCACCACAATCGGCCGCGTATTCAATAGCTTTGTTAATAGATTCATCATAGAAGTCAATTTTACACGCTAAGATCTTCGCTTTTGGAGCGATACCGACTGTACCAACACCATTTAATGATGCGGCAGCACAACCAGCGACGTTACTACCATGGGTATCCCATTCATTGTAGTAGTCATCATATTCGTGTTTCATACATTCCCAACCATCGGAAGTGGCGAGTTTCATCTTCGCGGTTTCGGTACTCATATCGACATAGAAATAGCCAGAACGATCATCAAATACACTATTACCATGTTCATCAATAAAGTCTTCATGACCATAGGTAAACCCAGAGTCGATAACTGCAATTAAAACATCTTCACCTTGGTAGTATTCCCATGTGGATTCAATATCACCGACATTACTTAAAGAATAAGTCTTTTGTTTGCTGTAATAAGTATCTGTTGGTGTGACGAATTGTTTGTACTTAATTAATTTGGATGTATCAATATTAGTTTCTAATATCAATGCACCATCTTCGTCGTAATCACCAACACGTAACTCTCTTTTTTGTGTAATTGCGTGATTCAAAGTGGCAATCGCTAAAGCAGTACCGAACGCTAGAGTGATGCCCATAAATAATTGTTTTCTATTTTTCATATGATTTACCTTGCCTCCATCATATTAACATTCTTTTTATAAATAAAATAAGGACTAAAAGAAATTAGTCCTTTTATACTAATGACTGGTGTACCAATTGCCGTATTGGGAACACAAATTGTACCAGTTTGTAAAGTTAGTTTGTTGTTGATAATTTGGCTTATATAACCATCCATTAGCAGGACAGGCAATGCATAAACCACAACCATATGTGTCACTACCATGAACTTCATGGACAACTAATTCACTAACCGCAGAATTTAATTCATTAATTTGTGTTTTGATTGAAGAATAGCTGCTGTTAGAAGAAAGTGCGGTTAATAATCCTTTTGTACCTGTAAGGTTGTAGATATCACAAACATAATCATTATTTTCGTAATCATAACCATATTTTTGCACACTGTTACCTTTGAGAATATTAGCAAAATTATTCCATTTTGATGAAGAAGCGATGACGCCTGACAAACCAGAAGCAAAGTTTTCAAATGCAGTTTTATATGCACTCATTTTGCTTAAATCTAAAACGGATTGAGTTTGGTCATATGGCCAATAATCCTCATCGTATTTATCCAAGTGATAATAATCGTTATATTCTTTCGCTGCTGCGTTTTGTTCAGCGATGAATGTATCAGCGATTTTATTACAAATAGTTAATGTACTAACATTGGCTGGATCGTTACATAAAGCCGGTAACCATTGGTCATAATCATAACCACCAGCATATTCACTTTCTTGAGAACAAACCATGTAATTGAAATGATGGCTATTGATTTCCGCGATTTCTTGAACCGCCATTAAGCAAGCGTCATAAGCGATGAACTCTAAGTTACCAGAAATACCGCAATTCTTTTTGGCGTTTTTCAATGCAATATTGACTTCATTAGCGAGCAAGCTGTCGTTTGAATATAATTCATCAAAACAGCACCCATCCATCGCACCACCATGATTCCACATGAAGATACCATATTTCTTCGCTGGATAATTTTTGAAACCCCATTCTAAGAATTCTTGGAATGTTGTGGATAAGCCCATGTTCTTTTTAATGGTATTACCATCTTTCACTAATTGTTTGTTTTCGACATGCCATCTTCCCAATTCATTAGACTTGATTTGGGATTTAGCCCATTTAGAACAACCACCGGTTTCTAAAATGATATTCACATTATCAGGTTTGTTGACTTCTAATAATTCATCAATATCACGAGAAGCATAACCCGCTAAAGTGGTTCCTGGATAACCATAATCGTAAGCATATGGTTTAGTTTCTGGATCATCGAGATAATCCTTACTCTCTAAATCCGCACCACAAATATAAAACATGATAGTCCATTCTGCTGAAGCGGAAGGATTACCACTGGTAGTATCTGAATTATTATTTTCACTTGAAGTTGTATTAAAAATATTTGTTGAACAACCAGCAAGGAGCATCGAAGTTGTTAATAAACTAATAGCAATAAGTTTCTTTTTCATATCTTTCCCCCTTGTTCGGAAATAATACTTTACTTTATATAAAATAATAAGTAAACAAAAATATCAATACCCCACAAAGATTTGTCGATGCGGTCAAGTTATTAAATATTTTGTCCATCACGCTTTGCATTATTATTTATAAATAACAATTGACAAGTTCGCATACGAACTATATCATAATTTAAGTTATGAAAAACGTTAATCAAAAAGAGAACTTCTTTTACCTTATTAAGTATTTACAAAAACTTATCGAGCAAGATTTAGATTCTCGTTTAGCTTTGTATGACCTAACAGGTCAACAAGGTCGAGTCCTCTTCTTTATTATTCGAAAGACGGAACAAGATAAGATGGAAGTTCATCAAAACGACATTGAAAATGAATTCCATTTGTCAAAATCTACAGTCAGTGGTCTAGTCAAAAGGATGGAAAAGAAAGATATCATTTCTATCGAAAAACA
Organism: Bacilli bacterium; assembly: GCA_045114745.1. Taxonomy (GTDB): domain Bacteria; phylum Bacillota_I; class Bacilli_A; order RFN20; family CAG-826; genus RUG13091. The sequence continues at coordinate 20,438 of JBGULD010000042.1, forward strand.
ACATCCATATGCCATATTAAAACCTACTGATAAAGCAAGAGATATATTATGTCACTTAGACCACCACCGCGAAGATGCAATTAAACAACTACTAAGCGGTGTGGATGAAAAAGATAAAGAAATCACGCTAAAAACAATTAACAAATTCATAGATAACATGGAAAGGGAGGAGAAAGATGAAGAATAAAATTAAACTCATTTTGAAAAGTCTGAGACAATACAAAAGAGCAGCTTTAATCACTCCTATTTTCATGGTCATTGAAGCGGCTTTAGAATGTGCCTTACCATTCGTCATGTCAATGTTCGTGGATACGATTGAATATATCAGTAAACCAGAAGACATTATGACTCCTTTCCCATATCAAAACCAGAACTTTGGAATGGATTTCAAAATCTCCTTGTTCTGGTTAATCATCATCTTAGTGGGCATGGCCTTAGTATCATTATCATGTGGTATTCTAGGTGGTGTCTTTGGTTCCAAAGCCAGTGTCGGTTTAGCTTCTAATTTAAGAAGTGATCTATATAAGAAATTAGAATCATTTAGCTTTGCTAACATCGATAAATTCTCTGCGTCCAGTTTAGTCACTAGAATGACCACTGATGTATCAAGTGTACAAATGGCCTTTATGATGATGATTCGTATCGTTGTTCGCGCACCGTTAATGATGATATTCTCCGCAGTCATGGCCTTTATTGCTGGTGGCCAAATGGCGTGGATATTTATCATCCTCATTCCAGTCATTGGATTCTTCTTGTTCTTAATTATTAGATCCGCGATGAAAATCTTTAGAAGATTATTTAAGAGATACGATTTGCTCAATGAATCAGTCCAAGAAAACGTCTCCGGTATGAGAGTTGTTAAATCATATGTGAGAGAAGACTATGAAAAGAAGAAATTCAATTCCGCTTCTGATGGCATGACTGGTGAATTCATCCATGCTGAAAAGATTGTGGCTTTGAATAACCCAGTGATGAACACCGCGATTCACTTATCCAATGTTTTAATCATCGGTATCGGCGCTTCTATTATCGCTAAGAGTGCTTCCTATGATACTGAAAGTCAACAAATCAATTGGGGTGGACAATTATCAATTGGTCAAATGTCATCCCTATTAACATATGGTATTCAAATATTGATGTCCCTCATGATGATATCCATGATTATGGTCATGCTTGTCATGTCTCTTGAGGCGATTAGAAGAATTGGTGAGGTCCTTGAAGAAGTACCCACAATCAAGAACTGCAAGGATCCACTTTACGAAGTTAAAGATGGTTCAGTCGACTTCAACAACGTCATCTTTAAATATTCCAAACACGCTGAGAAAAATACCTTAGAAAATCTCAATATTCACATAAAAAGTGGCCAATTTGTAGGGATTTTGGGTTCAACCGGTAGCGGAAAGACATCTTTAGTGAATCTCATTTCTCGTCTTTATGATATTGAAGACGGCGAGCTTTTAGTCGCGGGTGAAGATGTCAAAAAATATGACCTTGAAACCCTTAGAAATAGTGTCGCTGTCGTCTTGCAAAAGAACTTCTTATTCTCCGGAACAATCGCTGAGAATTTAAGATGGGGTGATATCAACGCGACCGAAGAAGAAATGAAAGCGGCATGTCAAATTGCGCAAGCTGAAGAGTTCATCGAATCATTCCCTGATGGCTATAACACCAGAATTGAACAAGGTGGTTCGAACGTTTCAGGCGGTCAAAAGCAAAGACTATGTATCGCTCGTGCGCTACTAAAGAAACCAAAGATATTAATTCTCGATGACTCCACTTCCGCGGTAGACACCAAGACCGATAGATTAATTAGAAGAGGACTTAAAAACGATTTACCAGAGACCACAAAGATTGTTATTGCTCAAAGAATCTCTTCTATTGAAGATGCTGATCAAATCATCATTATGGAAGACGGCCATATCGACGCCATCGGAACTCATGATGAATTATTAAAGAATAATCACATCTACCAAGAAATCTACTACACACAAAATAGAGTGGGAGGTGATAAATAATGCCTCCAATTAGAATTAGAGAAAGAAAGAGAGCCAAAAAAGGCACTCTTAAGAGATTAGTTAAAGAATTATTCAAGAGATATCCTGCTCAATTAATCATCAGTGCTCTTTGTATTGTCTTTAACATTTTCGCGAACTTGAGTTCATCAATGTTCATGAACTTCGTCACCACTATTTTGACCAAAGCCATTATCGAAGGTGGTAATCCACTTACCGGTTCTTATGAAGCAATGGCAATGGGTATTACATTAAGAACTAATGTTACTGTCTTATTATTAACACTTATTGGTATTTACACCTTTGGTGTCTTCGCTTCCTGGTTCTGGAATAGAACTATGGCGATTGTCACACAAAAATTCATGAATGTCTTCCGCAAGGCGATGTTCAATCACATGCAAGATTTACCAATTAGATATTTTGACACTCACGCTCATGGTGCGATTATGTCCATCTACACAAACGACATCGACACCATTAGACAATTTATTTCTCAAGCTATGCCAACATCATTAAGTGCAGGTCTAGCGGTTGTCTTCTCATTTATCGTTATGCTCTTGAATAGTGTCTGGATGACTTTAGTGGTTATCTTCTGCGCATTCATGATGTTCTTAAATACCACTCTCATCGGTGGAAGAGCGAGCAAATACTTCATTAGACAACAAAGACAAGTGGCAACTGTGGAAGGCGACATCGAAGAAACCATACAAGGCTTAAAAGTCATCAAGGTCTTCTCACATGAAGAAAAATCTGCCGAAGCGTTTGATGAAAAGAATGAACAATTAAGAAAATATGCCACCACCGCTAATATTGCGGGTAATACTATGGGACCAATTAATGGTAATATCGGTAACTTCATGTATGTCTTAACCGCAATTATGGGTGTCTTAATCTTGGTTATTCCAGGATTTAAAAACTTAACACTCACCTATTACGGCAATATTGAAAAAGAAACATTCTATGGTGTCATCGTTTCCTTCTTAATGCTTTCAAGAATGTTCTCTAACAACATCAATAACTTCTCACAACAAGTGACATTCATCGTCATGGGTATGGCGGGTGCTTCTCGTTGCTTTGATTTATTAGATGAGCAAAAAGAAAAGGATGAAGGCTATGTCACTTTAGTGCATATCAAAAAACATCCTGACGGAACATTCGTAGAAACAAATGAATGTACCAGAGACTTTGCTTGGAAACATCCACATAAGTCCGATGGTTCAACCACATACACCGAGCTCAAAGGTGATATCGTCTTAACGGATGTTGACTTTGCTTATAATCCAGATAAAATCGTCTTACATAATGTTTCTATTTATGCTCATCCAGGACAAAAGATTGCCTTTGTCGGTGCCACAGGTGCTGGTAAGACCACAATTACCAACTTGTTAAATCGTTTTTATGACATTGCAGACGGCAAAATCAGATACGATGGCATAAATATTAATAAAATTAAGAAAGATGACTTACGTCGTTCATTAGGCATTGTTTTACAAGATACAAACTTATTCACCGGAACCGTTATGGAAAACATTCGTTATGGAAGACTAGACGCCACTGATGAAGAAGTTTATGAAGCCGCGAAGATTGCTAATGCTTATGATTTCATCACTAGATTGCCAGAAGGTTTCAATACCAAACTCACAGCGAATGGTTCTAATTTGTCACAAGGACAAAGACAATTATTATCCATCGCTAGAGCGGCGGTTGCGGATGCCCCTGTTATGATTCTTGATGAAGCGACATCTTCTATCGATACTAGAACGGAAAAATTAGTGCAACAAGGCACTGATAAATTGATGGAAGGAAGAACGGTCTTTGTCATCGCTCATAGATTATCGACAGTTCAAAATAGCGATGCGATTATGGTTTTGGATCATGGACGCATCATCGAACGCGGTAATCACAAAGAATTAATTGCCCAAAAAGGTGTGTATTATCAGTTATACACCGGTGCATTCGAATTAGAATAGACGCTTTTTGCGTCTTTCTTTTTGAATAATAATATTTAGAATTATAGATATGGAAGAAAAATCCCATTCCCCAACGTTTAAGGTAATCGCAGTACTCGCCACTATTTTCGCGGTAGTCATTTGTACCACGATTTATTTAGCTATCAGACAAGGTGGAAATTTAAAAACATTGCTTGGTGTAACATCTTTTATTGCCGCTGGAATATTTAGCATTATCTTTTTCGTCATTCAACTTCCAATTCTAATTATCACTTTAACGAAATATCCAAAAGAAAAAGGGTTCCTTAAATCAATGTCAGAAGGAAAACCATTTTTCACCAGCATCATTTCCGCAGATTTAAATTTTGTCTTTGCGGTCATGTATATAGTGATTGCCTTCATTAATGACAGCTATTTCTATATTTTGTTAGCCATATTCTATTTTGGAATATTAGTGTTACGCCTTTATATTGCCTCTGCGGTATTTGAAACTAATCAAAAGAGAATTGCGAATATCTTCATCCTTATTTCTATCGGAATCATGATATTAGGAATATTCATGTCTTGGATTGTTTATTATGCGATTAAAACTGATTTCGTCTTTATCAAAAGTAGAACCCTCTTCATATTCAACATCAGTATCACTGCGTTTAAATTAGTCACAACACTAATATCTCTTATTAAGAGCAATATTCAAAGATCGTTCCTTAGAGCGTGTATTTCTTTAATCGGTTTATCATTTATTATCTTTACCGCTTTCACCATCCATATCGCTTTTATCAGTCTTATTGATAGGCCAAATAACTTTATGGTGGGTGTAGTTAACTTCTCATTCGCATCACTTATCTTCCTCGTGGGATTAATAAGTCTTATTAGAAGCATAGTTCTTAAAAAGAAAACTCATGAACCAAGTCATGAGTCTATGTAATTATTTCTTTGTTAATTGTTTAATTGCTTTGAATATCTTTCCATTTGCTAAATCCACTAAGCCAAGCGCTTTTTGATATGGAAGCAAGCCGGAAGAAGAGAATGAGAGACTTCTTAAACAATTCACCAAGATCATCTTCTTTAAGAATGTGCCTTCTTTAATCTTTCTGATCTTTTCAACTTCATCTTTTTCTTTATCAGCTTGTTTAATAATCTTATCGCCTTGTTTGGTCATCTCTTTTTGAATGATTCTTCCAAAGAAAGAATCTAATTCACAAATCGGAGTTTCGATTGTAAAAGGCTTTTTGGCTTTTTGATAATCAGGAATCTTTCTTCCAATAAGCATTTCAAATTTTTCTTTATTCCTTTTATCAATATTAATGAGATTCAAATATTCATTTTCCATTAAGTCAGGTTCAAGTTCTTCACCTTTAACACGGACATGCACTTTGTCTATAGAGTGTTCAATGCTTTCTGATAGATAAATGATATATTCACCATCTTCAATCTTATCTAAACCACTGTTTGTTTCATAAACAGCAAGATCTTTCATGTTGATGATGATTTTTCCTTCTTTTGTCTCATTAGGTTGAAGGTCAATTCTGGCATAACCTTTGAGTTCTTTTTCTGGTCTTCTAATCACGCTGTCGGGCTTGCTGATATATATTTGCGCAATCGCGGATAATGGGATTTCGCTACCATTTTTCACCGCAAAAGTGACATCAATTTGCTGTTTTTCCACTTTTGCATGTAAATTCGATAGTTTATATTTCCCATATGTTAAACCATAGCCAAACGGGAATAAAACTTCTCTTCTCACGGTGTGGAAGAAACGATATCCAACATAAATAGATTCCTTATATAACTCGTTAGGTGTAACTGTATATTCTTCCGCGAACGGGATATCTAAATAACTCTTAGCCCAAGTTTGTGTTAATTTGCCGCTTGGTGAAACTTCTCCAAATAGTAATTTAAATAAAGCTTGTCCACCACGTTCACCAGGAAGACCCATGAACAACATCGCATCAATTCGATCAACGTGTGGAATTTCAAATGAAGAACCGCCATACATAATAAAGACAATCTTTTTATTTAAGGCCACCAATCTTTCAATAAGGTGAATTTGGTTAGCGTCGAGTTTCATATTGTCACGGTCGAAACCTTCAGACTCGGAAGAATCAGAAAGACCACCGAAGAATAAAACCATATCAGTACCTTCTGCTAATTTGATGGCTTCATCTTCTAATGCTGGATTAACTCTAGTATCTATCTGGCTATAACCTTGTGCGTATATATATTGAACTTGTCCTTCTTCAAAAGCTTTCTTATTACTGATAACTCCACGAGCATCGATAAATGCAGAACCACCACCTTGGAATCTGAGATTCTCAAACAAGTCACCGATGATGACATATTTTTTATCTAAAGATAAAGGTAGAATATTTTCGTTATTTTTGAGAAGCACAGCACCTTCAAGTGCACCTTTTAAGCAAGCTTCTTTGCTCTTATCAAAAATAGTTTTATCTTCTAATTTCTCAATACGAGTCTTATCAATCGCGGTTAATATTCTTCTTACTGATTCATCAACAGTTTCCATGCTAATGAGACCACTATTAACACCATCGATAATCTTTTGAATGTTCTCATTAACCATTCCAGGCATTTCTAAATCTTGACCAGCATTAAGGGCTAAATCACGATTGACCATTCCACCCCAGTCGCAAACTGTCAAACCATCATATTTAAACTTATTTCTTAATCGATCATTAATCAAATATTCATTTTGACTAGCGAATGCTCCATTGATTTGATTATAGGAAGTCATTAACATTCCGGGATTGGATTCTCTAATCGCGATTTCAAAACCTTTAATATAGATTTCATTTAATGCACGTAAATCAACAATGGAATCGCCCACATATCTCCACTTTTCAAGATTGTTACAGGCATAATGTTTAATACACGCTAAAACACCATTGTCTTGGACACCCTTGATGTAATAAGAAGATAAATATCCCGCTAACAATGGATCTTCACTTAAATATTCAAAGTTTCTTCCACAAAGTGGGTTTCTTTTAATGTTAATAGCAGGACCTAATATTGCATTGATGTTAAAGTAACGACATTCTAAAGCAATTGATTGACCAATTTCATAGAACAAATTGTTATCCCAAGAATTAGAAATTGTACTGCCAGAAGGAAAACAAGTTTCAGCAACATCTTGATATGAAGGATCGGTCGCTAAAGTCTTATCGCTCCACTTTCTCACCCCGTTAGGACCATCACTCATAAGTAAAGATGGAATATCTAAATTCGGGAACGGTTTGGTTCTCATATTAGAGAACCCGACAAGTAGCGAGGCCTTATCTTCTAAGGTCATTTTGGAAATTAAATCTTTATAGTCCATACGGAATAATAATAAGAGAAAACACTATTTATTTCCATAACAATGAAATATATCAAAATAAAAAATAGTTTGTTCAATTCAGTATTTTTTGCCGAAAAGTAATTAGTTATTGATATATTTCCTGCGTTTGTGCTAGATTAATGGCAAGTAAATTATGAAGAGAAACGCATTCTATTACTTTTATAGCTTTTATTTCCCAAGAGACAATCGATAATATCTTGGCCTTTTAGCTATAAGGTGTTGTTGATTGAAATAAATACAGCACCGAATAAAGATGAGAGAATTGTTTGGTGCGAGCAACACCAAACTTTTTATTTCAAAGGAGATTAACATTATGAAAAAGAAAATCCTTACTCTCTTACCAATCCTCTGTATCCCACTAGCGATGTCATTAACAGCATGTGGTAACAAAACCAAAATCGGCATTTTACAGTTCGATGAATTCGATGCTCTAGATGCCGCAAGAAAAGGTTTTGAAGACGGCCTCAAACAAGGAGGTTTCAAAAACTTCACCATCGATTATAAAAATGGCGGTGGTCAAGATGCTGACTTACAGTTATACGCAAAAGATTTAGTGGATACTTGCGCATTGACATTAGGTATTGCCACTCCTGCAGCAAAAGCACTTAAAGGTGCTTCCGACAATGCTGGGTATGAAAAACCAATTCTATATACAGCAGTTACCGATCCTGTTGATGCTGGTTTAATCAGTAGTAAAGATAATCCATCTGGATATATTTGTGGAACAAGTGATGCTAATCCAGTAGAAGAACAAATTGGTTTAGTTAAAGAATTCAAACCTAGTGCGCAAAAGGTTGGCATTTTGTATACACAAAAAGAAACAAACTCCGAAGTTCAAGCCAAACAAGCTAAAGCAGCAATTGAAAAAGCTGGTATGACCGCAGTTGTCAAAACATGCTTGAATGAAAGTGATATTAAAACCACGGCTGAAGATTTAATGTCTCAAAGTATCGATGCGATTTATTTACCAACCGATAATAATATCGCCAAGAACATTAACTCAGTCAAAGAAGCTGCTTCTAGCAAACAAGTTCTCATCGTTTGCGGTGAAGAAGGTATGCTTAAAAATGGCGGACACGTGACTTTGTCAATCGATTATTATAGCTTAGGTGTCACTACTGGTAAGATGGCGGCACAAATTCTTAATAATGAAAAGAAGCCAACCGACTTCCCAGATCAACCAGTTGCCGCCAAAGATTGCTCATACGTTTATAGCAGTGTTAATCTTGCAAGTGCTGGTTTAACGATGCCAGAAGCTATGCTTTCTGCTCATAATTGGAAAGATATTAACGCATAATATATGGATTTTCTAAACATCTTATTCAACATTCTTACAAGCGGACTACCCTGTTGCTTAATTGCTATCGGGGTTTTCCTCACGTTTAGATTGCTCGACTTTGCGGACATGACTGCGGAGGGAAGTTTCCTTTTATCCGCGTCTTTGACTGCGGCTTGTATCTATATCGGAATTAATCCATTCCTCGCGACATTTTTAGGAATGCTAATAGGTGCCGCTTGTGGATTTGTAACTGGATGTTTAAATAGATTATTAAAAATACCAAAGTTATTAAGTGGAATCATTACATTAACCGCTTCCGCTTCATTAGCTTTATTGGTGATGGGTATTTCTTCATCCAAAGATTTATTTATTAGTCAAATACCTCTTTCGTTAAATACACATCAAACCATCTATTCAATTTTTTACCCGAAAACTAATCCTCTTTCTCCGTTCCCATTAAATAAACTAATTGAATCATTAGTCATGATGGTCGCAGTATCTATTACCATTATTGCTGTCTATTATTTCTTCGGAACAGAATATGGAATGGCTATCAGGGCGACTGGTATGAATGAAAAGATGGCGAGAAGCCAAGGCATTAATACAAATGTCGCTTGTGTAACTTGCGTCTCTATTTCTAATGCCTTAATTGGTTTGGGTGGTGCCTTATATGTTCAAGATACACTAAGTGTGGGTGCGGGTAATGCTGCTGGATATTTAGTTATCGGATTAGCGTCTATTCTCATTGGCGAAGCCATCTTTGGTAAACGATCATTTAAGAACTGGTTAATCTCAGTAGCGTTAGGCGCGATATTATATTTCGCAATCATCACCATCGCTATTAAGTTAGGCTTACCAACTCAATTAAAGAGCTTGCTATACGCCATTCTCATTACTTTTGCGTTATGTATTCCATTAATTAAAAACGGCATTAGTAATTCCTTCAAACGCATCAAATTATTCTTTGTTAGTAATATAGGAGGAAGAAACTAATATGTTAGAACTTAGAAATGTTACAAAGAGTTTCAACCTCACTGGCAATAAAGAAGACCAAAGAACCGCTTTAGACCATATCAATTTACAAATTGAGTCTGGCGAATTTGTCACCATCATCGGTGGTAATGGTTCTGGTAAGAGCACCACTATTAATATTGTTTCGGGTGCCGTAAAACCAGATTCTGGACAAGTCTTATTAAATGATGTCGATGTCACCAATATGGATGAACACAAAAGAGCGTCCTATTTTGGCCACGTCTTCCAAGATCCTATGGTGGGCACTTCTGGAGATATGTCAGTTTTAGAAAATCTTGAGATTGCCTATCGCAGAGGCAGAGTCCATTCCCCTATTGCTTGGGGTTTTAAGAAATCGCATAAACAAGAATTTATAAAAGAACTCAAAAGATTTGATTTGGGTCTAGAAGATAGATTAAACCAAAAAGTTGGTGTCATGTCTGGTGGGCAAAGACAAGCCCTCACTCTTTTGATGGCGACGATTAGAAACAAGCCAACTCATAAGATGGTCAAGCGTGACTACATCACATTCTCAGAAAAAGACCACGATGTCGCAAAGAAAGAATTTGAGGATGTCTATAACCCTGCACTATTAGAATTCAAGCAAAAGAAAAAAGAGATTAAAAAGAATGCAAATTTAAGCCGAAAAGAGAAAAAAGAGGCCATAAATGCAGCGTATTTGGCCTTTGATAACAAAATTCGACAATTTGATTTAACCAAACAAATTCTTCTCTTAGATGAGCATACAGCGGCCTTAGATCCAAAGACAGCAAGAAAGGTTTTGGAACTCACTGACAAGATTGTTAAAGAGAACCAAATGACAACCTTAATGGTCACCCATAACATGAAAGATGCGATTACTTATGGTAACCGCTTAATCATGTTTCATCTCGGTCACATTATCTATGATGTGAGAGGGGAAGAAAAACAAAAACTGACTGTCGAAGATTTATTAAGAAAATTTGATGAAGCAGATAAAAAGACGGAAGAATAATTCAACCGTCTTTTTTGTTTGTTATGGTTCAGGGGTAATTTTCATAACCCTAATTGTAACGCCATGATCTGTTACATATATTTCATAGCGATATTCTGATGTTTGTTTATAGAACAAGGCTGGATCCCATTCTTCATTAGTGTATGTGGAATCGTTTTGTAAGATTGTACGTAGATTATCTAATTCAGTTGATTCAACATTATTAAGTTCAATTGTTACATCTTCACTATAGACATAGAAGAAAGCACGTTCATAGGTGAGAGTAACATCAACCGATAAGAAGTTAACGCCATTATATCCTTTGCTGATCAAGAAAGCTTGGATGTCGGAGAAATTAGCGGTGTAGTTTGTTCTATAAGAATAGTCATTTACTCTCACATAATAGCAATCAACATTAATACTAATGGAAACCGCTATTTCAGTTGAATCTTTTTGATAATGCAAATAAACACCCTGTTCACTTTGATCTTGGATTTTGTATCCTAAGGCCACAAATTTAGCTATATAATTTTCTATATTAACGCTCTTCTTGAGATAGAAGTTAAAGTAATCACTACCGCTATTGTCATCATAACAGAAGAGATTGCCGCTTTCCTCTGGCATAGGAATTAATTCATGTAGATAGAAGTAAATGTTATCTAAGTTCGCCGCAGGTGTTGGATAACTTGTCCAATTAAACTCTTTATAAGAGAATGTGATGCTGTGCTCGCCATCATTATCTCTAACCTGACAATAAACAGAATAGTTATCATCAACATAGACATATGAACCATCTTTAAGGGTATAACCCTTGCTCACAAGAGCAGCTTTAAAGTCAGTTAATGAATATCCATCTTTAAAATCAATATAAAGATTTTCAGGAGATGAACCACCATTAGCAAATGCAATATCACTACTGCCATAGGTTGGAAGAGCATTAATGAAACTACTTGGTGAAGATATGGCAAATTCACTTACAAGGTCACTAAATGTTTTGTAATAGTTCAAATTAACATTGAAACGATAGATTGTATAACCTAAACCACCATAGTATTCATATGGAGAAATGCCATACATATCATCGACATAAACGGTATATAAATCATTACCAACGACCTTACGATATGAACGTTCTTCTGGGTGTTCAAATCCATTGGCAATAAGATTTTCGGTAAAGGTCGCATTATCAAATTCATCGCTAACAATAACTGTGAAATCATTTGGTTTAACAAATAATGCTTCCTCACCACTATGTGGGAAGTTAGCGAAGTTCGCTTCAAGTCCACTCAAGTTAGCCGCGGCATAAGGAACGAAATCGATGAATTGATAATAAGACTCAAAACGATATTCGAATTGATAATATCTAGCACCATAATCATTTGTTCTTTCAGCATATGTGTTAACAAGAGCATATTCGTCGCCATCAACAACCTTGCTATATTTATTAGCAAATCTGGAATACGCAAATCCATTCGTAGTCAGTGCACTCTTTAAGGAAGTTGAATATGTATTTCTATTATTTCCATAAATCGAAACACTTAATTCAGATCTATCAACTTTGTAAATCTTTTCACCGTTAGATTCTGGGAGCAAAACTCTGGAAGCCAAATATGCTGCATATAAATCAGGTTCATCTGTTTCGAGATAATCAAATCTTTCCATGAATCCTTGTCTTAATTCTTCATTTGCATCTGTTGAATCCAATAATGCATCGCTTGAATAAATATAAACCACTAAAGGTTCCACTCTCACGCCGCCAGAAACAAGATTTGCTCTAATAGCAAAATATCCATCGCCTTCGTGTTCTGTTTCAAAGACATAGGCATCATAATAGGCATTATAAACACCATCTTGAAGGAGTTCATCAATATAGCCTTGTCCAAGACCACTGATAAAGATGCCGTTGCCTTCTTTATAGCCATATTTCATAATTTTGTATTTATGATCACCAGTTATTGTTGGATAAGTGTGTTCTGTCATTAAATGGTCAGAAGCAAAATTAGACAAAGCTTCGTTAAATGATTCATATGAATCACCTTGGCTGCTACTCATAAAATACATTGAGAATTGGCCTTTTGAAGCGAGATTTTCGTATGAAATATGAAGTGTATATTGCTCAAACACACCGCCGGAAACAAGATATTGATATTCGCCTGATTCGCTAGCGGTAAATCCATTAGCTTCTAATGTGACAAGATAAGCATCCAAATCAGATTTTGTCGCTTCATAAACATAAACGACGCCATAATCGAAGGAGAATTGTCCAGCACCAGCATAAGGAATAACTGATGAACCAGGTTCTAACCCTAGATAATTATTAACTTGTTCAGTTGGGAATGTAGCGCTTAGTATTCTTTCCATTAACATAATGGAAAAGAAACCAATATCTTTTGCATAGGAAACACTGATTCTGCGCAAACCATCAGTAACTGAATAGTCAAACTCAGTAATATCGCCACTTACAGGAAGAGGAGTAGGATTTGTGGTATAGAATGAATACGCCGGATTCTCGCTGACGATTAAACTTAAAGCATTGACTGCGTTTTGACATAGTTCAAGAATGCTGTCTGTATAATCAGATACTAAAATCGATACTGTTCGATCGTTAGGAGAAGACATTGCACTACAAGCATAAGTGGCATTCGTTCCTTTAATTTGATATTTGCTTTGGTTAACAAATGAAGCAAAGGAACTAGATAAATTCTCAGCAACATATTCACTCGGCCAATCATTATAAGAATCAATCCAAGCAAGACTGGTAGACACACCTATTTGATAAAGCTTTAAGTCATCATTTAATAGATTAAGAGCAACTGTCTTTACGGTGTCTTCGACTTTCTTTTGATAGTAAATCATTTCCACATCACCAACAGAAACAACGTAATAATGACTAAATCCCGCATTTATAAGGGCTGTTTTATAAGCGTTTTGTTTAGCTTCGGTTAAGAAAGCACCAAAAATAGAAGAATCATACATTGGATAATAACTACCATTACCGACAAATGGAATTACTTCCCCAATCGCGGTAATACAAGCAGCTTTTTCATTGGCTTTCCAATCGTTATAATAACCAATCTCATCCACTTCTGCGGCTTGAGCTACACAATAAGTTGAATAAGAGAGTTCTTTAAGTGTTAAGTCTTCGCTGGCATAAAGAACACCTAGAACATAACGACAATTTACTATTGCATTAAAATCGTGATCAGTTAATTGAATTACTAAATCATTTGATTGTTCGACTTGTTGAACCGCAGCCACTAAATCTTTATATTTTCCAGCGGCAATATCATCAAGATTTAACATGAAATAAGAGAAATATGCCGCCATAGAAACGGAATAATCTGCACCACCTTCGTTTGCAAAATTAAAAGCGATACCAGAAAATCCAACATTGATTGGGTCAACAGTTAAGAAGATAGCACGCGTATTCTTTTTAATTGTTAATTTGCCATCAACTTTATCAAAACCAATAAACTTGGTGTTAATAGAAACGCCATTATTAGATAATGCTACAGCGTAGTAATCACCGGCATCACTAGTAACAGGAGTGTCCTCATCAATAACAAACGTATTTGATGGGCGGTCCTCCCTATTAACTGAAAAGTGATTATTTGTTTTGCCTATTGCCGCTATCGCTAAAGAAATGGCAACGGTCACTGTGGCTAATCCACAAAATAATCCTAGAAATCTTTTTTTCATAAAACATACCCCTTTATCATTTCCATTATAATTAACATTTTTTCTTTTTTATATAGAAAAGAATGACCGTTATTATTAATCATCCTTTTTCTTTTCTTTTTTTGTCGGTTTCTTACTAGTAGAACCACTTCTTCCCATAATAAGAACCATGACGAATATACCCACTCCGATTAATAGAGCGAAGCCCATGACGATATCGATGACTAACCAAATAATTTGTTCAGCAGACATATCACTATTATTGTAATCCTTATATAAATTTTTAAAAAAATATATTTTTTATGTTTTGTGTTTGATATTATATTTTCAATATGATTAAGAGTAACATTTCCTGGGATGAATATTTCATGGGCATCGCTCTACTCTCCGGCATGCGCAGCAAGGATCCCAACACTAAAGTAGGAGCGTGTATTGTTGATGAGAACAACAAAGTTGTTTCTATTGGTTATAATGGTATGCCATCCGGTTGTGATGAAAGCCAATTATCATGGAACAAAGGCACAGGTTTAGATAGCAAATATTTATATGTTTGCCATGCTGAATTTAACGCTATTCTCAATACTAGAAATGGAACATCCGCATTAAAGGGTTGCACATTATATGTGACATTATTCCCATGCAACGAATGTACCAAAGCTATTATCCAAACTGGAATTAAAGAAGTTGTTTATATTTCTAATAAATATGAACACACTACTGAAACACAAGCTTCTTTAAGAATGCTTATGCTCGCGGGTATTAAAATCCGTCATTACGAAGGAAGAATTCCGGAAATTAATTATGATCGTTAAAGAATACGTCAAACAAAGAAAAGAAGAAATCAAAGAACTTGTTTTGAAGATGGAAAGAAAACCATCTATCGCTATCGTGCAAGTTAACGAAGATGCTGGTAGTAATGCCTATGTTAAAGGCAAATTAAAAGATGCTGCTGAATTAGGTATTGATGCAGAATTAATCAAATTACCTTTGGATACTTCAGAAGAAGAATTACTAAAAGTAATCGATAGATTGAATAACGATGACATTCACGATGGTTTCATCGTTCAAATGCCACTTCCTAAACAAATCAACGAAGATAAAATCAAACTCGCGGTTTCTCCAAAGAAAGATGTCGATGGTTTCCATCCACTATCACCATTATCTCCATGCACTCCAAAAGGAATTATGAACTATCTCCATTCTGAAGGTATTCAAATCCTTGGTAGGAACGCTGTAGTCATTGGTAGAAGTAATATTGTTGGAAAGCCAATGGCGAAACTCTTATTAAAAGAAAGCGCTAACGTTACTGTTCTTCATAGCAAAACAACATTCGAAGATATGTCGAGATATATCGCTAATGCTGATATCATCGTCATCGCAATCGGAAGACAACATTTCTTGAATAACAAATTCACCTATAAACCAAATGCTGTTATCATCGATGTTGGAATATCAAGAGACGAAACCGGTTTACACGGAGACGCCCTTCCAGAATTACCAGTCAAACTCCAAACTCCCGTTCCTGGCGGAGTAGGACTATTGACTAGATTAGCACTCTACGAAAATCTCTTAGAAATCGTTAATAATAAGTAAAAATCCGAGCAAAACCCGGATTTTTTCTATAATTTAGTGATATTTTGTTATTTCTTAACTTCTTCAAACTTTTCCCTCATCGTGGGATTGTTTTTTGTTAAAGACTTGATGGTAAGGGCTTGGGCTTTATCGTTTGCCAAGCGGAGATTATTCTCACTACCGACAAGGGATTCTCTAACTTTTTGAAGATGGGTGATAGTCTTATCAATTTCTTCAATCGCAGTTTTGAACTTATCGCTTGCTAAATTGAAGTTACGATCAAACTTCATCTTGAAATCATCAAGGTCTTCTTCGAAATGAGTAATATCAAGATTTTGCTCTTTGACCACCATAAGTTCATTTTTATATTCCGCAGATTTAAGCGCGGCATTTCTTAATAACGTAATAATAGGAATGAAGCATTGAGGTCTCACGACGTACATCTTTGGATATTTATAAGAAACATCAACGATACCAGCGTTATATAATTCACTCTCTGGTTCAAGCATAGAAACCAAGACTGCATATTCACAACCCTTTTCATTTCTATCTTTATCGAGTTCTTTGAAAAAGTCCTCATTCTTGTGTTTGGTTGCGGTTTCATCATTTTCGTTTTTCATCTCAAACATGATGGAAATGAGCTCCGCACCTTTTTCTGTATTTTCTCTGAAAATAAAGTCACCTTTAGAACCAGTTCTGGCATCATTATCTTTTTCAAAATAAGCAGTTGGGAAAGCAGTCATTCTGATTTGGTTAAATTGAGTTAAGCAATGTTGTTCTAAAGTTTCACCGACAAGTTTTGTGGACATCCTCGCTTTTAAATCTTTATAAAAAGCAATTTCAGAATCCTTTTGCTTAATAAGATCTTTTTCCGCATTCTTTTGCGCTAATAAATCATTGTTCAATTTATCAATCTCGCGGTCTTTTTCATTAACGGCTTTTTGAATATCGAGTTTCGCTTCCGCTTCTTTGATTTTGAGTTCACCTTTTAAAGAATTGATTTCTTCTTTTAATTTGTGAATCTCTTCAGACTTAGAGTTATTTGCGTTTTGTACTGCTAGCTGTTTGTCTTTTTCGCTTTTCTCGCGTTCATCAGAAAGGCGTTTTTGTAAAGCTCTTTCAAATTCAGCATCTCTTACTTGTTGAACGATAGATGCATATTCGCTTTCATCGATTGTAAATACTGATCCACATTTTGGACATTTAATTTCCGCCATAAATCCACCTCTTATCTAAAAAAGATATCATCCTCATCTATACCGGTAATAATCGCTGGGCATTCACCACCGATTTGAATATCATAAACGATGTTACTATTATCATCAAAATAGATGTCATTAATAAAACCGGGGGCAACGTCATCACGGTGTTTAAAATTCACTTTGTCGCCGACTTTAAATTTTCCAGTAGTAATCGTAGCTTTTTTCTTCTTTTTCTTAAAGAAACACATATCAATATTCCGGTAATTTATTTTAGCATCTTTTATATGTATTTTTTAATGGTTTATGTATAATAATTTTTGAAAGGAGAATTACATATGCAATTTGTTAAAGAACGTTTAGGAAAATGGATTCAAGCCGCGATTATTTTGGTGGTTGGTATTTTATGTATCGTTGCCGGTGCCGCTTTAGGTGGAAACGATCCACAAACAGCTGCTGATTCTTTAGATGCCATTTCAATGGTCCTCGGAATCATTCTCATAGTTGTCGGTTCATTATCATTGATTCTTGCTATTCTTGCCGGTGTCTTAGCCAAAACAGGCTTTGCTGGTATTGCCATTCCTGGTGCCGTCTTATTAGCGTTAGGCATTAGCATGGTTATTTTGAAATATGCTTATGGTTTCATTGATTTATTATTGAAGGTCATTCCATATTTATTACTTGCTGTTGGTGCAGTGGTTCTTGCTGATGCTATTTTTGTGTTTGTTTTAGCAGCCAGAAAGAAAGAAGCAAAGAAAGCCCTAGTTGGTTTTATCGTTGCTTTAGTCATCGCGATTGCCGCCATCGTTTTAGGTGCTTTATGTATCGGAAGCGAACCAGTTATTAAATATGGCGTTCAATTAATTGTTTTCGGCATCATCGTTTGCTTAATCGCCTGCTTAATGGTTTTATTAACATTCATTAAATTACCAGACGCAGTCATTATTGTCAGCGAAGAAAAGAAAGCCGAATAGTTGCTTAATAACTATCAAATATAGTCCCATCCAAAAAATGGGACTTTTTTGTTATTTTTTATTTGAATCTAAAAAGAAAAATAATTATATTATTTGTATATGAAAAAGACACCTTTTGATAATGATAAATATTTAAAGATTCAAAGAGAGAAAATTCTCCAAAGAATCAGTAAGTTTGGTGATAAGCTTTACCTTGAATTTGGTGGCAAACTTTTTGATGACTTACACGCTTCAAGAGTATTGCCGGGATTCCAACCTGATAGCAAACTTCAAATGTTATTAGGTATTAAAGATAAAGCGGAGATTGTCATCGTCGTTAACGCAAACGATATTAACTCTAATAAATTAAGAGGAGATATCGGTATCACCTATCAACAAGATGTTATGCGTCTAATCGATACATATAAAGAAGTTGGTTTATATGTTTCTTCCGTTATTATCTCTTTCTATCAAGATTTCCCCAATATTTCCGAATTTGAAAAGAGATTAGTTAACAACGATATTAAGGTATATAAATCTTATAAGATTAATGGTTACCCACAAGACATCCCACTTATCGTTAGCGATGAAGGTTTGGGCAAAAACGAATGGGTTAAAACTACTCGACCACTTGTGGTCGTCACCGCTCCCGGACCAGGAAGTGGTAAGATGGCGGCTTGTTTATCACAGATTTATCTTGATAACAAAAATGGCATTCGTGCTGGTTATGCGAAATATGAAACATTCCCAGTTTGGAATCTACCACTCAACCATCCAGTCAACCTCGCTTATGAAGCTGCAACAATCGATTTAAACGATATCAATATGATTGACCCATACCATTTAGAAAAATATGGTGAAGCAGCGGTTAACTATAATAGAGACGTTGAAGTCTTCCCATTATTAAAAGCCATCTTTGAAAAGATTTATGGCGAAACACCATATCACTCACCAACCGATATGGGTGTCAATATGGTCGGCTTAGCCATCAAAGATGAAAAAGCCGTCATGTCGGCTTCTCGTAGAGAAATCGTCAGACGTTATTATGATACGAGATTAAAAATCTATTTAGGTAAGCTTCCTCCTGAATCATTAGAGAAGATGGAAATCCTTCTTAATAAAGCTGGTGTCTCTCCCAGCGATCGTAAATGCGTTAAAGCGGCGATGGATACACAAGCTAAAGAAGGTGAACCAAGTGAAGCTATTGAATTACCAAATGGTAAAATCATTACTGGTCATAGAAGTACACTATTAGGTGCTTCCGCAGCGTTACTTCTCAATACCTTAAAACATCTCGCTAAGATTGATAAGAATATATTCTTGTTATCACCAAGTGTCATTGGTCCTATGCAAGAATTAAAAGTCACTCATCTCCATCGTAGTTATGTGAGACTTCGTGCTGAAGAAATTCTGCTCGCCTTATCTATTCAAGCTTTAACTAATCCGCTTGCGGATTTAGCGATTAAACAATTACCAAAATTAAAAGGTTCAGAATTACATTCCACCACTATGCTTTCCGAGGTTGACTTAAAGACCTTAAAGCTATTAGGTATTAATGTTACTGAAGAGCCAATGAACTATCAAAGAAAGCTCTATTACAAAGGATAAAAGAAATCCAGGAAATCTAAGTCCTGGATTTTTCTTATTCAACGATATAGGTGATTGTCATCTGATGGATAAACACCCGATGTTTAGCGCCATCATTTGAGATTTTTAATGAGGTGATTGGAGTTTCAAAATCGATAGTTCCATTCACTTCTTCTGGCATTACTGTGGTATCAGTAACATTGAGATTAAATGCCTTTCCACCAATAGTAATTTCAGATGCAGAATCGACATTTATTTTTTCGCCATTATATTCATATTTGTTGTAATAAGGCTGCAAAACTACATCAATTTTACTAATTTTATAGTTAAAAGTGATATTTAGCTCTCCACCAGCAGAACCGGTTCCTACACCTAAAGAAACTGGTGTATTAGGGATGCCTATCTTTTTAAAATAGGTCTTGCTCGCTGTGAATTCTTTCATGATGTTGACGTGCTCATTCATCACGCCAGTAAACACATTTCTAGCGGCGTCATTAGCTAAGTCAGCACCATCTTGAATAGTGTCAATTCCTTTGAAGGACACAGTTAAAGGATCGTTACCTCCCGGAGAAAGAGAAGTTATTGATGGGTCACTTTCATTCGCACTATTATCAATACTGGAAGTTTCCACCACCTTTTTAGTGCAACCGCAAAGTAAAACAGCAGGTAATAAAACTAATAATATCTTTTTCATGGATTATTTCTTAATGCCACAAGCCGCTCTGGTTTGATCGTTTGTGTCGCCCCAAATCTTGCAACCTAATTCTGGATGGTCAATAAATGGATTTCTATTTCCTTGACCATCTTTATGGGTTTCAATGAGATTGTTTCTACTTAATTCGGTTCTTCTAGCCAAATCATCTTCTTTTCCGTATGTTGTTATAGCAGGATGATAAGTCATGCACCAAGCAAGCATTTCACTTAAACAACCCATACGATCAGTTAGGCCATCTCTAATACCACTATAGTTGAGTGGATCTTCAATAAGTTTTAATGTGGGATCAGCAATCGCGCAATAAAAGATAATACGGGAAGCAGAACCACGATAATATGGAACAAATTGCCCTGGGTCATAGCTCTTAGTGCTATAGCCTTTACTACCACGGTCTTCATTTATTGATTTAGCAGTTGGTCTCACCATGTGAGCATCGTCTTCAACCTTGCTTCCACCTCTAACGTTTGGCCAAACGTGTTCTCTGTTCCAAGTAGATCCATTATCCCAAGACGGGCCCACTAATTCATTATTATAGAAACCAACAATTTTGCCACCACCATCAGGGTTAGCATCAAAAATAGGTAATTTGTATCTCAATTCTTTATAGCCAATTGTCTTTTTCCTCTTTTTGTTGTTCAAAGTTTTAAGAGCATTTAAAAGTTCAGTCCCTCTTAAACTCTTAGGAATGTCACTGTAGTAACCGTCATAATTACCTTCGTTATCATTTTGCCAATCATAATCAGCGGGACTTCCCCCTCCGTCATTTGATGTTGGGTTACCACTTGGGTTACTGTTTGTGCTATCACTTGTAGTTTTTGTACATCCACTTAATAAAGCGATAGCGAGTAATGGCACTAAAAAGATGGTTTTCTTCATATTATCGATTCTCCCTTCTCAACATAAAGAAATAGAAAATTGCTAAATATAATGCTGCTCCCACAAAGAAACAGGTTACGGTAATGTAGTATTTATAACTAGCATTACTTAATGAGACTTTATATAACATTTCGTTACAAATGGTAAATATCATACTGAATGTAATTGGAACAATAACATTGTTTGTGTATTCATATAAGAAGCCAAGAATGACACCGATACCATAGACGAAGATGATGGAAATGAGTTCGACAGGATTAATAATTCCTCTCATGTCATATAACATCGCAAAGAAATACGCTAAAGCGTATAAAGCGGAAGTGATAAAGATTCTGACGATTTTATGACCAAAGGTAATATTTCTTTGAATTAAGAAACGGAATAATAATTCTTCTTCGACCACCATGACAACGATTGAGACGAACTTCAATATTTCTAAAGTATTATTTCCGTTAGAATTAAAAACAGCGTCTAATGGATTTGGAATGGAAGATTTAGTTACTACCGCTAGATAGAAGACATTAAAGAAGGCCACAAAGAATAAAGGTAGTAATAAGAAGAGATTTGAGAATCTAGTCCTTCCTGTATATGTCTTAAACATCTTTGTGAGCAACGAGAAAATGATGATGAAAATAAGGTAGGCAATTCTTAATCCTAATTCCACACCATAAAGAACATATGAGTCGCTAGTAAATAAGTAAGTTGGGAACGATATAATAGCGAGATAAATAAATAGTATTATGAGAATGTAAATACCTTTTTTATTATTCATAGTCTTCTATTATCTCTAATTTTAACAAATTAGCAACAAGAGAGAAAACCACATTAAAAAAATCGTACAAAGTACGATTCATTTTCAATTTCTCTAATCATTTCCACAAAAATGGAAATGAATATTAATACTGCGTCTTATTTTTGACGACCTTTCTAATCCCACCTCTTGGGTTATCTTGATCACCACTATAACGAGGAATGACATGCATGTGGCAGTGCATAACACTTTGGCCCGCACTTAGACCAACATTGAAGCCAACATTATATCCATCTGGATGATATTTCTCATCGAGATATTCTTTAACTTTTTGTGAAAGAGTGAAGATGGATTCCATCTCTTCTTTGGTTAAATCGAAATAAGTTTCCACATGTCTTTTAGGAATGATTAAAGTATGGCCATCGCTGACAGGGAAACTATCAAAAAACGCCACCGCTAAATCATTTTCAAAAAGAATATCTTTATCTTTGATAATTTTGCAAAATACGCAATCCATACTAGTGAGAAATCGCAATATTGGAATTGTAGTAAGTGTATGTACCACTAGCCAATTCAAGCTTGGCAAATACAGATTTATTAATTGCTTCAGCTGTAGAAATCTTCGTGGTCATAACTGATGTTGCATCAGATTGAATATTGATTGGTGTATCACTTAAAAGTGATAAGTAGTTACCATATGCTTGTCCACTAGTTGCTGAACCAGAAATGCAATATATAGCCGCACCATTATTGATGCCATTTAAGCCAACGGTTTCGGCATTAACATAAGAAACGGTGTTATAGCCTTCAAGAGGTTTAACTTGGCTAATAACGCATTGTCTAGCATCAAAAGTAATCTTATATAAGACACCATTTCTCATCGCTAATAAGTAATGATCAGTTAAATAGTTTGTGTAAATCTTTTCGTATTCAAATGGAATGGCAATTTTGCCTTCATGATTGACTGCACCAAAGTTACCATCTTTTTGACAGATGATGAGTTCGGCATTGGTGACAAATTCAGGTTGTAAGCCATCCAAAATGGAGATTTCGTTAAGGTAACCATCATAGATGGTTTTTGATGCGGTATTGTAATAATTGTTACCAAATCTAACAAAGCTTCCTAAGGCAATACCAGTAACGTTATCATGAAGTGCACCGGCACCATCGATGATATATGTTTCGGTGGTATTTGAAAGAATCTTTTTGTCAGAAATGGTTCTCAAATTTGCGTAGCTATATGAATAGACACCTTTATCGTTGAAGAATGGTTTGATATCGTTTTCATTTGTGCCTAAAACATATTTCACATCAATCGCTTCTTTTTTCGCGGTTAAATAATTAATGCGATATGTTTCTAAAGAATATCTATCACCAGATGGATCAATGTAGTCATAACTATTATTGTTGTCATCTAATTTAACACTGGTTTGATAAATCAAATAATCACCGACAAAGAATTCGGTATCGCATGTTGGATCAGTGAATGATGCCACTTCATTATTAGAGCTATCAAAAATGACATAACGACCACTACTCTTAAATTTCTTATAGCCTATATGACCATAATTATCGAGTGATTCATAAGTAATACCTTGTAAGGAAGAACCTTGCTCATAGTCGCTATCACCATTAACTAATGTTAATGTTAATGAAGCAAGACCATTAGCGTCATAGACAAAATATTGATGTCTTTGATTAATAATGACATGCGCTGCGGCAGTACCACTAGTCGGTTCAATATAATCAAGAGCTTCTAATGTATCGATGGTTTGTTCGTTATCTTTAACTAATGTGTTTCCTAAAGCATCATAAACACTGGTTCTGCCATCTTCTGTCACACTGATAAATCCACCTGCTAAAGAGGATGGGAATGTTCTCACTGTGCCACTTGTTGTGGAGCAGATAACTTCACCTTTAACAATACTGTAATAATGTTTCTTGGCAGCGGTATCCACTATTTCTAAAAATCCAGGAGCGCCTAAAACATTAACAATAGAAATGTTTTCTACAGGAAGAACTTTATTCACTAAATCGAAATTAGAGAAAATGTATTTTTTATCAACTTTTGTATTCGCTTTTAAAACTAGGTCGTTAATAACGTCACCTTTTTTATTTCCATTTTTCTTTCCTTTACAACCACTTAAGGCCAAGAGAAGAACTATTGGTAAGATAAATAATTTTTTGTTCATAATTTATCACCTCGGGTTTTTATTGTACTACGATTCTCATGCGTGTACATAAGAAAAAACTCCACAATATAATGCGGAGTTTGAAAATTATTAGGTTGTTGGCCAGGTTCGATTCGCTTTGAACCAATCGGTATCCTTTAGGATAACTGAGTTATTACTACCGGTTACAGTATATTCTGAACCTTTTAATGATTTGAATGTAATATTTCCATTCAAAGATTTGTATTTCTTTTCTTCATCATAGACTGTGGTGACATAAATCTTTTCGGTATATTTGCCAAGTCTATTGATTGCGGCTTGCGCTGGGAATGTATTTTCTAAGTTCTTTGTGTATTCAGTAGAACCAGCACAGCAGCAGATACAAACTGTTTCTGGTTTGATAATACTTAATAACTCATCAGTGTTCGCGGTATAACTACCATGGTGAGCACCTTTGAATAATTGAACTTGTGGTAAATCGTTATGGGCCACTAGTGATTTTTCACCATCTTTTTCTAAGTCACCGGTGAATAGATAATTGTTTTCGCCTTGTCTGAATAAAGTACAAACTGAATAATCGTTTTCATCGCTAGTTTCTTTTTCATAGAATTCTTGATAAAGGATTTCCATCTCAATACCAGGAGCAACATCGAATATTTTAGATGCACCATTTTGTTCTTTGACACAATCTAGGGCTGTGTAATGAACCGCACCACTTTTCACTTCGGCATCTCTTTTGGCGACATAGTCGTTATAAACCTTGGAATCAGTATTGTGTAAATTGAAGTCAATAATAGTTCCCACTTCATATTTATCAAAGATACCAGGAGCGGAACTAGTTCCCACAAAGCCAGCAATGTGATCTTGGTGAGCATGTGTGGCAATGACATATTCTAATTTGCCATCATCGCAATATTCATCAATGAATTTACTAATTGTCGCGGCGGAAGCATTTCTACTGCCAGCATCAATTAAGATATCGGTTTCGCCCGCTTTGATATAGGTGGAGTCGCCTGTATATTCATTTCCTAGTTCTAGGAAATTGATGTTCATCTCCACTGTGTCTCTAACCAAAAGAGTTCTTCTAATGGATTTATGGAGTCGTTGATAATCAATTGTGTAATCAACATAATAATCATTTTCGGCTTCAGTGTTGATCTTGGTTACGACATTTTCACTTTTGTCTTTATAAGTGATTTGAGCTTTATCAGAAATATCCTTGCCGTTATATGTAGCTTGAATACCTTTTTCTTTATATTCGGTATTTAATCCAACATAAGTCTTAGAACCACCAATGCATTTAAACACCACTGTGGGGTTGAAATATTTATAAGCAAAATAACCGCCCACTGCCGCACCAGCGATAACGATAAAGACAATAATTAAAATAGCAATTATCTTTGGATTCTTTTTCGCTGCTTTGGCAACTTTCTTGGTGGTTTTCTTCACAATCTTATTTGTGGTTTTATTTGAAGACGATTTTGAAGACGAACTACTTTTCTTATTAGCCATAGATTACTCCTCCTTTTTTATTATATTCCGATTTACCTTTTCCCATTTAGGTTTTGAAAAAACACCAATGGTGATTGTCACCACATAAACGATAGAAAAGATTGGGAATAATAAGATGCCAGAAACCAAATCTCTTCTTCTTTTGGCACCTAGTTTTTTATAGTCAGATAAGACCATTAATGTGGCTTGAAGAATACCACAGAAAACAAATAAAACACTGACCATTGTCACAATTAATGCGGTGGTATATCCAACCCAGTTTAAATCCTTAAACCATAAAAAATCCCTGACAAAACCCGCATCATTTCCTAAAAAATGGTAAATATAGGCATAAATATAAAAGCCCGGTAACCAAATACAAAGGATAGGACAAAGTGGAATAAATAGATACGTTAACCAGTTTTCAATAAAGGAGAAATTAAGGTTTTTAAATGTGTAGAAAAATAACTTTGGAGTATAACGGATTAACATCCTTGTGTTACCCGCACCAAGACGTTTGTTTCTCGCTAAAGTATCACGCATTGTGGATGGTAAATCTTCATAGACAATCGCATCTTCCACATAATGACATCTATATTTTTCAAACATTCTTTTGAAGTTGAATTCGGTATCTTCACACATTGTCACTGTGTCATATCCACCGATACGTTTGATGATTTGATAATCAGTTAAACTTCCTGGACCATTAACGTGGGCATCTAAATGTAGTCTTTCTCTTACTCTAGAAGAGCAACGAGAATCAAATGTGTAATATAGACCACAAGCCTTTGTAAAACCATTTTGTGTCATGTTGAGAGCGGATTCATAAGGACGAGCAATCTTAGCGCCAGCATTATATGCATCATTCATTAGTAAGAGGAATTCATCGTTGATATGATTATCAGCATCAAGTCTAATGATGAAATCATATTCGATTCCTTCTTTTAATAATTCCGCAAAGCCATATTTAAGAGCATAGCCCACCATATGATGTTTTGGATCATCGTCAAAATGTTCATAGACTTTTGTCGCACCTGCTTTCTTAGCAAGTTCCGCGGTGTTATCTGTGCAGTTATCGGCAATGACATAAATATCAAACATCTCACGAGGATATTTTTGCTTATCAATAACTGATTTGACTGTATCAAAAATCACATCCGCTTCATTGTGAGCGGGGATCACTATCGCCACACGATTAATCTTATCTGTCTTCTTCCATTTCTTTTTTGGTATCCAGAAAAGAAGCATATAGATTAACTGCAAAAAGAAAGGCACGCCGATGACATACAAAATCACGACATTAATAGTGTCTAAAACTTTATATAGTGTTTCGTACCACATTATCTATACCTATTATTACTTGTTTAACCAAAATTTAATAGAGGCATCCGGCCAAATGGAAGCTTCGGTTTTGTCCGCTAAGCCAATGCCGTGAGGAGCTTTTTTAAATTTATATGCTTGATGGTCAATATTATTCTTTTCTAATTGTTCAATTAGTAAATCGCTATTAATGTGAGGAACGGATCTATCATTATTGCCTCTCCAAATAAATGTGCGAGGATAATCTTTATCAACATGCTGATAGACATTACCAACCTTAAAAGCTTCTTCATTACCACGTGTAAACCATTTCGCAGTGCCTTTATGGGTCTTTCCAACTTCTAAAGTGATAACTGGGTAACAAAGAATTAATAATTTTGGTTTTGGTAAATTATATTTACCATAGCCATATTCTTTTACTCCAAATAAAGCACACATGTGTCCACCTGCGGAGAAACCACATAGGGCATAATTATCTAAAGATAATTTATATTGCTCTTTAATATCATTTAAAGCATGAACAATATCTTCTAATGGATTTGGATATTGAGCTTTTTCCTTGATGCGATATCTTAACACAAAAGCGTTAAAACCATTCTTTTGGTAAAACTTAGCAACAGGTATTCCCTCAATAAAAGAGGCCACCATACGATAACCGCCACCGGGGCAAATCACTATCACTGGAGCGTTCTTGTCTTTACATAAAAATGGAGTGAGTTCATATTCATTTTCATGTGAACATTCAACGTTATATTTGTGCCACTTTAATAAATCCATAACGCGTATATTCTACATAAAGTAGATATACTATTCAAACACAAAAAGAAAAAGAGAGTTTTTAAGCTCTCTCAATCTAACTTTTTTGTTTGCTTGATTATGCAGCAGCGCCTTCAGAAGCAGCAATTGCAGCGGCCACAACTGTAACAATTGTGACGATAATGGCGACGATAAACATAATAGCACCGAGAATGATATCAACGATACCAAGTGGTTTTGCAACTTTACTAAATGTCTTGAATGGTTGTTGTTCGGTACTTCTATTAAGTGCTAAAGAGACAATGCCTAACACGACACCAACAATAGCGACATACCATGCACAAGCAAAACCGAAACCAACGATTGATAAAATGAATGAAATCAATGCTTTTTTGGATTCTGGTCTCATGCCACCTTCTTGTTGTTCTTGTTGTTCAGGTTGTTCTGGTTCATTAACCACGATTTCTTCTTTTCTTTCTTCTTCCATGGAAAAATCCTCCTGACAATATGATATACCATTTTTAATAACATAAGTATTAGAAAGTAAAAGAAAAAGGGACTAACCCTTCTTCAACTTAATAGTTTTATTATTCGTTGTTTCCGTTGTTTTCTTGGCTATTAGCAATGATGCCAAATATTCCACCTAATAAATAGAACACGTCACCGGAAAGAGCGCCAAAGACAATCATAACGATATGTGGTCCAGGATTCTTATTATCTTCCTCGGTACTTTTAATTGCGTTTGTAGCAAGGACGATAACGACGATAATAAAGGCTAACCAAATGAGTGTTGATATTAAATTGCCAAGGTAATGTAAACCTTTATCACTAGCTAAATCAACAATCATAAAGACCGTGAAAAGAATAGCGACAATTGCAGCGATACCTAATAAAATAAAGCTGAAGACTCTGCCAATTCTATACATTGTTTTAGAAGCGTTTCTCATATCAAATAACTCCTTTCAAAGTGAATAATATACATATTTTTGTAAAAAATAAAAGGGATTTTAATGCAAATCCCCAATATTTTATCTATTTTTTGTTTTCTAACACTAATTCTGGTTTACCGATCATGACCCTTGTATTGTCTGGAATTGATTCGGTTAAGAAAACGTTACTACCAATAGTCACATTATTACCAATCACTACATCACCACCCAAGATAGAGACACCAGCATAGATGGTTACATCATCTCCTAAAGTTGGATGTCTTTTAACATTTTTAAGTTGATGACCTTTAGCTAATGATAAAGCACCTAATGTCACACATTGATAAATCTTAGCTCTTTTACCGATAATGGTTGTTTCACCGATGACGATACCAGTTGCGTGGTCTATAAAGAACGGACAGGCAATTTGTGCACCTGGATGAATATCCACACCAGTGATAATGTGAGCTTCTTCAGAAATGATTCTTGCGAATAGCTTTTCACCCAATAAATATAATTGATGAGCGATACGATAATATCTAATGGCTTTATAGCCAGGATAAGCTAAAACAATTTCATCCTTACTATCAGCAGCGGGATCGCTATCAAAGAAGAATTGTAAATCTTCTTCTAATTGTTTTCTAATCATTGGTAAAGAATCGACAAATTTGTTTGCTTCTTCTTCATCATTCTTGATAGAGGAAAGATAAAGTTTTTTAACGATTTGTAAGTCATTACTACAGTTAAGAACATAGTTCTCCGCTGAAGAATAAAACTCAATAATTTCTTTACTGCAAATCATATTTTTTCCCTCCCGACATGTGATTATTTTAAATATTTTTATTTAGTTAGAAAAGAGAAATGATTTTTTCTTTACGAGAAAAAGAATAAAATAAATTAGTATGTTAAAAATCTCGAAAGATAAATTAAAAAAATATCTTAAGATTGTCATCGTCTTATTAGTGGTTGCTTCCATCAGTGTCGGACTCTTTTTCTTACTTAGAGCTTTCGGCTTAACTGATGTCAATTTATTAAAAGCCTGGTTAAAGAAAACTGGTGGTTGGGCAGTTATTGCTTATATTCTCTTAAGAGTGGTCTGCACCATATTCTTATCATTCATGCCAGCATGTAGCATGATATTTGATTTATTATCATTAGCCGCGTTTGATTATCTTCCACCATTTATTATCTTTTTGATTTGTTTTGCTTCCGTTGTTTTAACATCGGTGGTCATGGATTTAATCGGAAGATTTGGTGGTAATAAAGCTATCGTGAAGATTCTTGGACAAGAAGAATATGACGAAGCCAAAGATTTAGTGCAAGAAAAAGGGATGGTCTATGTCCCAATTATGTATTTATTACCAATATTCCCTGATGACGCAATTTGTATGGTCAGTGGTGCCACTAAGATGAATTTCTGGGTTCATTTATTAGAAATCATTCTTTGTAGAGGTATTGGCTGTGCTACCGTAATCTTTGGTGTACAAATTATTCCTAAGGAAGTTAGTTCATTCACTAGCACAAATGTTATTGATTATTTGCGTGTTGGTTTATTAATTATTGCCTACGTAGGGTTATTACTATATCTTGCTAGAAAAGTCGACAAATGGCTTTCTGGATATTTAAAGAAGAAAAAAGAAACAAGGGATCCACATTAGTAGATCCCAAGTTCAGGAGTTCCCTCCTATTGATTCTATCCTGAAGACGGACTATAATATTTATGGTGTTTGAGATAACAGGCTAGTCCTAACCTGTTACCTTTTTTTATTATCCTAAATTCGTCTTAGGAGTAATAAAAACACCAAGAATACCATGAAAGCCACGAGGGCTTCCATAACATTATCTTCTTTCTAGAAGGGGAGGGAATCCTGAAAGCAAAACAATTTACTTTCAAGAGAATTTCTTCCTCCTACT